>CAYHAJ010000098.1:0-42275 GCA_964354535.1 uncultured Pirellulales bacterium
AAGGCTTCCAGCCTTGACGATGCCACCCGGTCCTACGACGCCGGAGGGTCGTAATGAACTACCTCGCAGCAAGCTGCGAGGTATCGAAACAATCGGCTTACGACTTCTACGCGGCAAGCCGCGGGGAATGAACCCGAATGATTCAACGGAGGCTGACCTTGTCCGCTGTCGACATGTCCTCCGGGACCTCGACTTGCGTGACCCGGCCCGTGGCCGCCCACTCCGTGCCCCGCTGGTATGTGACAATGAAGCCGACCGACCGCATCTGTTCGGCGGCATGGCCGAGCACCGTGTGGAAGATCCGTCCTTTGCCATAGCGGACCGTGAACAGGGCCGGTTCGTTCTCGCCCGTGCCCTTCTGTTTCGGGTCGGCGTAGGCGGTCGCGAGGATCGTCATGTTCTTGGCCGGACCGCGCAGGGTACTGTACAACTCGTCTTTCGCGTGCATCCACTTGTCCGGCAAGCCGGCCATGATCGGGTGGTGACGGTCCCGGGTGATGACCTGGAACTCGTGCTGCGGACCGTGACTGCCGCCGATGCCGGGTGAATCGTCGAGGACGACTTTGCCGTCCCGGTAGCGGACCATCGGGCCGGACTTCTCATTCCGGCCGCCCCAGCCGCCGACAGCGATCATTTCATTCCACTCCTGCCATTTGGGGAAGGCGTTATTCGCGGCATGAAAGATCACCAGACCGCCGCCGTTATTCATGTACTTGACCAGCGCCTCCTGCGTCTCCTGGGGCCAGTCCTTGCCCGTGTAGTTCGAAACGACGACATCATACTTGGAAAAATCCGGCTTGAAACTGTCCATCGGCTCCTTCGGGCCGGGCGAGGTGGCCACGTCCACGGTGAACAGGCCCGTTTCTTCCAGAAGCCGCTTCAGGACTGGTGTCGTGCCTTTCCAGTCGTGGTTGTTCTGGCCATCGACGATCAGGGCCTTGAGAAGCCTGCGCTCGCCTCTGGCCGTCAGGTCCTGGATGCGGATGTTGCGCCATTTGATCTTCTTGTCCGCCTCCTTGGAGCCGTGGACCTGTAGCGAGATGAAGCCCTTGGCGGTCATATCATCGGTCAGGTCGGCGGCGGGCACGCCGTTGACCCAGGTGCGGATGCGGTTGCCGATTGCTTCGACGCGGTAATGATTCCACTGGCCCTGCTTGAAGGCCGCTTGGGCTTCGGGCTTTCCCTTGAGGTCGAAGAGCCAGCCGCGCCGGCCCTCATCATAGATGCCGCCGCTCCAGGCCCGCTTGGACGTGTCGATCTCAACCTGGTAGCCGTGGACGCGGTAGTTGTTGTAGTTCTGGTAGCTGTGGCTGCGAATCTGGATGCCGGAGTTCATGCCGGCCTCGACGAGGAACTCGACTTCCAGGATGAAGTCCGTGTACATCTTCTCCGTACACAGGAAGCTGTTCGGCGTGTTGAGGACCGTCGTCCCGACGATCGCGCCATCCTCGACCGTGTACTTGGCCTTGCCATTCTTCTGGACCCAGCCGTTGAGAGTCTTGCCATCAAAGAGAGACTCCCAAACGGCAGTTCCGGCAGGCGCCGCCCCCGCGACCACCAATGTGACCAACGCACCGACTAACCAAACACGAGAACTCACCCATCTTCGTTTCTGCATGACACGGTTCCTTTATAACTTCGACTGCAATGCGATCACCTCATGGTCCAAAACGGACGGTACCGTGAGCGTCACGACTCCGTCCGCGATCTCATACTCCGGCGTCTTGTCACTGACAAGCAAATGCACTTTCTGCACCTTCATGTCCGGCCCGACACGAATCCGCACCTCCTGCGCGTCCACCGGAATCAACTCCCGAAACGGCCCCTTCAACATCATTGGGTTGGTCAGGTTGACCAGATGGACCGTCAGGGATTGCTTCTGCCGCCACGCCGTGATGTCGAGAATCCCCCGACCGGTCACCTGCACGACCGGCTCCTCATTCAACGCCCAGCGGACGATGTTGCCAAGGAGTCGCCCGTGGTCGGCGTTCATGATCTCCCAGAACGTCCGGTCAATGTCCCAGGGGACATAGGCGATCCTGCTGTTCCCCTGCTCGCGCAGATAGATCTCACGGGTGTCCGGGTCGGGCACACGCGAATATACGTGTTCCATCGGCAGGTCGGGATAGCTCGGAATCAGCGTCACGGGCGAGGGGAAGTCCGCCTGCGGCTGGATGCTCAGCCGATAGACCCCGTTGACGATGCGGTAGGCGTCTTCCAGACCGGCCAGGACCGGATGGAATCGGCTGGTCCCCGGATCACTGCGCAGCCGCAAGTAGGAGTTCCTCATCGGGCCTTCGACCCGACCGCCGTACGAGACGCCGAACAGGTCGGCCAGGCCGAAGTCCGGCCTCCGTTTGCCCTCCTCGTCATGGAGCGACGTTTCGAAAGTCGCAATCAAGCTTCCGCCGCGCCCGACGAATTGTCGAAGCTGCTCGCACTGCGCTTCGGAGAGAGCTGCGATGTTCGGCAGGATCAGGAGCTTGAAGGGTTTGAGGTGTTCGGCGTCAAGGAGCCGATCATTGACCATCTCGAACGGCACGCGAGCCTCGACGAGGGCGTGGTACATCCCCAATTCATGCCCGCTGCTGCGGTCCTGCCAGCGCTGGCCGCCGTAGTAGCGTCGGGTCTGCTCCGAATAGACCATGGCCACGCGGGCCAGCGACGCGGTATTGCGCAGGTAGCGCGCCCGGCGATAGTGCCACTTGTAGATCCGTTCCACAACGCCGAGCCACCGCTTGTCGTGGATGGTCCCGGCGAACTTGACGAACCACGGCCGCATGTTGTTGGCAATCCCCTCCGCCACCCAGATGCGGATCTCCGCCTCGGTCTGCACCGAGTCCTTCCAGCGATACGCTTCCTCCAGGCCGATACTGAAGATGCCGCCGAGCGGTTTCATGCCCATCGTGGCCCGAAGTTCTTTCGCCCGTTTGCCGTTCGACCAGGGCGGGATCGTGCCGCTGCGACCCTGATGGTCCGTAAAGAAGATGTCGGAGAGCTTGCCCGTAACGACGTTGTCGGGGAAGCCGTTCGGGATGTACCGTGCGGCGGGCCGGACCGCACGGATCGTGCGATCCCACAGGAACCACAGCTCTCTCAGTCGCTCGATCTGCCATTGCTGGTACTTGCGATAGGCGGGATTCTGCCGGTCCGTCGTGCGGGGCAGGTCCATGCCGGAGTAGGCTTTGAACTGGCGAACGCAGTGCTCGCAGTAACAAAGCCCATGACCGGCCCAGCGGTTAGAGAAAATGCCGTCCAACCGGTACAGCTCCATGATCTCCCGATGGACCTCGGTCATGAACTCGAAATTGTACGGCCCAAGGGCGCAGGTGACCCACAGATCGGGATTGGCCCAGTGGCGCCGCGGCCGGCCGTCGGCCTCCACGGCGATCCAGTCCGGATGCACCTGCTGCACATTGTCCCAGGTCGCGTGAGGATCGGTGCGAGCGATGACCGCCATCCCCATCTTGCGGCAGCCCTGAACCAGGTAACCGAAGGGATCGGAGTCCTCCAGCCAGGCACTGCGATGATGGCATGGAACCTTCGTAGGGTAGTAGGCTACTACGCCTCCGGCACTCAGACACGCGGCGTCGGCGTGGACCCGCTTGAAGTAGTCCAACCAGAAGTCCGGATCGAACCGCCCCGGATCGTTCTCCACGAGCACCAGTTGTGCCCAACGCATCGGCCGGTCGAACCAGGGTTCGTCATCGCCCGCGGCCGCCCACCCCGGCGGCCCGAGAACACCGTACGCCCCGGCCGCCACGGACATTTGCAGGAACTCTCTTCGTTTCACGCCTGCTCCTTTGCCTGTACATCAACGGGAGCCAAGCAACCACACAAACAGATCGTAGACGCCGAAACCAATGCACACCAGAGCAACGACGGCGCAGATGTACCCGGCGAGATTTAGCACGCCCGCGATGAAGGCCCCCTCGAAGTACGGCGACAGGGCGAACTTCCTTTTCAACGCCGACCCCAGGGTGCATAGAGGAAAGGCGACGCCGGCCACACCCACGCCCGTCAGGAGACTCCGCAGCGCATCTTTGAACAGCGGCCCTTTCGGCGGAGGCAGATAAGCCACCACGGCAAAGCAGGCCAGGGCCACGCCCACAGCCCCCCCCATCGCAATCAGAGTGCCCGTGCCCAGGAACGGCTTCTTCCGTACCGTTGTGACTTCTTCGGACATGAGGCGTTCACTTCAATTTACGGATGCGGACCTGTATCGTCTTCAAGTCCTTCAAGAGGTTGACGAGCCGGTTCGGATCGGTCTGACCGTAGTGGTACGGGTACAGGATCAGGGGTCCGAACGCCCGCGCGGCATCGGCCACCATCTCCGGCGTCATCGTGTAGGGCAGGTTCATCGGCAAGAAAGCGATATCAATCCTCTTCAGTTGCTTCATCTCCGGGGTATTCTCGGTGTCCCCCGCCACGTAAACGCGGGTCTTGTCGAGATTGACGATGTAGCCATTGCCGCTGCCCTTGGGATGGAAGGGCTGACCGTCGGGCCGCTTCTGAACGATGTTGTACGCGGGCACAGCTTCGATCTTGAGACCCTGGACGGTGAGCACGTCACCGTTCTTCATGATCGCGCCGCCGGAGACCTGGTCGGCACACGCCTGGGTCAGGACGACTTTGGTCTGGTCTCTGCGAATCAGGTTCACGGCTTTGGGGTCGAGGTGATCGCCATGCTCGTGCGTGATCAGGATGATATCCGCCTTGGGCAGCCTGGAGTAGTCCACCTCCTTGCTGCCCACCGGATCGACGTGAATGACCTTGCCCTGGTACTCGAACATCAGCGTGCCATGGCCGATGAAGGTGATCTTCAGGTCGCCCGTCTCCGTCTTGAGGACATCCTCTTCGAACATCTTCCGCGCCGCCGCCTTCTGTGCGGAATGCGTGAGCGCCGCACTGAGGGCCATCACAGCCAATCCCACGACCACCGTTCCCCAAAGCCTTCCTCTATTGGTCATGCCCCATCTCCTTGGATCACGATTCTGCGGTGTGGCAATGTCCGTTTATAGTGTGCCTGTAAGGGCATATCCGGGTAACGCCTTCCAGCGTCACTACAAACGCAGCCTTCGTTTTTGACGATGCCATACATGGAGGCAACAGACCCCAGCGCTGAGTCCCCCGATCTTAGAGCTCTTTGATGCGGATATTGCGCCACCGGACCTGGTACGGCTGGAAATCCTTGCCCAAGCCATGCACTTGCAGGCCGATAATGCCCTTGGCGTCCAGCGAATCCTTGTAGTTGGCGCACGGGACCTCATTGACCCAGGTCTTCATCGCGTTACCCTGGCACTCGATGCGGTACTTGTTCCACTCGTTGTCCTTGAAGGCCGCAGCCGCCGCATCGTTGTTGCGAATGTCGGCGATGAAGAACCCGCGCCGGGCCTCGTCGTAGACGCCGCCGCAAGAACGGGACTTGGACGTGGCAATTTCAACCTGGTAGCCATAGACACGGTCTTTCGGGATCGTGGTCGTACGCGGCTGGCCTTTGGCATCCTGGAAAATGAAAGCCATCTCTTCCTTGGCGATGTGGCTGCGGAACTGCACGCCCGAATTCAACTCGGGGGCGCACTTGACCTCGAATTCGAGGACGAAATCCCCGTACTCTTTGTCCGTGCAGAGGAAGGAATTGGGGCTACCTTTCACGGCGGAGCCCACGATCGTGCCGTCCTCGGCCGCATATTTGGCGAAACCGCTGTGGACCGACCAGCCTTTGAGGCTCTTGCCATCGAACAGAGAAACCCAGCCGCCCTCCTGATTCGCCGCCCAGCCCACCACCGTCATCGACACGGCCACACACGCGGCCAAACACATCCAACTCTTTCGCGCGACCATTTCCCATCTCCTTTCCGAGGGTGCGCCCTGCACCCCACCAAGAGTCCCCGACGCGATCCGCCGCGTTGGGAGATCCCCGATCTCTCCGAGCGGCTTGCACGCCCCGCCCCACCGCCGGCCTTTTTCGATTGGGTCAAATAGGGTGTTTGCAGACCGCCTTACGGATGCGTTTGAGGCCCACGCAGGTGTACCGGGCGACGGTCCGTGCCTTCACCTGCATGTGCAACGCGATGTCGGTCGTGCTGCGACCATAGACGTACCGTTCGATCACCGCCGTAGCCTCATGGGCCGGCAACAGCTTGGCGACCAGGTCGGTGACACGTTGCACCTCCTCGGTCCGCGTCACCCGCTCGTCCGGGGCCTCCTCCACCTCGCTCCAGGTCTGACACATCGCGTAGCGCGAAACCAACTCCTGCTGGCTCTTGCGGCGCCGCACGGCGTCGATAATATCGTTCCGGATGACGGTGCTCAGGTAGGCCGACACGTTGGTCAACGGCTGGGGCGGCGGATTGCACACCAGGGACAGATACAGGTTCTGATAGACCTCATCTTCCTCCTCCGGGCGGGTCACGTGCAGGCGAATGAGGGCCCGGATCGCCGTGCCCTGTTCGGCGAAGATCTGCGTCGCCAGTGCCACTCTCTCGTGACTATCCATCGCAGGAGTTCGAATCAATGATGTCCTATCTATACCTTTCCCGGATCGCAATCGCGATCCCGGCTGCCGTGAGGGCCAGGGACATATGATAAATCATAAATCGTAAATAGTAAATAGTAAATGCATTTAGTGTCCGCCGCCGCGCATCATTTCGACGGCATGGGGTAGGACCTCCAGGACCGCCTCCAGGACCTCGCGGACGGCCCGAGGGCTGCCGGGAAGGTTCACGATCAGGGTCCGGCCCCGCATCCCCACGACGCCGCGGGACAGCACGGCGTTGGGTGTCTTTTTCCGCCCGTCCGCCCTCATCAGTTCACTCAGCCCGGGCACGAGCCTGTCACACACCGCCAAGGTGGCTTCCGGCGTCACGTCGCGTGGGCCCAGGCCCGTTCCCCCGGTCGTGAACACGAGGTCATGCCCCCCCCCATCCGCAAAGCGGGTCAGTTCCCGCACCATCGCGTCCCGCTCGTCGGGCACCAGCCGCTGTTCCCCAATCTCGTACCCCGCCGCCGACAAGATCTCCCGGATGGTCGGCCCGCTGGCATCCTCCCGCCGGCCCTGGGCACAACTATCACTGACCGTCAGGATGGCCACCCTGGTTGATTTCGGCTTTGCCTGGGTGGCAGCGTCAAGCGAAGCTTGGCGATGGCCTGCCCCGGATACCGAGGAGCCATCGCCAAGGGCTGCGCCCTTGACGCTGCCACCCGTCAGATCAACGACTATCGTATCCCCAGTCATGACGTGTCCGCCCGTGACGACACGGGCAAACACGCCCTGCCGGGGCATGATGCAGTCCCCCAGCTTCTCAAAGATTCGGCAGCGTCCGTGGCAGCGTTTACCCAACTGCGTCACTTCCAGTTCAACGGCCTCTCCGACCTTCAGCCGGTGCCCGACCCCCAGTGCGGACAACTCGATGCCTTCCACGGTGAGGTTCTCGGCGAAGTCACCGGGGGAGATATCCGCACCACTGCGACGCAGATCTTCGATCGACTCCATGTCCAGCAGGCTCACCTGCCGGGGACCGCTGCCGGCGTGGGCGTCGCCAACGACGCCGAAGTCGGCCTGCAACTCGGCCTCGGGCACGTTGCGTTTGGGCATGCCTTTTTCGCTGGAGATGGAAATGGCCCTAATCCGCCCTGCGATAGTCGCCACTGCGTCCCCCTGTCTTTTTCAGGAGCCTGATCCGGTCGATGGTCATGCCCTTGCCGGTGTACTTGAGCATGTCGTAAATGGTCAGGCACGCCCCGGCCACGCCGGCCAGGGCCTCCATCTCCACCCCCGTCTTACCGGTCGATTTCACCGCAACCGTCACGCCCACCGATTGGGTCGGCTCCTCCAACACAAAATCCACGTCGATCCCCTCGATCAGAATGGGATGACACATCGGAATCAGCTTCGGCGTCGCCTTCACAGCCTGGATTGCCGCGATTTTGGCGGTCGCCAGCACATCCCCCTTTGGGCAGTCGCCCTGCTTGAGGGCATCAAACGCCTCCAGCCCGAGAAGGACCGAACCGGCCGCCTTGGCGGTCCGGATGGTGGCCTCCTTCGCGGCAATATCTACCATGCCCTTTGACTTACCCACCGGGCGTCAGCCTCCAATACTTTGCATCAGGAAATCCTCCGCCGTGGAGGTTACTCTCGTATACTGACTCTTCTCTCGGAGAATCTCCAGGATCAACTCCCGGATTGTCTCGTCGCCGGCGCCGCCTCGGAGCAGCCCCCGGACATCGTAGCACCGGTCGGCATGGAGGCACGGCTTGATCTTGCCGTCACTGGATAACCTGAGCCGGCTGCAGTTGTCACAGAACACGGAGGACCGGCCACTGATGAAGCCGACTGCTCCCGGCGCACCTTCCATCGTGAAGTACACGGCGGGCCCACCGGCATTGGGCACAGTGACGCTCTGAAGCGGCCCGAAGTGTGTTTCGATGAGCCGGCGAACCTCGGCATTCGGTACGTAATCATCCGCCCGCCCGGTGACTCGGCTGGTCGGGCAGTACTCGATGAACCGCACGGATACCGGCAGGCGAAGCATCAACTCCGCGAGACCGATCACTTGCGAAAGGTTGCGATCTCTCATCACAACGCAATTGAGCCGCACGGGCATCAGCCCCACTTCGATAGCCCTGTGCAGACCGTCCAGGACCTGCGGCAGCAGATCGAAGCCGGTCATTTGTCGATAGGATTCTCGATCCGCCGCATCGAGGCTGATGTTGACACGCTTCAGACCGGCCGCCCTGAGATTCCCCGTCAGCCGGGCGAGTAGCACCCCATTCGTCGTCAGAGACAGGTCCTCGACGCCAGTAATTGTCGCGAGCCTATGCACCAGATCGGCGATGTTCCTGCACATCAGCGGTTCGCCCCCGGTCAGGCGGACCTTCCGGATGCCACACTCAGCAAAGAGCCTCACCAGCCGGTGGATCTCATCGAAGTTCAGAATCCCCTCGCGCTCCCGGAGCCCATGATCGCCCAGGGGATTGCAGTAGATGCACCGCAGATTGCAGCGATCCGTAACCGAGACTCTCAAGTAATCCACATTCATGTGAATCTCAAAGCAGCCGGACTCGCACCGGCATTCCCTGTCCGATACTCGTCACGCCAACTTCTATCGGCACCAGCCCACCCGCATCACAAAGCGCCGAAAGGTGAGCGGAGCCATGATATTGTACCGGCTGGACCGTTTCTTCGCTCGTGATTCTCACGGGAATCCAGCTTTGCCGATCGCTGTCCTTTCGGGCAATGGCCTCGCCCAGGCGCATCTGCACGTACCTGGGCGAGTAATCGTGCCCCATCAGCCGGTAGAGAAACGGCTTAACCAGCAGTTCAAAAACCACGAATGTCGAGACGGGATTTCCCGGCAGCCCGAAGCAATACCCCCGATCAGAGACGCCAAAGACGGTAGGCTTCCCGGGCTTGACCGCGATCTTCTCGAAGAGCAGCCTCACGCCGTTTTGCTTCAGGGCCGCCGGCACCAGGTCAAAATCGCCCACGGATACACCGGCAGAGACAATCACCACGTCGTTTTCCGCCAGGGCGGTCTTGAGCATCGCATCGATATTGCTCGGCACATCCTTCACAATGCCATAGTCGCGAGCTCGCAGTCCCAGGGTCGCAAGCTGAACAGCCAGTTGAGGCCCATTGGAATTCCGGATTTGAGACGGCCCTGGTCTCTTCGCCGGCGGAACCAATTCATCCCCAGTGGCGACGACGCCCATCCTCGGCCGCTGAGCTACCAGCGGTTGCACACACCCGACCGAAGCGAGCACAGCCACGTGCTGTGGACTGATCCGACTCCCCTTTTGCACTACGACTTGCCCCGCGCGGATATCCGTCGCCTTACGGAAGATATGGTCCGGTGTCTGATCGCCCGTAAAGCGGACAACTCCTTCCCCGAGAGCCCTGGTCTGCTCGATCATGACGACGCAATCTGCCCCCCGCGGCATGGCGGCGCCGGTCATGATCTTGGCACACTGATTCGGGCCGACCGCGCGGGCCGGCACATGCCCCGCCGGGATTGTCTCGATGACGGCCAGCGTATTGTTGAGGTCCGCCCGGCGGCAGGCATACCCATCCATCGTCGCCTTGTCGAATGGCGGCATATCGATATCCGCCACCACGTCCTCTGCCAGGATGCGGCCTAAAGCATCGCTCAGCCCGACTCGCTCAACTCCGAGCGGTTTAGCCGAATCCAAGACAATCCGCAATGCTTCTTTCAACTCGATCATTGTTCTATTATCCGTGGGGCCATCCCAAAATGCGAGCGGTAGTCCTCTGGCGTATCGATTCTCGTCAGGATAAAAGGCTCAGGGATACCCACTTCGAATACCTGGTCTCTATGCGACTGCACGACGTACCGGGCCCCCTCCTCCGGCGGGGCGTTGAGAAGATCATCAAACATGGGGCGTGCAAACAAGCTCGGATGCCCCCGACGGCCCTCGAAGACCGGGACCACAATCGGCTTGCCCGTCACTCTGAAGGCCCCGACAACTCCATCCGCACTCTCAACGGTAATGAACGGGTTATCAACGAGACACAGAAGAATCGCCTCGGCCTCGGGCGGCAGGCTTTTCAACCCGACAATCAACGAGGACAACTGTCCCTCTCGGTAGTCCTTGTTCAAAACAACGTCCACGCCGGACAGGTCCGTCGAGGTTTGGATCATTCCCGCCCGTGCTCCGAGGACCACCGTAATCCTGCCCACCTCAGACGACTGAAGGACCGAGACAATCTGTTCCAGGAAGGTCGTATCACCGAAGCGCAGCAGCGGTTTTGGCATCCCCATCCGCTTCGATTCCCCGGCCGCCAGCACGAGGGCGTTGATCACGAGCCGCCCTCCCGCCGGGACAGGCTCATATGGCCGATTCCCGCCTCATCCCCCAGTCGTCGGACTTTGATAAGCTCGCAGACGATGCTCAAAGCGATCTCTTCCGCCGTTACGGCCCCGATCGAGACCCCAATAGGAGAGTAGACTCTCTGCAGGCGCTCTTGCGAAATGCCCTGGTCGCGCAACTTCTGCAGGAGGGTCAACGTCTTGCGCCGGCTGCCGATCATTCCGATGTACCGCGCCTCAGTCCGTACGGCCTGTTCCAGAACGATCTGGTCACACTTGTGTCCCCGGGTGACAATCACGACGTAGGAATGATTGTCGATGCGCATCTGCTTGAAGACTCGGCCGAAATCCTCTACGATGATCTCATCGGCATCGGGAAATCGTTCTCGATCGGCGTATTCCGCCCGCTCGTCACAAACGACCACGCGGAAGTGCATCGCCCGCGCAAATCGGGCGATGTGATACGACACATGCCCTGCGCCGAAGAGGACAACAGTCGGTTGGACGGCCAGGCTCTCAATGAAGACATCCATGGACCCGGCGGACACTTTCGTCCCCGCGCCACCCGATGCGGCCATCTCCCGAAGGGTCTCCCGGGCCTCTTCGGGCAGCGGGATACCTGTGATGTCCGCCTGCTCCACGTCCCGCAGCCGCATCTTCCGGGGCGGGCCATCCGTTGCAAGGATCGAGACGAGCACCCCGCCCTCATTGTCATTGCCGACGGCAGAGGAAAGCTCCCGGAACAACGGCAACGCCGTCTGGTCGAATGTCTCGATCAGGAACTCGACGGATCCCCCGCAAATCCCCTTCTCGTCGTCGGCGTTTCCGTCCAAGTCGAATCGGAACCGTCGGGCCCAGGGCTGCTCACCGAGCATCCGGCCGGCCTCCGCGATCATCTTCGCCTCCAGGAGCCCCCCTCCCACGGTACCGGCAGGTCCCGCGCCATCCCCGAAGACCAGCATCTTGTAGCCGACTTTGCCCGGCGTGGAACCGGTCGTTGAAATCACCGTGACCAAAGCCACCGGATGTCCGGCTTCCAAGGCCGAGACCGCTTGACGAAAGAGATTCATGTTGTCCATGCGCTCACGCCCGTGCTACTTTTGTCTGTACTACAATGCCTGACGACAGTACCATAGTAACTGCTGACGTCGGATTTCTCTACGGGATTATGTATGGGTGTCAGTTGGGATAAGGGTACGGGGGTACGCTATGGCAGAGACAATCGCTTTCACACTCAATGACAAACCGGTCAGCGTGACCACAGACGGGCAACGGCCGCTCTTGTGGGTCCTGCGGACTGACTTCGGCCTGACGGGAACGAAGCCCGGCTGCGGCCAGGCCCACTGCGGGACCTGCACCGTCCTGGTGGACAACAAGGCCGTTCGCTCCTGCGTCTATCCGGTGCGGAATGCTAACGGCCGGGAGGTTCGCACCATCGAAGGACTCGCGAAGAACGGCGAGCTCCATCCCTTGCAGAAAGCCTTCGTCGAGCACGACGCGCTGCAGTGCGGATTCTGCACGCCGGGCATGATTCTGACCGCGTACAGCTTGCTTCGCGAGAATCCGCAGCCCACGCGCGAAGAGATCATTCAGGGCATGGACCGCAACCTGTGTCGCTGCGGGGC
Organism: uncultured Pirellulales bacterium; assembly: GCA_964354535.1. Taxonomy (GTDB): domain Bacteria; phylum Planctomycetota; class Phycisphaerae; order Sedimentisphaerales; family Anaerobacaceae; genus PLanc-01. Next base: position 12,455 of record CAYHAJ010000098.1, read on the forward strand.
GCACACCCGGATCATCGACGCCATCCAGTCCGCCGCCACGGCGATGAAAGGAGGGACGGCCTAATGAACGATAATGAGTATCCGAGAATCGATTTCACCGATTTCGAGCTCGACTTCGACCTCTCGCGCCGCGACCTTCTCAAGGCCCTCGGCGGCGGGATCGTCATTTTCTTCTGCCTCGGCGACAGCTCGGTCCTGGAAGCCCAGCGCCGCGGTCTCCCCAGCGATTTCAACGCCTTTCTCCGCATCGGCGCGGACGGCCGGGTCACCTGTTACACCGGCAAGATCGAGCACGGCCAGGGAAACGGCACGGCGCTGGCGCAGATGCTGGCCGATGAGATCGACACGCCCCTGGAATCGGTCGATATGGTGATGGGAGACACAACGCTCTGTCCCTGGGACGGGGGGACGTGGGGCTCGACCAGCATCCGCGGCTTCGGCCCTGCATTGCGCGCGGCCGGCGCGGAGGCTCGGCGCGTCCTGCTGGAACTGGCTGCCGAGCATCTCAAGCTGCCCCAGGAGAGACTCGGCATCGAAAACGGCTTGATCTACGACAAGCAGCAGAAGGACAAATGCGTCACTTGTGGCGCACTGGCCCAAGGAAAGACGATTGCCCGGCGGGCGAAGGACAAGCCCGCGTTGAAGGATCCCTCCGAGTTCAAGCTGATCGGCAAGCCCTTCCCGCGCCGGGACTCCGTGGAGAAGGTCACCGGCAAGGCCCAGTTCGCCGGCGATGTCCGGCTGCCGGGCATGTTGTACGCCCGCATCCTCCGACCGCCAGCCCACGGCGCCAAGCTCAAGAACGTGGACACCTCGGTTGCCGAGAAGACCGAGGGCGTCACCGTGGTCCGCGAGGGCGATCTGGTGGCCGTTCTGCACGCAAACCCCGACCAGGCGGCCGAGGCGTTGTCCAAGGTCCGGGCCGAATTCGACCCCTCGCCCTCCCAGCTCGACGATCAAACGATTTTCGACCATCTGGTCAAGAACGCCGGCAAGGGCCGGACTGCGGCGCAGGGCGGGAACATCGAAGAAGGCCGGAAAATGGCGGCCATCGTCGTGGAGCAGACATACCTCGACGGCTACAAGGCTCATTCGGCGATGGAGACGCATACGGCCCTCGCCCACGTCGAAGGCAATAAGGTCACGGTCTGGCTGGCCACCCAGACGCCTTTCCCCGCGAAAGACCTGCTCGTCAAATCTCTCGGCTTTGACGCCGACAATGTGCGCGTCATCACGCCCTTCGTCGGGGGCGGTTTCGGCGGTAAGGGCTCCGTCAACACCCAGGCGGTCGAGGCCGCCCGGCTGTCGAAGGCGACCGGCAAACCGGTCCAGGTGTGCTGGAGCCGGGAGGAGGAATTCTTCTTCGACGCCTTCCGTCCGGCGGCGGTCGTCACGATCAAGTCGGGCCTCACCAAAGAAGGAAAGCCGGCGTTCTGGGACTACAGCGTCTACGCCGCGGGCGAACGCGGGGCACCGCACTTCTACGACATCCCGCACCACCGCACGACCAGCTTCGACGGCGCGCCGCACCCCTTCGCCACCGGTCCGTGGCGTGCCCCTGGGAACAACACCAACTGCTTCGCCCGCGAATCGCAGATCGACCTCATGGCCGCCAGGGCCAAGATGGACCCGATCGAGTTCCGGCTCAAGAACCTCAAAGATAAGCGCGCCATTCGTGTCCTCGAAGCCGCCGCCGAGAAGTTTGGCTGGAAACCCGCTCCCGCACCCAGCGGCCGGGGACTGGGCGTGGCGGTCGGCACGGATGTCGGCACCTATGTCGCCGAGATCGCCGAGGTCCAAGTCGATAAGCGCACCGGGCGCGTCCAGGTCAAACGGGTGGTCTGTGCCCAGGACATGGGCTTGGCTGTCAATCCCCAGGGCGCCATCCTCCAGATGGAAGGCTGCATCACGATGGGCTTGGGCTACACCCTGAGCGAGGATGTCCATTTCCGGAACGGCATGGTCCTCGACCGCAACTTCGACACGTACGAACTGCCCCGCTTTTCCGCGGTGCCGAAGATCGAGACGGTCCTGCTCGACCTCAAAGACCAGCCCACGCACGGCGGCGGCGAGCCGGCCATTATCATCGTCGGTGCCGTAGTCGCCAACGCGATTTACGACGCCACCGGCGCCCGGCTGCTCCAGTTGCCCATGACCCCGGAGCGCATCCGCAAAGCCATCGCAGCCACGGCGTAAGAGGCGCGGGCATCTGCATGCTCGGGGTGGCATCGCCAAGGCCCTTGGCCTTGACAATGGTTTGGCTTGGGTTGGGAATGACTCGCGTCTCGATGGTCGAGCCATCGTCAAGACCTCCGGTCTTGGCGATGCCACCCAATTTCTCGGCACGCCGGGAGACGGACGTGCTACTTCTCTCTGTACTATTACGCTTGCCGACAGTACCATAGCGCCTATCGAAGTTAGGTTTCTCTACGGATTCTGTGTGGAAGTCAACTGAGATCAAGGGGACGAGGGTACGCTATGGCAGAGACAATCGCTTTCACACTCAATGACAAGCCGGTCAGCGTGACCACGGACGGGCAGCGGCCGCTCTTGTGGGTCCTGCGGACCGACTTCGGTCTGACGGGCACCAAGTTTGGCTGCGGCCAAGCGGAATGCGGGACCTGCACCGTCCTGGTGGATAACAAAGCCGTGCGCTCCTGCGTCTATCCCGTGCGAAACGCCCGCGGCCGGCAGGTCCGCACCATCGAGGGACTCGCAAAAAACGGCGAGTTGCACCCGTTGCAGAAAGCCTTCGTCGAGCACGATGCCCTGCAGTGCGGGTTCTGCACGCCGGGCATGATCCTCACCGCCTACAGTCTGCTCCTGAAGAATCCGCAGCCCACGCGCGAGGAGATCATCCAGGGCATGGAACACAACCTGTGCCGCTGCGGGGCGCACACCCGCATCATCGACGCCATCCAATCCGCCGCCGCAGTGATGAAAGGAGCGAAGGCCTGATGAATAGCTACGAGTATCCTAAGATCGACTTCACTGATTTCGAGCTCGACTTCGACCTTTCGCGCCGCGACCTTCTCAAGGCTCTCGGCGGTGGGATCGTCATTTTCTTCTGCCTCGGCGACAGCTCCGTCCTGAAGGCCCAGCAGAACAGTCTCCCCAGCGATTTCAATGCCTTCCTCCGGATTGGCGCGGACGGCCGGGTCACCGGTTACACCGGCAAGATCGAGATGGGCCAGGGCAACCTCACGGGGCTGATGCAATTGCTCGCGGATGAGGTCGATGTCAGCCTCGAATCGGTCGACATGGTGATGGGAGACACCTTGCTCTGTCCGTGGGACGGGGGGACCTGGGGCTCGACGAGCATCCGCAGTTTCGGCCCGGCTTTGCGTGCGGCCGCCGCGGAGGCCCGGAGCGTCCTGCTGGAGCTGGCCGCCGAGCGGCTTCGGGTCGCTCAGGACCGGCTGGTCACAGAAGACGGCGTGATCTTCGACCGGCAGCAGCCGGGCACGCGCGTCACCTATGGCGAGCTGGCTCAGGGCCAGACAATCGCCCGGCGGGCGAAGGTGAAGCCCGCGTTGAAGAGCCCGTCCGAGTTCAAAGTAATCAACCAACCGTTCTTGCGCCGGGACGCCGTGGAGAAGGTCACCGGCAAGGCTCTGTACGCCGGGGACATTCGCCTGGCGGGCATGTTGTACGCCCGAATCCTCCGACCGCCGGCCCACGGCGCCAAGCTCAGGAGTGTGGACACCTCCGCCGCCGCGAGGATGGAGGGCGTCACCGTGGTTCACGAGGGTGATTTGGTCGCCGTGCTGCACCCGAGTCCTGATCAGGCGGACGAAGCTTTGGCGAAGGTCGTGGCCGAATTCGACCCCTCGCCCTCCCAGCTCGACGATCAAACGATCTTTGACCATCTGGTCATGAACGCCGGTACCGGCCGAATCGTCGCGCAGGGTGGAACCTTCGGACCAAGCCGCGGGCCGGCCCCCGTCGTGGTGGAGCGGACATATCTCGACGGGTACAAGGCCCACGCGCCGATGGAGACCCACACCGCCCTGGCTCAGGTCGAAGGGAACAAGGTGACCGTTTGGGTAGGCACCCAAACGCCTTTCCCTGCGAAAGATGAGCTCGTCAGGGCTCTGGGCTTCAGCGCGAACAATGTGCGGGTGATCACCCCCTTTGTCGGGGGCGGTTTCGGCGGCAAAGGCTCCGTCAATACCCAGGCGGTCGAGGCCGCCCGGCTGTCCCGGGCGACGGGCAAGCCTGTCCAGGTGTGTTGGAGCCGGGAGGAGGAGTTCTTCTTTGACGCCTTCCGTCCGGCGGCAGTCGTCACGATCAAGGCGAGCCTCGCCAAGGACGGCAGGCTGGCGTCCTGGGACTATAGCGTCTACGCCGCGGGTGACCGAGGCGCGGCGCAGTTCTATGACATTCCGAATCATCGTACCACCAGCTTCGACGGCGCGCCGCACCCCTTCGCCACCGGTCCGTGGCGCGCCCCCGGCAACAGCACCAACTGCTTCGCGCGCGAATCGCACATCGACCTCATGGCCGCCCAAGCCAAGATGGACCCGATTGAATTCCGGCTGAAGAACCTCAAAGATCCGCGTGCCATCCGGGTCCTCAAAGCCGCCGCGGAGAAGTTCGGCTGGACGCCTGCCCCCGTGCCGAGCGGCCGGGGACTGGGCGTGGCGCTCGGCACGGATGTCGGCACCTGGGTCGCTGAAATCGCCGAGGTCCAGGTCGATCCGCGGACGGGACAGGTCCAAGTCAGACGCGTGGTCTGCGCCCAGGACATGGGCCTGGTGGTCAACCCCCAGGGCGCCACCCTCCAGGTGGAAGGCTGCATCACGATGGGCTTGGGCTACGCCCTGAGCGAGGACATCCATTTCCAGAACGGCATGATCTTCGACCGCAACTTCGACACGTACGAACTGCCCCGCTTCTCCGCAGTGCCCAAGATCGAGACGGTCCTGCTCGACCTCAAAGATCAGCCTACGCACGGCGGCGGCGAACCGGCCATTATCATTGTCGGCGCCGTGGTGGCCAACGCGATTTACGATGCCACCGGCGCCCGGCTGCTCCAATTGCCCATGACCCCGGAGCGCGTCCGCAAGGCCATCGCCGCCACGGCGTAAGAGGCCCGGGCATCTACACGCTTCGAGTGGCATCGCCAAGGCCTCTGGCCTTGACGATGGCTTGTCTTCGACGGGGAATGACTCGCGTCTCAAGGGTCAGGCCATCGTCAAGACCTCCGGTCTTGGCGATGCCACTCACTCTCTTGGCACATCGGAAGACGGACATGCCCATTCTCTCTGTACTACTATGCATAGCGACAGTACCATAGTGCCTACTGAAGTTGGATTTCTCTACGGGATTATGTATGGGAGTCAACTGAGATAAGGGGTACGGGGGTACGCTATGGCAGAGACAATCGCTTTTACGCTCAATGACAAACCGGTCAGCGTGACCACCGATGGGCAACGCCCGCTGCTGTGGGTCCTGCGGACCGACTTCGGTCTGACCGGCACCAAGCCCGGCTGCGGCCAGGCCCACTGCGGGACCTGCACCGTCCTGGTGGACAACAAGGCCGTCCGCTCCTGTGTCTACCCGGTGCGGAACGCCAACGGCCGGGAGGTCCGCACCATCGAAGGACTCGCGAAAAACGGTGAGTTGCACCCCCTGCAAAAGGCCTTCGTCGAGCACGATGCCCTGTAGTGCGGATTCTGCACGCCCGGCATGATCCTCACCGCGTACAGCCTGCTCCGGGAGAATCCGCAGCCCACGCGGGAAGAAATCATCCAGGGCCTGGACCACAACCTGTGCCGCTGCGGGGCGCACACCCGGATCATCGACGCCATTCAGTCTGCCGCGACCGCCATGAAGGGAGGGAAGTCGTAATGAACGAGAACGACTTTCTGAACATCGATTTCACCGACATCAAGTTCGATCCCATGCTGTCCCGTCGTGAGCTTCTCAAGGCCCTCGGCGGCGGGATCTTCATCTTCTTCTGTATCGGCGATGTCTCCGTTCTGGAGGCCCAGCGCCGCGGCGGACGCAGCTATCCGGAGGATTTCAACGCCTATCTGCGGATCGGCCCCGATGGCCGGGTCACCTGCTACACCGGCAAGATCGAGCAGGGCCAGGGCGTCATCACATCGCTGGCCCATATGCTGGCCGAGGAGATCGATGTCAGCCTGGAATCGGTCGATATGGTCATGGGCGACACGTCGGTGTGCCCCTGGGACATGGGGACCTTCGGCTCGATGAGCACGCGGTTCTTCGGCCCGCCGTTGCGTGCGGCCGGCGCGGAGGCCCGGCGCGTTCTGCTGGAACTGGCCGCCGAGCATCTCAAGCTGCCCCAGGAGAGACTCGGCATCGAAAATGGCTTGATCTACGACAAGCAGCAGAAGAACACGTGCGTTACCTGTGGCGAATTGGCCCAGGGAAAGGTGATTGCCAGACGAGCCAAAGAAAAGCCGCCCCTGAAAAGCCCGTCGGAATTCAAGGTGATCAACAAGTCCTTCAAGCGGCGGGACTCCGTCGAGAAGGTGACCGGCAAAGCCCAATACGCCGGCGACATCCGCCTGCCGGGCATGCTCTATGCGACGCTCCTTCGCCCGCCCGCCCACGGCGCCAAGCTCAGGAAGGTGGACACCTCCGCCGCCGAGAAGCTGGAGGGTGTCACGGTCATCCACGAGGGCGATTTCGTCGCGGTCTTGCACAAAAACCCCGACCAGGCGGCCGACGCGCTATCGAAAGTCCAGGCCGAATTCGACCCCTCGCCGTCCAAGCTGGACGATCAGAACATCTTCGACCATCTGCTCAAGAATGCCGGCCAGGGGAACGTCTCCGCGCAGGGCGGCAATCTCGAGGAGGGACAGAAGCTGGCGGAAATCGTGGTCGAGCAGACATACCTCGATGGCTACAAGGCCCATGCGGCGATGGAGACGCATACCGCCCTGGCCCACGTTGAAGGCGATAAGGCCACGGTCTGGATCTCCACGCAAACCCCCTTCCCCACGAAGAGCCAGATCGCCAAGGCTCTCGGCTTTTCGGAAGACAACGTGCGGGTCATCACGCCCTTTGTCGGCGGTGGTTTCGGCGGCAAGAGTTCCGGCCAGCAGTCCATCGAGGCCGCCCGGCTCTCGAAAGCGACCGGCAAACCCGTCCAAGTGCGCTGGAGCCGCGAGGAGGAATTCTTCTATGACACGTTCCGCCCGGCGGCCGTCGTCAAGATCAAGTCGGGCCTCACGAAAGAAGGCAAAGCGGTGCTCTGGGACTACAACGTCTGCTTCGCCGGAGACCGCGGCGCGGCGCAGTTCTACGATATCCCGCATCATCGGACGATGAGTTCGGGCGGCGGCTTCGGTGGCTCTCCGGTGCATCCTTTCGCCACCGGCGCCTGGCGTGCCCCGGCGAACAATACCAATTCTTTCGCCCGGGAGTCCCAAATCGACATTATGGCCGCCAAGGCCAAGAGGGACCCGATCGAATTCCGCCTGAAGAACCTGAAAGATCCGCGCGCCATCCGCGTTCTCAAGGCCGCCGCCGAGAAGTTCGGCTGGAAGCCCGCCCCCGCGCCCAGTGGCCGGGGCCTGGGCGTCGCCGTCGGGATCGACTCCGACACCTTCGTGGCGGAGATCGCCGAGGTCCAGGTCGATAAGCGAACCGGGCGTGTCCAGGTCAAGCGTGTCCTCTGCGCCCAGGATATGGGTCTGGTGATCAATCCCCAAGGGGCCACCATCCAGGTGGAAGGCTGCATCACGATGGGCCTGGGCTACACCCTGACCGAGGACATTCGCTTCAAGAACGGCATGATCCTCGACCGCAACTTCGATACGTACGAGTTGCCGCGTTTCTCGTCGTTGCCGAAGATCGAGACGGTCCTGCTCGACCTGAAGGACGAGCCCGCGCACGGCGGCGGCGAGCCAGCGATCATTGTCGTGGGTGCCGTAGTTGCCAATGCGATCCACGACGCCACCGGCGCCCGATTGCTCCAGTTGCCCATGACACCGGAACGCGTGCGAAAGGCCATGCGGCGATTGCGTGACACATCGAAATAGGCCATTGACCAAAGGATCCGGGTGGCAGCATCAAGCGAAGCTCGGCGCTGGCTTGTCTCGTGTTGACGAGACGTGCTCCAATTCCATGCTCGGTGCCTTACGATAGCCGGTGACGGCCACGTCTCCGTCAGGATGCACTTCGACGATGGCGTAGGCGCTGTTGCCTACGCCGTGGCCCTCAATCATGCCTTTGAGGGTGTAGTAGTGAATGCCGTTGATGTGGCTGTAGGCACCCGGATGATGGTGACCTTGAAAGACGGCCAGCACTCGGTCCGAAGCTTCGAGAATCCGTCGGACTTCGGAGGCATTCTTCACGTAGACCGAGCCGGTTCCATCAAGCAACTGGTGAATGAACACGATGGAGGGGTCATGCGAAGCAGCGAGATCTTGCTGGAGCCAGCCCAACTCGCGCGCGGGGACATTGGCCTCCTTCCAGTCGAAATTGCCGTGATCGTAATCACTGCCACCAGACGTGTAGTTGGCATCGAGCACGAGACAGTGCAAGCCTCGCACATCGAATGAGTAGTAGCTGCGACCGCCATCAATACCACTGTTCTCCACCCGCGATAAGAACTGCTGCTTCGAGATGCTGTCCATGTCGTGATTGCCGAGGACATGATATCTCCGTCCGTGGAACTGCCGAAACGCAGCTTCAATCTCCCCGAGGTACGAGAGAGTACTCTCCTCAACGGGCGGCCGGTTCTCGTCCTTGAAATCGCCCAGTTCTACGAGGAAATCCACTTTCTCCGCGTTCATCCGATCCACGCACTCAGCCAGTTTGCTCAGGGACTCGCGATAGAACCGAGTTCCCAGCGGATCGGCGTCAGCGTAGTGGCAGTCGGTGACAACCCCAAAACGCACGGGGCGACGGCGACGGCTCGACAGATTGCTCGGAGTGCAGGAAAACGATGCCAGAGCCGCCCCCGCCGTACAGCGCAGGAACACCCTGCGACTGATCACCCAAGAGCCGCTTGATGCATAACCCACAGGAAGCCGCATGGTATGTCAGGCCTGCCTGAGAGCATCGCCACGCATGGGCATCGAGCGGAGTCGCGCGCCCGTCGCGGCAAAGACAGCGTTCCCGATGGCCGGGGCCAGAGCGATGATCGGGGTTTCGCCGCCGCCCGCTGAGGGGATGTCCGTCGTGTTGACCAAGTGCACATCGATCTTGGGAACATCCCGGAAGCGCGGCACGCGGTAGCTACCGAAATTGGCGTTCAGGATTCTGCCGTTCTCGAATTGCATCTCTTCGAAGAGCGCTCCGCCTAAGCCCATGACGATACAGCCCTGCACCTGCGAGGTGAGATTGGCCGGGTTCTGGATCGGGCCACATTCGAATGCTTCACAGACCTCATGCACCTTGATCTCGCCTTTCTGGCGGTCGATGCCCACCTCGACACAGGCCGCGACGACGGAATTCTTCTCCGTGCCGCAGGCCAGCCCCACGCCCAATTCCGGCGTGATCTTCTTCTTGCGCTCGGACCAGTTGAAGTGCTTGGCAACAGTCTCCAGGACCGTCTGGATGCGCGGATTGTCAAGGTGAGCGAGCCGGAACTCCAGCGGGTCGGCACCCGCGGCGGCGGCAAGCTCATCGATGAACGACTCGCGCGCGAAATTGTTACCCGTGGCCGCCAGGCACCGGTACGCACCCTGGGCCAAAGGCGAATCCGACCCGACAGACCGGGTCCGTTTGTCCAGGATCTTGTAGGGCGCATCAATCGCCGCCCCGCCGGCATTGATATTGACGAAGTCCCAGGCGACAAGCGAGCCTTTCGCATCGAGCCCACCCTTGCACTCGATGACCGCCGCCGGACGGAAGTAGGCCCAAGTGAATTCCTCGGCTCTGGTCCAGTGGACACAGACCGGTCGCCCGGCTGCCTTGGCCAGACGCGCCGCTTCGCGTGCGGCCGGCGCCTGGTGCTTGCCGCCAAATCCGCCGCCCATGTCCGGCACGATGACCCGTACCCGCTCGACGGGCAGGCCGAACACCTGGGCCAGGTCACGCTGCGCGCTCGGAGGGTTGTCAACGCCCGCCCATGCGGTCAGCTTGCCGTCCTTCCACTCGGCAACACCCGCCCGCGGCTCCATCGGTATGTGCTGGATGTATGCCAGTGTGTACGTGGCCGTCAGAGTCTTGGTCGCGCCGGCCAAACTCTTCTCGTCCGACGAGCCTCTCGCGCTGCCCGCCCGGGCGCGCTCCTTAAGATACGAGTGGATCGTCTTGTGGGACACCGACGGATCTGAACCAGTTTTCCAGGACGCGGTCTTGGCCGCCGCCTCCAGGGCTTGCGTCGCGCGGAACAGCGACGGCGCCGCAAATCCCACAAACTCGCCCTCCTGAACAACAACCACGTCCTTCATCGCCTTCGCTTCGGAAAGGTCGATGGAGGTCAGCTTGGCCCCATACGTTGGCGGACGAAGAACCCGGCCGTAAAGCATGTCTGGACGGGCGATGTCCGACGGGAACAGGTGCACCCCCGTCACCAGATCGCGGCTATTGGTCCGAACCGCCGAAGCTCCCATCACCTTCCAGTCGCTCACCGCCGTCAGAGCAATGTTCGACTCGATCGGCTGCTTGAACGCCTCCGCGATCTCCTTTGATTTGGCGAGATCCGCGTAAGTGAGTCTCTGATTCGTCTTCTTGTTGGTGATCGTTCCGTCGCGCACTTCCAGAGTGCTCGCGTCTACCTGCCATTGCTTCGCGGCATACCGCGTCAATAGCTCACGCGCGGTGGCCGCCGCCTGGCGCATCGGAGGCACGTTGTAGGGCGTCGTCCGGCTGCCGGAGGTGCCGCCATCGTCGGGCACAAAGTCCGTGTCGGCCATCACGATGCGAATTCTCTCGAAGGGAACCCGCAATTCTTCCGCCGCCGCCTGGGAAAGCTCGGTGCGTGCCCCCTGCCCTTCCTCGACCTTGCCGCTCATCACGGCGATCGTGCCGTCTTCGTTGAGATGGAGTCGCGCCACGACGGGCATCGCGCCCCCACCGCCACCTCGTCCGCCCCGCCGCTGAGCCCAAGCTAACGACTCGGTCACGGTGATAAGGAGACCGGCACCAAGACTCTGCACGAAGGTTCGCCGGCTGAGGGTGAATTCCCGGCCCGCTGAGGACTTTGCGGTATCGGATTTCGTTTTCTGGATTGAGGGGCTCTCAGCCATGTCTCTTACCTCCGCATCTTCTCGGCGGCGCGACGGACGGCGTTTTTGATCTTCACGTATCCATTGCACCGGCAGATGTTTCCGTTCATCCCTGCGACGATCTCGTCCTCCGTGGGATTGGGCTTGTCTTGAAGCAAGGCCACCGCCGACAGGATCATGCCGGACGTGCAGTAACCACACTGCATGGCCCCCTCTTCGAGAAACGCCTCCTGGACCGGGTGCAGCACATCACCCTTGGCCAGCCCCTCGATGGTCGTGATGCTCTTCTTGTCGGCCAGGGACACCGGCGTGACACAGGACAGGACCCGCTTGCCGTCCATCAGGACGGTGCACGCCCCACATCGGCCCTCGCCGCAGCCGTACTTGGTGCCGGTCAGACGCAGATCCTCGCGCAGAACGTCCAGCAGCGGGCGCTGCGGATCGGTGGTGACGGTTCGCGCAGCGCCGTTGACCGTCAGGGTAACCGTCACATCCATAAGCAACCTCCGTTGAACAACAAACTCACAAAACCGCCGCAAACCAACGCGTCACGGCATATTGTACCCAGGGCGACCGATGTGCGACAGTCCCCGCGGAAATCCCAAGCACCAAGTTCCAAATCCCAAACAAACTCCAAGGCTCAAAATCCCAAATTCGAAACGGGATCAGCACTGGTGCCGGCGTTTCGGTCATTGGAACTTCGGATTTGTGGTTTGTTTGGGATTTGGGGTTTGAAATTTGGAATTTCATGCCGTGCCATGACCCTCGACACAGAATAGCCTTAGGGTGAACAACTGGGCGATCGTTGTGCTGTGATGCCCCCACTCATTTCCCGAATTCTGCGGCGATGTAGCTCCGGACGGGGCACAGACAGGCGGGGGAAGGGCCATAAGGAAGCGAGAACTGGCAATTTCGGGAATCTGGCTCCAGGCATTCCAGGAACCCCGAGGCCCCGGCTTTCCTCACTTTGCCAAGGCGGGTGAATCCGGACTTGCAGCAAAGGAACTCTTTGGGGCATTCGAGCCCAGCCTTGAGTTCCTCGATCCGACTGGCGTGTTCCTGCGTGATTTCCACGAGCACCTCTCCATATCGTGCCGATTCCGAAGCCACACTTGCCTACCGTATGTAAGGACGCAACGGATCTGCCCATTATTGCAGTGGTCAACTGCCAGTGCGCGGTTGCACACGGGCGGCCAAAATCGGTAAAATCGCGCTGCTTGGAAGGTCGAAAACGCGTGTTTGGCAGAAAAAACGCACTTTGTTCGTCATGGCTCGCGAAGCCTTTTCTTCCAGTGCCCTGACGGAAAGGCTACAAACAAGCTCCGCCTGTGGTGCACCCGCAACCTCGGGTGGCTTCATGCTTGTCCGGAATGGCTGGATTCCCGCCTGCGCGGGAATGACAAGAAACAGAAGCCCTCCTGTGGACCATCTCTATGTTAGAGGCTCATAGCTCGTCACACCGGCTTGGCATCGCGCAAGACGTCCGCGACGATGCCCAGGCCGGGACCGGTTGGGACGTTGATCGCGCCGTCCTTGAGACGCAGCGGCGGGTCGTACCATTGGCCGGTCTGCTCGATGTTGCCTTTGTATTCCTGGAAGGGGCCCATGTTGGGCGTGAAGGAGGTGAACTGAAGCACGTCGATACAGCCGGTGCCCTCGCCGGACATGTGAGGGACGATCTTCATCCCTGCTTGGGCCGCCATGCGAGCCACGCGTGCGGCCCGGATGAAGCCACCGTTGTAGTGCAGGTCCGGCTGGACTATTTGGACGGCGTCGTGGTGAATCATCCACCGGAAGCGATGCAAGCTCGTCTCCTGCTCGCCGCCGGCAACCGGGATGTCCAGGGCGTCAGCCACCTGTTTGGTCTCTTCGAGATAGTCAAACGGGCATGGTTCCTCGAACATGTTGATGCCGTGGTCCTGGAGCAGCTTGCCGATCTCAATACCCTTCGGGGCATCGTACGAGCCGTTGGCATCCGCGTAGATCGTCACCTTATCGCCGAGGCTCTTACGGACGAGGCGGATCAGTCCCTCCGTGCGTCCGGGCATGGAGTCGGCGTTGTTGCTCATGCGTCCGCCCACCTTGAACTTCACGGCCCGGGCGCCGGTGCGTTCGATGTGCTTGGCCAAAACCGCCACCTCCTGCTCGGGCGTGGTATCGCGATTGCCGCTGGCCATATAGATGGGGACCTCCCGGCGGATCACGCCGCCGAACAACTCCCCGATCGATTTGCGAGCGATCTTGCCAAGCAGGTCCAGGATGCTGAACTCGACCCAGGCGACGCAGCACCAGAAGGCCACGCCGGAGAGCTTGTAGTTGCTGTTATGCACGTAGACCCCATCCAGGAGCGACTCGATCTGCCGGGCGTCTTTGCCTACGAAGTACGGAATCACGAGCTGCTGGAGCATGGGGTAAAGATAACCCGCGCGGCCGTTGGTCAGAGCGATCCCCTCCACACCATCCGACGATCGGACACGAACATAATGATTCCTCCGGTCCCGCAGCAACTGGATCGATGCGATGCGAACAGGCGACGTGGCCGAGTCCAGCTTGAGGATGGGTGACACCGCCACCCGATCCAACTGTTCCATCGTCGGTTTGACCGCCCTCTCCCCGGCCCGACCGGGCACAGCGGTATAGCAACTCAGGCCAACAGCGGCTTTCACGAAGGAACGGCGGTTCAGCTCCATTGCAGGTCTCCATAACTGAGGTGCGCGGCGAATTCACAAATTGCCTGCACATGGTACCAGGACCGCCCCCGCATGTCACGCCAGCAAGGCGTGACAATGGCGCTACGTCGGGGCGAGTTGCCAGATTGTTCCCTCTATCCGGGTCAGCGTGAAGTTGCCCCGGAGGACTTCGCCCTGCACCGCCAGGGTGATAATATCCTCCCCTTCCGACCGGTCGCAGGTTCCCCGATCCACAATCCGCACCCTACCCGTTCCCTTCTGGACGGGACCCTCATGGGTGAGGAATCGCAGGGGATGATCGACGATTTTGACTGCTCTCACGTCGTGATCCAGCGCGACCTGCGGTGGCTGCTCAAGTCGAAATGTCGTCAGGATGTCTCCCTTCTCCCACATGAAGTCCCAGTGAACCCCATCGGGCGTGGTATGCTCCTGGATGACGAAATGACTGCCCATGCCCATTGCGATTGTGCCATAATATTGTTGTTCTACGCAGCGAACCGCCTTATGATATCGTGGTAGTATATAAGAAGCCAGGGGAGCCGGCCGGCGGATCATCCGCTGGTTGGCTGAGAAATCACGGCTCGTGTGATGACCCTCTGAACCTGATCAGGTTAGCACCTGCGAAGGGAGGCTCGGCGGAACAGGACGGCACTCCTCTCGCAGGAGTGCCTTTTGTTTTGGACACAGTGGGATGAAATCGCTTCAAATCAACGGCCAGTTGCGGGAGTTCGCCCCCCCGGAGATGCCCACGACGTTGTCCGCCCTGCTCGAAAAGCTGGGGATCGGAGCGGCTACGGTCGTCGCGGAGATCGACGGCAGGATCGTGCGACCGGAAGAGTTCGCCCGGACGGCGGTCCGCGACGGGCAGACCATCGAGTTGATTAAGTTCATGGGGGGAGGTTGAGCGCATGGACAAGCTGGTAATCGCCGGCAGACAGTTCGACTCGCGGCTGCTCGTGGGGACGGGGAAATTCGCCTCGCCGCAGTTGATGGCCCAGGCATTGGCTGCCTGCGGCGCGGAGATCGTGACCGTGGCCCTCCGCCGGGTGGATATCGGCAACCCGCAAGATGACACGCTGCGCGAGATCGACCGCGAAAAGTTCCTGCTGTTGCCGAATACTTCCGGAGCGAGAAATGCGGAGGAGGCCGTGCGATTGGCTCGACTGGCCCGTGCCGCGACAGACATCAATTGGGTGAAGTTGGAAGTGACGCCCGATCCGTACTATTTGCTGCCGGACCCGGTGGAGACGCTCAACGCCGCCGAGATCCTGGTAAAGGAGGGTTTCGTCGTCCTGCCCTACATCAATGCGGACCCGATCCTCGCCAAGAGGCTCCAAGACGTCGGTACGGCCACCGTGATGCCGTTGGGCAGCCCGATCGGCTCGAACCAGGGCCTCAAAACACGTGCCGCCCTGGAGATCATCATCGAACAGAGCAGCGTGCCGGTCGTGGTAGATGCCGGGCTGGGTTTGCCGTCTCACGCCGCGGAGGCCATGGAGATCGGTGCCGACGCCGTGCTCATTAACACAGCCATCGCCACCGCGGCCGACCCCTGCGAGATGGCGCTGGCCTTCAAACTGGGTGTCGAGGCAGGTCGAAGAGCTTATCGCGCCGGTCCGCGAGCGCCGGTGAACAGGGCCCAGGCCTCCAGCCCGCTGACAGGCTTCCTGAGGAGCGAATGAGCGTTTCTCTAAGTCCAGCGTGTTCGGGTATTTCCGTCAAGGCTGCCCTCGCAGGACAACATCTCGACCAAGGCAGAGAGCTGTGGGAACAGCGTCTGCAAGACGTGACCGCCCGTGAAGTGGAGGCTGCTATCGCATCTCGGCCGGGCTCGTACAGTCTGCCCAAGCTTTTCGCTCTCGTGTCCCCGGCGGCGGAGGACTACTTGGAGCAAATGGCGGTTCTTTCGCAGAAGCTGACTCTCCAACGCTTCGGGCGAACGATCCGACTCTACGCACCGCTTTATCTTTCGAGCCATTGCGTGAACCGCTGCCAGTACTGCGGCTTCAATAGGGATAATGCCTTCGAAAGGGTTCGTCTGAGCATCGACGAGGCTCTCGCTGAAGCCGAACTCCTTGCCCGTGAAGGGTTTAGGGATATCCTTCTGGTTACCAGCGAGGACAAGCAGTTCATCACGGTAGATTACCTGACCGATCTCGCCAAGGCGCTGCGCGGAAGGTTCAGTTTCATCGGCGCCGAAATCTATCAGATGACCGCGTCCGACTACGGCAGGCTCTTCAACGCAGGAATCGAAGGAATCACGCTGTATCAGGAGACCTACGACCGCAATGCCTATGCTCATTACCACCTCGGAGGACCAAAGGCGGATTATGATTTGAGATTGCGTGGTCCCGACGACTTCGCTTCAGCGGGCATGCGAGAAATCGGTCTGGGAGCGCTCCTGGGGTTGGCGAACTGGCGAATCGAGACGCTGGCGCTCGGCGAACATGCGTTCCACCTGTTCAGACGCTATTGGCAATCGCGCATCTCTTTTTCCTTCCCGCGGTTACGACCGGCGTGCGGCGTGCCGACCGAGGCTTTCCCCCACTTGGTCACGGACAGAAATCTCGTCCAGATGATGCTCGCCCTGCGGTTGTGCTTTGCGGATGCGGGTTTGGTGCTTTCCACGCGGGAACCGGCAGGGCTGAGAGATCCGCTTGTGAAGCTCGGCGTCACCAAGATGAGTGCGGGCAGCCGGACAAGCCCGGGCGGCTACTCACATGACCGCGGAAACACCGGCCAGTTCGACGTCAGCGATGAGCGAAGTCCGTCCGAGGTCGTCGCCATGCTCAAGCACCAGGGCCTCGAACCCGTCTGGAAGGACTGGGATAGCGCGTTCCTGAGTGCCTGATTCACCTTAGATGATACGTTTTCGGTACGCATGAGAACATATTTGCTGTGCTACAGTATCGAGCATGGCGGTAGGGTTTCTCGCATCTTCTGGAGTCCCCAAGCGATGACGTTGACTGAAGAACAGATCCAAAGGTACAGCCGGAACATCATACTGGAGCAGATCGGCGGTGAGGGGCAGGAGAAGCTGCTCGCCTCCAAGGTATTGATCGTCGGCGTGGGCGGTCTCGGCTCGCCTGCCGCCCTGTACCTGGCGGCTGCCGGCGTCGGAACCGTCGGGCTGCTGGACGGCGATCAGGTGGATCTCACCAACCTGCAAAGGCAGATCATCCACCACACCAACGACGTGGGCAGAAGAAAGGTTACCTCCGCGAAGAGAAGGATAAGAGCGATCAATCCCGATGTGACCGTGCGGACCTACGATGTATGGGCGAGGGCCGACAGCGTCCGGGATGTCATCAAGGAGTATGATTTTGTCATTGATGCCACGGACAACTTCCCCGCCAAGTTCCTGATCAACGACGCCTGCTATTTCGAGCGGATTCCCTTCTCACACGGGGGCATCCTGCAGTTCGAGGGTCAATTGATGACCGTAATTCCCGGGAAGACCGCGTGTTACCGCTGCTTGTTTCCCGGTCCGCCCCCCGCGCCGGCCGTGGCTCCCTGCGGACAGGCCGGTGTGCTGGGCGTGCTGCCCGGCGTCATCGGCTCGCTGCAGGCCACGGAGGCGATGAAATATCTGCTTGGGATCGGGGAGTTGTTGACCGGTTCCCTCCTGACCTACGATGCCTTGACAATGAGTTTTCGCAAGGTGCCGGCAAAACGCCGGATCGATTGCGCCCTCTGCGGCCGCAATGCGACGATCGCGGGCCTCACGGATGAAGGCAAGGTGAGCTGCAACCGAAAGGGCTCCAAGTGCTGACCACGAAAGTAGATCTGCGCGGGGTTCCCTGCCCGTTGAACCTGGTGAAGGCGAAGCTGGCGATTGAGAAAGTCGCCGTCGGGGATATACTGGAGATCGAGATTGACGATGGCGAACCAATCCAGAACCTCCCCGTCAGTCTCAGCCGGCAAGGTCAAGAGATCATTGAGACGACCAAGCGACAGAGCTGCTTCTGCCTGAGAATTCGCAGAAGATTGTGAAGAAGCCCAAGCGATGCTCGCGGAGAATCGATACGACATCAAGCTGTTGCCTCCCACCTTCTCGCCCTGGGAGCCCACCAAGTCCGCCAACCGCCAGGTCGCCGTCCTGATGAGCGGCGGCGTCGACAGCAGCGTGACCGCGCATCTGCTCAAGTCCGCGGGCTGGGAGGTCCTGGGCATCACGATGAAGATCCCCGTGGCTTGCGATACCGGCGCGCGCGGCTGCTGCGGGGCCGACGCCGCCTTCGTGTGCCACGAGTTGGGGATACCCCACTACTTCGTCGATGTGACGGAAGCGTTCCGGGACGTCATCATCCGGCCCTTCCGCGACGCCTATTCGCGCGGGCAAACGCCGAACCCCTGCGTGGACTGCAACACCTTCCTGAAGTTCTCTCTCGTGTGGGACGAGCTGCAGGAGGAATTCGGAATCTTCCAGGTGGCAACGGGGCATTACGCAATGGTGATCCATGACGGCCCACGCGCATACCTGCGCCGGGCGCGAGATCGGGACAAGGACCAGAGCTACTTCCTCTATGGAATTCCCAGCCGCCGGTTACCCAACTTCATCCTGCCGCTGGGAGACCTGACGAAGCAGCAGGTACGTGTGATCGCCGCGGAACTGGGCTTGTCGGTGGCGGAGAAAGCCGAGAGCATGGAGTTGTGCTTCGCCGGCGAGCAGGACTATCGCCTGGCCTTGGAAGACGTTGCCGCGAACCATCCTGGCGTCATGACGGACATGCAAGGCCGCAAGATCGGCACGCACAAGGGGATCGCCAACTACACGCTCGGTCAGCGACGGGGCCTCGGCTTTGCGGGTGGCCAACCACTGTACGTGGGCCGGATCGATGCCGTTGCTAATACAGTCGCCTTGGGCACGAGAGACGAGGTCAGCACCCGCGTGGTGCAAGGGACCAATCTGAACATCCTCCTGCCGGAGAGGCTCGACTCAGGCACGAAGCTGTTCGGGAAAATCCGCTCCTATGGGAACCCGCGACCTTGCCGGCTCGTTGACCTCACACCTGACGGCGTAACCGTGGAGTTCGAGCAAGCCCAGTTCGCCCCGTGCCCCGGCCAGCGGCTGGTCCTGTACGATGAGTGCGACGATGTCGTCGCGGGCGGTGTCATCCACTTGTAGACCCAGAAGGGGTGCGCGGCCCACCCTAAACGTATCGCGGCGGGGCCTTTTTCAATTCTTTCTGCGTTGACAGGACCTGATAGTCCGAGATTCCGACGGCCCCGCTCATGCGTTCGACCGTTCGCTGCACGTCCTCCCGCGTTGTACCGTGCACCATGGTATAGACGTTGTACTCCCAACCCGGCGCGGTCCGGCGTTCGTAGGCATGGCTGACTTCTTCAAAGCCGGCCAGAACCGCTCCCACTTCCGCGACACGGTTCGGCTCGACTTTCCAGACCACCATCGCTCCGTCGCCCAAACCGATCTGAAAGTGGTTCACGATGGCTCCCATCCGCCGGATTGTGCCATCCCGCTTCCAACGATCGAGGACAGCGAACAGCTCCTCGACCGAGATGCCAATCTCGCGCGCCAGATCGCCATAAGGCGTGCGGCTCCTCGGCAGGCCGTCCTGTAGAGCGGCCAAGATCCTGCGCTCTATGTCATTGGCTGATTTCGCCAACTTGTGAAATCCTCGATGGATACAGTCAATCCCACGCATGATCCCCCTTTTCTGGAGTCGATCATTGGCAGGATCATACCTCCGCGGTCCGGCCGACGCAACCCGTTTGTAGTGACGCCGGAAGGTGTTATCCGGATATGCCCTTACGGGCACACGACAAGCGGCCTTGCTTCCCCCGGCACAGCAGGGGCAAGATTTCCGCCGCCAGCCGGTTGAAGAAGGGTCGATTTGGATTTATCGTATGGCCGGCGTCCACAGATACGCGACGTGTTACGGATGGTGGTATGCATTACCGAACTCACTTCGGCACAGCAACGAGAGGCGGTGACAGCATGACAACAGTGAATGTCTCCAGACGCAGGTTTCTCCAGCACGTAGCGGCATGCGGTATGGGATTGGCGGAATTGAGTCGCGCCGCGACCAGTCGTGCCGCCAGTCGCTCCGCCCCTTCGACGCGGAGGCCCAACATTTTGATCGTCATCGCCGACGATATGGGCTACTCCGATGCCGGCTGTTATGGCGGGGAAGTCGAGACGCCAAACCTCGACCGGCTGGCGGCCAATGGACTGCGCTTCACCCAGTGTTATTCGACCGGTCGCTGCTGGCCTTCGCGCACGTGTCTGCTGACGGGCTACTACCCGCAGCAGGTCCGCATGGACCCGCCCCAGGGCCCGTTGCCCGCGTGGACGCGGGTCGTGCCCGACTACCTCAAGCCGCTGGGCTACCGCTGCTACCACTCCGGCAAATGGCACCTGATGGGGGCGCCCAAGGTCGTCGCCGACGGGCATTTCGATCACTCCTATGTCCTGCACGACCACAACCGTTTCTTCACGCCTGAGAACCACGAGCTGGACGACCGCAAGCTCCCGCCGGTGGAGGAAGGGACCGACTTCTACGTGACGACCGCAATTGCGGAGCATGCCATCGAGTTCCTGAAGGGGCACGCGACGGACCACCGGGATGAGCCGTTCTACTGCTACCTGGCGTTCACGTCGCCGCACTTTCCGTTGCACGCCCTGCAGAAGGACATCGATCGATACCGGGACCGCTACCTGGAGGGATGGGACGTGATCCGCGAGCGACGCTGGAAGCGGATGCGGGAAATGGGCCTGATCCACTGTGACCTGGCGCCGCGCGAGCCGGAAACGATCCCAAGCTGGAATTTCCCAAAAGAAAAGCTCAGAGAAGCAATTGGAGCCGGCGAGGTGGATCGGGCCATAGCCTGGAAGGATCTCACGGACGAGCAAAAGAGATTCCAAGCCACCAAGATGGCGATCCACGCCGCGATGATCGACCGGATGGATCAGGAGATCGGCCGGGTGCTCGATCAGGTCAAGGCGATGGGTGCCGACGAGAACACCATTGTCTTTTTCGTCTCCGACAATGGCGCGAGCGCCGAGCAGATCATCCGGGGCGACATGAACGACCAGTCGGCGGCCCCCGGCTCGGGGAAGTCCTATCTGTGCCTCGGGCCGGGATGGTCCAGCGCCGCCAATACGCCCTTCCGTCTGCACAAGTCCTGGGTCCATGAGGGCGGCATCTCCTCGCCGCTGATCGTGCGCTGGCCCACAGGCATTACCGCACGCGGGGAACTGCGACATGATCCCTGCCACTTCGTCGACATCCTGCCGACCGTCATCGACTTGGCAGGAGGCAAAAGCATCTCAGGCGAATGGAACGGCCAGACCGCCGTGCCGCTTCCCGGCAGGAAACTCGCGCCCGCATTCACCGCGAACAACACCGTCAAGCACGAGTTTCTCTATTTCCACCACATGACCAACCGGGCCATCCGAATCGGCGACTGGAAGCTGGTGGCTAAGGGAGACGACGGCCCGTGGGAGCTATACAATCTGGAGAAAGACCGCTGCGAGCAGAAGAACCTGGCTGATCAGCACCCGGACCGCGTGCGCGAGCTGTCGGCCCAGTGGCAGAAGTATGAAGATGAATTCCGACGCCAGGCAGGACCACCGCCGGAAAAGCCCGCTCAAACCAAGAAGAAGGCAACCAAGCAGAAAGATCGCAAAGGGGCGTGAAATGGGATGCAGATTGTTTACCAGAGCGGTCTTGGCGGCAGCCTTCCTGTTGACAGCGACACCCGGCTTTGGCGCCAATAAACCCTACGCCGTCTTGGAGCGAGCCGGCGTTCGCGCGGTGATCGTAAACAACGATGCCGTGGACGACAACGTGCTGCCGGGGCATCGCGCCGGATACAGCGGCGTGGCTTCCCTGACTCACCGCCGGCAGAGTCGGAACCTGTTCGTCCCGGCCTACGCCGGTCTGAACTACGAGCACATCCATGACGGTACCGTTCAACCGAGAGAGATCCTCTTCGAACCGCGCAATGCACCGATGGAGATAACGCAGCCGGACGAACACACGGCCGAACTGCATCAACCGCCCACGCCGCACTGGCAACTGGAGAGCTGGCTGCGCTACACCCTGCTGGAGGATGGCACGATCGAGACGGCCCTCGAATGCGTGCCTCGCGCCGAGACCTTCACGAATGGCTACATCGGGCTTTTCTTCGCGAGTTACATCCACCAACCCGAATCGCTGGATATTCACTTCCTGGGACATCCGGCCAAGAACACCACCTCCGAGGCCAAATGGATTCACGGCGTGACTCCCGAGCACGGCGTACGCCCGACCCATTTGGCGTTCGATGACCGACGCCAGTTCCCACACGATGCGGAATTCCCTCTGTCACTCGTGTTCAATCTCTCGGATCATCGCTACCGGGAGCCCTGGTACTACGGTGTGAGCCACGGCATGGCCCTGGTGCAGATGTTCTGCCCGCGCGACCAAGTGCGGCTCAGCCAGTCCCCCTCCGGCGGCGGCAACGGGAATCCGGCCTGGGATTTTCAGTGGTTCATCCCGCGGTATGAAGTGGGCAAACGGTATCGGTTCGTCATGCGGGCGATGTATGTGCCGTTCGAATCCCCGGAACAGGTGAAAGACGCCACAGCGACACAGCGGGCCCTTCTACAGAAGTGACCTCGGCTAGGAAGGAATCGGAATATGGAGAAGCTCGGTGCAGGAATCATCGGTTGCGGCGCGGTGGCCGAGGAGTATGTAAAGGCGTTTCAAAGAGACGAACGCTCGGAGGTCCGGGCCCTGGTCAGCCGGAACCCGGCCAATGCCCAGCGCTACCGCGACAGGTACAATCTCCGCTGCGCGATGGAGACCGAGGCCGAGAAGATGCTCCGGATGAAGGACGTGGACATCGTCGTCGTCTGCACACCCCACGATCTGCACACGCGCTACGTGGTCGCGGCCGCCGAGGCGGGAAAGCACGTTATCATCGAAAAACCGGTGGCCTTAACAATGGATGATGTGCGGAAGCAGCTTCAGGCGGTCAGAAAGAGTAAGGTCAAGACGATTGTCAGCTTCGTTCTGCACTGGAACCCCTTGCTGATGAGCATCGACCGACAGATCGAGGGTGGCTCTCTGGGGAATATCTTCATGGTCGAGGTGGATTACCTGCACCGGATCTGGATGACGCCGAAACAGAAATGGCTGGGCAGCAGGGAGCATAGCGGCACGGCCATCCTGACCGGCGGCTGCCACGCGGTCGATGCCCTGCGGTGGTTCGCCCGCAGCGAAGCCGAAGAGGTTAGTGCGTACCAGGTAAAGACGGAGAACCCCGTCGAGTACCCGGGAACGATTTCCGTGAACGTCAAGTTCCAGGACGGCAAGATCGGCCGCACCGCGACGAGCTTCGACGCGCGAATGCCGTACCGGTTCAATATCGGCGTCTATGGCACCGAGGGCTCCATCCGCAACGATGAAGTCTTTGCTCCCAAGCTGTTCCCAGGCCAGAGCAACTTCCTGAAGGTTCCCTGTATCCTGCCCGACAGCGCCGATGTCTCTCACCATCCGTTCACGAGCGAAGTCGCCCATTTCCTCGATTCCATTCAGGCCGACAAGTGTCCTTTCCCGGACCTGGAGGATGCCGCGAAGACGCAGGAGATCTGTTTCGCCGCGGACCTGTCGGCCGAATCGGGTAGACCCGTGAAAATCAGTGAACTGGGCGGCCTATGATCACCATCACGGGGACATTGTCCAAAGCGTGGATGAACCGAGCGATCGGCGTCGCGTTTGACCGTGACTATTACTTCGATCCGGTCAAGCGCCACGACGTTGACTGCCGGTGCAACGAGTACGCCGCCAGGACGTTCCCCAACATGGGGGTCTTCTACTCGGAATCGAACCTGGGGCAGATCAAGTACTGGGACAAGAACCAGGTGCTCATCGGCGGCATTCAGCCGAACATGATTCTCGGCATGCTGCTCGGCGCGGATTTCGTTCCCGCCGACGACCGGGACGCCGACATCACCCCCTGCTGCGTCACGAGTCAAGGGCCCGAGAACCTGCCTGGCCACAAGGCGCTCATCAATCATGATCTGGCCAGGCTGTTCGACAGGCAGATAAGAAGCAAGAGGAAAGGACCGGTGCGCCCCATCCCACCGTTCTTCTGGGACTCGTCGGGCCGGGCGGTGATCCATGGGGTACTCACCACCGCCCAGAAGCTCTGCGGCGAGCGTATCTTCATGGACATGCTGACCGAACCGGTCAGATGCAGGGGGCTCCTGAACTGGATCGCGGACGCCTACATTGCCCTTTGTCGGCACTTCGCCCAGGTCGCTGACTTGCCTATCACAGACGTCCATGTGGGCGAATGTTCCTGCTGTATGATCAGCCCGGCCCTGGTGGAGGAGTTCGTTGTGCCCGTCATAACGAGGATCGGTGAAGCACTCGGACCCGTGCGTCTCCATTCGTGCGGCACCAGCACCCATCTGCTCCCAGCTTTCAGGCGAATTGACCATTTGCACTCATTGGACTTTGGCAGCGAGACCTCGGTGGACAAGGCGCGAGACATCTTCGGCCCAATGATGCCGATCACCATCGCCCCGTCGCCACAGGCGATGTCCGCCGAAAGCACAGAGCCCATCCTGGACTGGGCTGCAAGGGTCCTCGACGAGAACGCCGGCGGTAGCCTCGGTTTCGTATACCACCTTGAGCCAAGCTACAACATAGAGACCATCTACGCACTGACGGATTTCGTGCGGCGGCACCAGACAGGAGGATCGAGAGATGCGTAACACTCATCAACGCGAAACGACACGCAGGGACTTCCTCAGAGCCGCCGCGAGTGTCGCGTCTGTGTTGGCGTGGTCTAAAGCAGCATATTCGGCGTCGGCCCACGCGAAGCCGAATATCCTCTATCTGATGACGGATCAGCATCGGGCCGATTGTCTCGGCTGCGCCGGCAACAAGATCATCAAGACGCCAAATATGGATTCCATCGCGGCTGATGGCGTACTGTTCCCGAACGCTTACACCTCCACGCCAAGCTGCACCCCGGCGCGGGCGGGAATCTTGACGGGTCTGTCGCCTTGGCACCACGGAATGCTTGGCTACGGCCGCGTGGCTGGTCAATACCCGTTTGAGATGCCCCAGGCAATGCGCGATGCGGGCTACTACCTGTTCGGCATCGGCAAGATGCACTGGTATCCCCAGAAGAAGCTGCGCGGCTATCATGGTCTGCTACTGGATGAGTCCGGGCGGGCCGAGACATCGGGTTTTGTGAGCGACTATCGCCGCTGGTTCAAAGAGCAAGCCCCTGATCTCAACCCGGACGCCACCGGCGTCGGCTGGAATGACTACCGGGCCAAAGCCTACGCTCTGCCGGAACGGCTTCATCCAACCACCTGGACCGCCGACCGGGCCGTCGCGTTCCTCGAGAAGTACGACCGGGGGGAACCGTTCTTCCTGAAGGTCTCCTTCGCCCGGCCGCACAGCCCGTATGATCCGCCCCAGCGGTGCATGGACATGTATACCGTGGACGACATGCCCGCCCCGGTCGTGGGGGACTGGGCTGCTCGACACGCACCGCACAACGATCCGCCGAACCCGAGCCAGTGGCACGGGGACTTGGGCGTCCGGCAGGCGAAGGAGTCCCGCCGGGCTTATTATGCGTCGGTCACGTTCATCGACGAGCAGGTCGGCCGAATCCTGGCCATGCTCAAGAAACGCGGCCTGTACGACAATACCTTGATTCTATTCTTCGCGGATCACGGAGACATGTTGGGTGACCATCACCTGTGGCGAAAGACCTATGCCTATGAAAGCTCAGCCAATATCCCCATGATTCTCCGCTGGCCCAAGAGCATGGGAATGAACGACCAGCGAGGGCGAAAGCTGCCGCAGCCTACCGAGCTGCGCGATGCCCTGCCGACGTTCCTTGACGCGGCGGGAGCGCCGATCCCCGGCAATCTGGACGGCAAGAGCTTGCTGAAACTGGTGCGCGGCGACACGAAAGACTGGCGGCCCTCGATCGATCTGGAACACTCCATGTGCTACGACCAGGACCACTGGACCGCGCTGACCGATGGCCGGTTCAAGTACATCTACTACGCCCTCGATGGGCGCGAACAGCTTTTTGACCTGGTCAAAGACCCCGGCGAACGCCACAACCTGGCGGAGGAGCCGAGTCGCGAGGGCTTGCTGAAGGAGTGGCGCGAGCGCATGGTCCAGCACCTTTCCGAGCGCGGCGAGGAGTTCGTCTCCGGCGGGAAACTGACCATCCGCAAGAAACGTTTCCTCTATTCGCCCAACTATCCCAAGAACAGTTGAGCAGTCCGGTGAAGACCATGAAAAGACGTGAATTCATCCAAGTGGCGGCGAGCACATGCCTCCTGCCGTCTTGCACATGGGCGAGCGAAGCGCCCTCGGACCTGAGGATCACTCGAGTCGTGGGCTTCGACCTGAGCAGTACGCGGCCCAAGCTTGTGGGCAAGAACTCCCGGCTCGATGTGCATGGCCGGCAGGCCACGGATCGGATGGTCCGGCTCTTCACGAATACAGGCGTCGAAGGAATCGGCAACTGCCGCGCAACGAAAGAGACGCTTGCTCCATTGCTGGGGAAAAACCCTTTCGACCTCTACAAGCCCGCGGAGCGAAGAATGACCGGCCCTTTGGGCGTCGGCACCATGCCGCTGTGGGATCTGATCGGCAAGGTCGTGAACAAGCCCGTGTTCCAGTTGCTCGGCGGGCTGGGTCCGGAGCAGGTTCCAGTTTATGACGGCTCGATCTACTTCAGCGATCTGCTCCCCGAAAACAAGCAGGAGGGGCTCGACTGCTTCAAGAGAGAGATCGACATGGGCTTGGCCGCCGGGCACCGAGCCTTCAAGGTCAAGATCGGGCGCGGCGCCAAATGGATGCCGCTCGAAGAGGGATACGCGCGTGACGTGCAGGTGCTCCGTGCCATCCGGAACCACGCCGGCCCGGACATCCTGATCGGCGTGGATGCCAATAATGGGTACGACCTGGCCCGAACCAAGAGACTTCTGGCAGATCTGCCGGACTATCGTTTCGCCTTCCTGGAGGAGATGTTCCCGGAAGAAATCGAGCAGTGCCTGGACCTCAAGCGGTTCATCGCGCAACAGGGCTCCAAGACCCTGATCGCCGATGGGGAGACACAGCAGAACCTCGATGCCTACAAGCCCTTCATCGACGCCAGAGCCATCGACATCTTCCAGGGGGACATGAATCGGTTCGGCATGGAGGGTATCATGACCGAGGCAGCCTGGTGCAAACCGCAGGGACTGACCGTCGCGCCCCACAACTGGGGATCGCTCGTCGGTTTCTACATGCAACTGCACATCGGCCGGGCGATCACGAACCTGTACCGTGCGGAACACGACCCCCTGTCCACCGACGTTTTGATTGCCGACGGTTACAGAATCCAGGACGGCCATTGCCGCGTGCCCGATTCGCCCGGATTCGGCTTGAAGATCAACGACGACCGATTCAGCGTGAAAGCGCGAGTGAGTTTCGACCTCAAGTTGTAGGAGACGGAAGATGAATCGAGACCAACCAGCCGCAGTTGCTGCGCCGAAGAACATGCCCACGGGAAAAATCGGAAGTCTCTCTGTCAGCCGTCTCATCAGCGGGAGCAACCTGATCAGTCCCAACATGCATGCGCGGGACTTGCTCTACCTGAACACCCTGGCCAGTCACTACAACACGGAAAAGAAGGTTTTTGCGACGCTGCGGACGTGCGAGGAGTGCGGGGTCAATACCATCGTGCTGAAGGACCACAACTTCCGGAACATGCGGCTGTCCCGCTACTGGGAGGAATGGGGCGGCACGATGCAGTGGATCGCCGATGTGATCACGACCGATATCGACAGCTACGAGAAGTCGCTCGTGCGGCATCTGGAACTGGGGGCGTCGGCGGCCTATCTGTGGGGTGGGTCCAGCGACATCTGGTACTTTCAGAAACAGCCGGGCAAGATTGTGAAAGCCTTCGAGATCATGCGGAAATACAAAATTCCCGTCGGTATCGGCGCCCACCGACTGGAACCAATCCGGTTCTGTGAAAAGGAGGGACTCAAGCCCGACTTCTACATCAAGACGCTGCACCACGACCGGTACTGGTCCGCCCACCCACAAGCGAACCGGCGGTACATGGAGATGTTCGAGACGGAGTCCCCCGACCACGACCAGTACCACGACAACATGTTCTGCCACGATCACGAGGAGACGGTGGCGTTCATGCAGTCGGTGACCGTGCCGTGGATCGCCTTCAAGATCCTGGCCGCGGGGGCCATCCCGCCGGAGGAGGGGTTCAAATTCGCCTTCGACAGCGGCGCGGACTTTGTCTGCGTCGGTATGTTCGATTTCCAGGTCCGGCAGGATGCGGCGCTCGCCCGCCGGGCCATCGGCGGCGCCAAGAACCGCAAACGTCCTTGGGTCGCCTGAGTACAATGACACGGATGGTATCGTGTCCTATGTTTTACGGCAGCTTCGCCCGCCACTTCGCGGCCTCGTCAGGCCTGCCCCAGGATTCGTAGAGGGTCACAAGCTGCTTCAGTGAGTCGATGGTGTGCGGGTGTTCGGGGCCGAGCTTCGCCTCGCGGCCTTCAAGTGCTTCCTTCAGAAGTCGCTCGGCGTCCTGGTAACGGGATTGGCGTATGTGCAGCACGGCGAGTTCGTGCATGGACTCGAAACTGGCGGGATGGCCTGAACCGAGCTTCTGCTGTCTACCCTCCAAGGCCTGGCGGAGCAGGGATTCTGCTTCCTCATGGCGTCGCTGCTCCCGGCGGAGCACGCCGAAGTCGTTGAGGGTTTGCAGCGTCTCCGGATGGTCGTCGCCCAACTCGCGCTGCCTGCCCTTCAGCGCCTCATCAAAGAGTCGCTCGGCTTCGTCGTATTGCCTTTGCGTTGTATGCAGCACGGCATACGAATTGACGAAGCGCAGCGTCAAGGGATGTCCGGAACGCAGCCGCTCACGAGCAATGGGCAATGCCTCCTGGAACAGAGCCTTCGCCTCCTCATGACGGTCCTGCTCGACGTATAACCGGACCAGATCACACAGGCACCCCAACGTCCGCAGGTGCTTGACGCCTAAGAACTGGCGCATCTCCTTCGAGGTACGGTCGAACAGGGCCTCGGCCTTGTCATAGCTGCCACGTTTTCGATACGTGTCCGCCAATTCCCCGGTGTATACGAGCTGCGCACTGGTGCTGTAATAGGCATCAGGCCACTGCGTATGGTACAGCGCGTCCTCATAGAGCTGCTCCGCCTCCTCATACCGCCCCTGGGACGAGTACACCCGAGCCAGGTTGCATTTGTACCACGGAAACAGAACAGGCTTTTTCCTGTCCGGCTCCGACGCGACGGACTGGAGCAGACTCTCGAACACGAATTCCGCTTCTGGGTATTTACCCAGAAACCAGTACGCGCCTCCCAGTGCATTATCAAGCTGAAGCTCCACATCTGACGCACCGCGCGTAAATTCGATATTATTTGTGCATATACGCTCCATATCGCGGTCCCGACCCTGGTCATGGTATATCCAGACGAGAAAAGACGTTGCGCCGCGTGTAATCGGATGGTCCTCACCATAGTGATTCTTATAGAGGCGGATGGCACCCAACGTATGCTGCTCTGCCTTCTGTGTCTCACCCAGCACACGGTAGGTATGAGCCAATGTCCGCCGGATCGATGCCTCAATAAGTGGCTTCTCCTTGAACTTGCCCTCCAGGATCTGGGAAGCGGTATCGAGAACGTACCCGACCGTGGCTTCATCGGCCCGTGCTAAGGCCGCCGAGCCCAGAACGTCTTTTTCCAGAAAATCGGCAATGAGCTGCGCCTCTGCACGCGCACGAGCCTGGCCGAGGGCGAAGAGAGTGGAGACCGTGACTCCTGCGACCAGCACCACGAACACGGCGGCAACGCCGCCTACCAATACGCGGTTGCGCCGCACGAACTTCTTCACTCGGTAGCCTGTCGCCAGCGGCCCGGCGATCAAGGGCTTGCCCATGAGGTAGTTCTCGATGTC
>CAYHAJ010000099.1:0-47361 GCA_964354535.1 uncultured Pirellulales bacterium
CTGTTCCTTCCTGTGGATCTATACCGGCTTCCCCGCCTCCAGTTACGAGGGGATCAACGTGGAGATCGTCCGGGAACGGTGCGGGCGATATCTGGCGAAGCGGGACCGCGACATCCAGGCCGATCTTGTCACCGGCGTTCCCGATTCCGGCGTGTCGCATGGTCTGGGATACGCCATGGAATCCGGGATTCCCTTCCGGCGGCCTCTCGTCAAATACACCCCCGGCTACGGCCGCAGTTACACGCCTCCCTCGCAGCAGCGGCGCGATCTGATCGCCCGGATGAAGCTCATCCCGATCCGGGAGGTCATTGACGGCAACCGCATCGTGGTCTGCGAGGATTCCATCGTGCGCGGGACACAATTGAAGAATTTCACGATCGGCAAGCTATGGGGCTGCGGGGCGCGCGAGATTCATGTGCGCCCGGCGTGCCCGCCCCTGATGTTCCCCTGTGTCTTCAACCTGTCCACCCGCTCGATTGCCGAGCTGGCCGCCCGCCGCGCCATCCGCAGCCTGGAAGGTCACGACCTGGCCGATGTCTCGGAGTACCTCGACCCGGCCTCGGACAAACACCGGCAGATGGTGGACTGGATCGCCAAGGACCTGGGTGTCACGACCTTGCGGTACCAGACTGTGGATGACATGGTCAGCGCGATCGGCCTGCCCCGGCAGAAACTCTGTCTCTATTGCTGGACGGGACAGTGTCCCAAAGCCGCGTGTCCGAAGGGGGCCCTGGACATCGTCGAAATCATGAAGGCCGCGGGCAAAAGGAAAGCCCTGAAGGACAACGTGGACCAGCAACAACTCTGGTGAGTCGGGCCTGCGCAGGCGAACGCCACCGCGGCCTGTCCCAGCGCGCCGACCCTGGGCGCACGGGAGACCAGAGAATACGGAGCCCTCATCGTCGGCATTCTCCGCCCGTGTACTTGCCGGCACGGCGAGGCCGGCCCGACCTTCGGGCCAGAGAGGGGACGCGACCAACTACACCATCGACTTCCTCGAACGCCCGCGAGGTTAGCTGACGGGCTCGGAGCCGAGTTACCCCGTCCGGCCACGGGCCGGATCAGCCCCAACTCTTGGGTCCCCCGCTCCCCCGGCCTCTCAGCCGGCGGATTCGGCGGTTGTTCACGGCATAGCAAGTAGCTGCCAAATTGCCCCGCGATTCTACCCCGCTCCCCTCCCGACCGCAAGTCCTGCGAATTGCGGAAGGCTGACCACCTCTCCGCGAGTCCATGGCGCATGGCATGCGCACCGGTTCTTTCCGCTTCTTGCGGAACGTGTAGCACCTTGGCGCGGCGACCGGGACTCCTATAATGGCCGGAGAAACCCTATGAGTGTAGCTCCAGGAGACAGGGGGGGACCGGGTCGACGAATGAATGTTTACGGACATCTGTGCACGGTGGAATGGTGGGAGCGGGACGAGGGCTGCGTCGGGCCGCTGGGAGCGACGTGGCTGGAAACGGAGCAGGCGTGGAATTTCGCGTTGTACTCCCGGTATGCGACGGGCGTGACGTTGCTGTTGTACAGCGCGAAGGATTTGGTGGAACCGGTGTTTCGGCTCGGGCTTCATCCCCTCCAGAACAAGACCGGGCGTATCTGGCATTGTTTCGTGCCGCGGAAGGCGGCCCCCGCGGCGCGGTACTACGCGTACCGGGTGGAAGGTCCGTGGGACCCCGGGCAAGGGCATCGGTTTGACGCGCAGAAGATCTTGTTGGATCCCTTTGCCGAAAACGTGTTCTTCCCGCCGGACTTTTCCCGCGCGGCCGCCCGGGAGCCGGGCCCGAACGACGGCCGCGCGGTGCTCGGCGTGTTGCCGCGGCGCAACGCGCCGTTCGCTGGGGGACAGGCGCCGCCGCGACATACGCATGACACGGTCGTTTATGAATTGCACGTCAAGGGTTTCACCGCCCGTGCCAACTCGGGCGTGGCGCGGAAAAAGCGCGGCACGTTTCTCGGCTTGATCGAGAAGATTCCGTACCTCCAGGAGTTGGGGATCACCGTGGTGGAGTTGCTGCCCGTGCAGCAGTTCGACCCGCAGGAGGGAAACTATTGGGGTTACATGACGCTGAACTTCTTCACGCCGCACCAGGGCTACACCCTGCGGGATGGCGTGGCGGAGTTTCGCCAGATGGTCCGGGCTTTCCATAGGGCCGGCATCGAGGTCTGGCTGGACGTCGTTTACAACCACACCTGCGAAGGCGACGAGACGGGGCCGACGTACTCCTACCGGGGCATTGACAATCGCAGTTACTACTTGCTCGATCCGGCGGGACATTACCAGGACCACAGCTTGTGCGGCAACACCACGTGCTGTGCCCACCCGAGCGTCCGGGCCCTGGTGTTGGGCAGTCTGCAGCATTGGGGAGAGTCCCTGGGCGTGGACGGGTTTCGCTTCGACCTCGCCTCGGTGTTCACCCGCGATCAGCAGGGCCGCGTCGATACCGAGGCGCCTCCTCTGGTCACGGAGATCAGCGCGCTGGCGGTGCAGCTTGATCTGCGGCTGATTGCCGAGTCATGGGATATCGGCGCGTACCTGTTGGGCCGGAGCTTCCCGGGCCTGACGTGGCGGCAGTGGAACGGACAATTTCGCGACGATCTGCGGGCCTTCGTCAAAGGCGATGCCGGAATGGTCGGCGCGTTGATGCGACGCTTGTACGGGAGCGATGATTTGTTCCCGGACGGCCCGGGCGATGTGTACCGGCCGTACCAGAGTGTCAACTTCGTGACCGCCCATGACGGCTTTTGCCTCTACGATCTCGTCTCCTACAACAAAAAGCACAATGAGGCCAATGGTCACGGGAATCAGGACGGGGTGGACGACAACCGAAGCTGCAACGGCGGCTGGGAGGGCGACGAAGGCGTGCCGGCCGAGGTGCTGACGTTGCGCCACCGGCAGATCAAGAATTTCTTCGCGCTGCTGATGCTGGCCAACGGAACGCCGATGTTTTGCGCCGGCGACGAGTTCTGCCACACGCAACGCGGCAACAACAATCCGTACAACCAGGACAACGAAACCACCTGGCTGGACTGGTCGCGGCTCGCACAGCACCGGGACATGTTCCGCTTTTTTCGGCGGATGATCGCGCTGCGCAAAAGCCGGCGATCCCTCGGCCGCAGTCGCTACTGGCGGGAAGAGGTGCACTGGTACGGCCCGCAGGGACCGGTGGATTTCGGTCCGGAATCGCGCAGCCTGGCCTACTGTCTCAGGGGCGCGCGCTTCGAGGAAGGCGACCTGTACGTGATGATCAACGCGTTCGAGAAGCCGGTACCTTTCCACCTCCAGGAGGGTACTACCGGCGACTGGAATCGCCTCGTGGACACCAGCCGTATCAGTCCGGAAGACATCGTCGAGCCAGGCAGCGAAGGACCGATAAGCTCGCTCGATTACGAAGTCGCACCGCGTTGCGTAGTCGTGTTGGAGCGCCAAGCCGCGGAGCCGGAATCTGACAGTTGACAGTCCCCGAGCGAGTATTCATGATGTGAGACCGGTTCTTCTCCGGATATCCTCGTGGCAGAAGGCAGTCATTCAGGCTTGAAAGCCTTCGGACGTGCATCATCCCGATCTCAAAAAGCCATGCGACGCTTGGGAGTGTCGCTGAAAGGGAAATGTCGGTTGAGAGGAGAACGACGATGGTTGAGTCCGTTGTGGTGACGATCTTTCCGGTGGTCTTCCTGGTCATCCTGTTTGGCGGAGGGGCCCGGCTGCGGCGCAGGAACATTGACATGGATGGCGAGCCGCCGATCGATCGGAAGATCTTCTATATCAGCAAGTATGCTATCCTGGGTCTGTGGGGCACGATGGTGGTGCAGAGTTGGGGCGTTCGCCTGTTTCTCGTGACAGCGCCGGGCTGGCTGCGGGGAGTTTCTCTCCCGTTGTGGGTGGGCGGCTTCCTGCTGCTACTGATCGGGCGGCTGGGACTGGCAGATTCCTTTCGAATCGGGTCGCCCAGGGAGAACACCCGTCTGAAGGTGAACGGACTGTTTCAATTCAGCCGAAACCCGATGTATCTGGGTGTCTATGCGACCCTCCTGGCCAGCGTTCTCTATACTCTAAATCCGCTTGTGCTCCTGGTGGGCATCTTCGTGGTCACCGTCCACCATCGGATCGTTCTGGCCGAAGAGCAGTACCTGCAGAAGGCGTTCGGGGAAGAGTATGCGGACTATTGCAGCCGTGTCAGACGCTATCTGTAACGGCGACAGGGATGGCGCGGTACTTGCCCTCGGATCTTCGGCTCGGGACGCCTGTGATGCCGAGGAGGACGAGGAAGAGGGCCAAGTTCTTTATGGCACATGGGTTATGAACAACGCGGCTCAAAACGGGCCCCGTGAGGTAAGACGGTTTCCGGGGGACGTACGGGGCTGTCCGTCCTGCGGGCAACGTCCCGTGTGTCTCTGCCGGGCCTGGCCCGGTACGACCCTCGGTGACGAGCGGGGTCGCGTGACCTGTTCTGGTGTGTCCATCCCGTGGGGTTGGTGTCGTGACCACCGCGCGGGAGAGGGACATTTTGGGGTATGACAAAGTGGGGGAAGTGAGCAAATGGGGTTTTTTATTGACAGAAGGGTGATTTGAGTTTAAGATAAGTAGGTTAAAGCCGACTACTTACAACGGCTTGTTGTTTGTAACCGCTACAGGGGCCGCAAACGTGGGTAGTCACGGTTGGGTCCCAGAAAAAGGGATGGACCACTCGATTGCAGACGCCGGGAGGATAGGGTTTTTCCAAGCCAAATCCCCTGTTTTTTGCAGCCGGGGTGGTCCTATAATTGGAGAACGGGGATTGGGAGGCGTCTCGATGCTGAACGGACGAACCGCCGCAGTGCTTCTGATTATCGGATGTTTGGTCGTGGGGGCCGGTGGGGCGCAGAATCAAGCCGCCGCTCCCGACGCGACGGCCGTCCCGGCGGCAAGCCCTGCGCAAGCTGCTCCCGAGCCGGCCGCCGCCCCAGCGCCGTCCCCGGCTCCGGCGGGTCCGGCGGCGGTTGCTTCTCAGCAGCCGCTGGCGGAGAGCTGGAACGATTTCCTGCATTATGTGAGAATTGCCCGGTTCGATCTGGCCAAGGGTTATGGTCAGGCCATTCTGCAAAACAAACCCGCTCCGCAGGAACTGTTCCAACTCGTACAGGCGAACCAGCAGGGCTATGAGACGGCGATGAAGTTCGCGGAGTTGGCGCCTGACGAAGAACTGGCGAAATTGACGGGGCAGCTACTGAGCATCATCGATCAGGGACGGTTTTTGCAGCGGACCGAGCCGAAGATCATTGTGGACGAGGTCCGGCGGCTGACCAGCACGCCCCGCGGGAAATTGCTGGCCACTCGGCGGCTCAAGGACGCGGGCGAATACGCCGTGCCGTTCCTGCTGGACGCCATGGCCCAGGTCATTCAGGACCCGGCCACGGGACCCAGGCTCTCCGACATGATCGAGGCCCTGCCGCAGATCGGCCGGCCGGCGATTCGGCCTCTGGCGGCGGCCCTCCAGACCGAGAATCCGCAGGTCAATGCCGAAATCATCCGGGCTTTGGGCACGATCGGCTATCCGCAGTCGCTGCCGTACCTGAAGTACGTGGCCGAGAAGTCACCGTTGGCCGACCTCCAGGAGTTGGCCCTCGCGAGCATCCGCAAGATCGATCCGCAGGCAGTCAACGTTCCTGCGGCAGCCCTCTTTCTCCAGTTGGCCGAGCGGTACTACTATCACGATGAGTCGCTGGCTCCGACCTCGGGGGTGGCCTTCGGGAATCTGTGGTTCTGGGACTCCCAGACGAGTCGTCTGGAGCGCGTGGAGGTCGATCAGAAGTACTTCCACGAGCTGATGTCGATGCGTTGCTGCGAATGGGCGCTGCGTGCCGACGAGCAGTTCGGTCCGGCCATCGGCCTGTGGCTGGCGGCCTACTTCAAGGCCGAATCCACGGGCGTCGCGATGCCGGAATACTTCGGCGCGAACCACGCCCAGGCACTGGTTTATGCGACGACGGCGGGACCGGAGTACCTCCATCAGGCCCTGGCCCGCGCCGTGAACGACCGCAACGCCGCGGTGGCGCTGGGAGCCGTGGAAGCCCTGGCGACGACGGCCGGCGAGAAATCCCTGATGTACACGCTGGGACCGTCCCAGCCGCTGCTGCAAGCCCTGGTGTTCCCGGACCGGGCGGTCCGCTACAGTGCGGCCATCGCCATCGCGAATGCCGGACCGAGACAGCCGTTCACCGAGAGCCGAATGGTGGTGCAGAATCTGGTGGAGGCCCTGGCGAAAAGCGGTTCCCCGGCACCCGCCCAGGGCGGCAACCCATGGACACCGGAACTGGCCGAAGCCTATGCGCTGCGGTCGGTGCAGGCGATGCTGGGACTGGCAGTCAGCCACAATCCCGTGATCGATCTGTCTGCGGCACTGCCCGCGCTGACCGGCGCCACGAAGGACGCCCGTCCGGAAATCCGCGTGTTGGCGGGGCAGGTCCTGGCTCACTTGAGCAGTCCTGATGCCCAGCGGGCGATTGCGGCGCTGGCGATGGACACGGCCAACGATACCAGTGTGCGGACGGTGGCCTTCGGGTCGTTGGTCAACTCGGCCAAGCTCAACGGCAACCTGCTGCCCGATGCGGGCGTGGGCGACATGTACCGGCTTATCAGTGCAGCGGATACGGACCCGGCTTTGCGGGTGGCGGCTGCGGCTGCGTATGGCGCCCTGAACCTGCCCAGCCAGAAGGTCAAAAATCTGATCCTCGACCAGGCCAGGAACTGAGCAGGTCGCCACGCCACGCGACGACGGACCACCACCGATTCGGCCTGCACCTCGTGCTCATTCCTGCTGGGGCGGGAATCTCATCCCCTTCGTCTGCGCGGGACGCGCCGGGAGCCTGTCTTCCTCGTGTCAGGATCTGTGGCGAGGCGCGCGCAGCACGAGTCCTTGAGATTGCTGAATGTGAGACATCGCTCTGTGACAGTATTCTCCCGGGACTCGGCGGCTCGGCCGGCGAACGCAAGGCTCCGAAAGCGAGTCTGTTCGGAGCGTCGCCATCTTCGGCGACGGGTGGCAAGGGCTCTCAAACGCGAAGTAATGCGTTTGGGGACCCCAGCGTCAAGGCCGAGGGCTTTGGCATGGTCCCCCGCACGGTAAAGTCGCCATCGCCAACCTGCGCTTGCCGATACCACCCGGAAATCCGAGGACGCTGCGGATCGGTGGGCGAATCGCCCAAGTTGGCTTGACAGCCAGTCGATAGAGGCCATAGAATCCCGCTGTAGGGCGGGTATTGGGCGTCTGCGCAGGGTATGAGCAGGCGAAGGTTCGTTCATGGGGGGTGCAGTGATGCACGACAACCGAACCGGGTGTGACCTGTCGCAGGGGACGGCAATGGTGCCGAATCGGCGATTCTCCGGGGGCACTCCCGTATGGCTGGCGGCGATCGTGACGGTCCTGCTGCTGGTCGGCGCCGGGGTGGTCTATCGGGCCGCGGCCTCCCGCTTGCAGGGCGATTTCGTCGGCCAGGTGACGCTGCCGATTCCCCTGAAGGAGGTGCCGACGCGGGTAGAAGGCTGGGTCGGGCAGGACCTGGAAATCCCTTCGACCACGAAGATCTACATGGAGAGGAATTTTGCGGACGACTATGTCAGCCGCCGGTACGTGAATGCGGCGCAAGGCGTGTGGGCGGATCTGTACGTGGTGTATTGCTCCTCGCGTCCCGGGGGAATCCTGGGTCATCAGCCGCTGGTGTGCTATCCCGGCAACGGCTGGATTCACGACAGCACCGAGTCCTCGCCGACGATCTCGCGTGCCGGCCGTCCGATAAGCTGTCTGGTCCACAGTTTTCACAAACCTGCTCCGACCTACCAGCAGATCGTGGTGTTGAACTTCTACATTGTGAACGGCCAGATCACCTTAACGGAGCGGGATTTTTCCGGCATCTTCGACCGGCGGCCGAACATTGCCGGGGACCCGGCGCGCTACGTGGCCCAGGTGCAGGTGAGTTCCAACTTCGAGCATGCGGCCCGCCGTGCGGCCGCGGATCTGGCGGATCTCATCCTTGCCTTCCTGCCGGATCAGGAAGGGCACATCACCGCGACCGACTTGGTGGGGGGATTCACGTCGCTGGGCCAAGCCGCCGAAGATAGGAAATGACCGGCGGCCATGGATTCCGTGTCGCGGGCAGCTCACGCGTCGATCGGGTTAGGTCCGCACGCGGCGTGCCGCCGACGGAGACGGAGTGTATGCCGGTGGATGGATCATTGCCGATGGGCCAGCGCTGATAGATCCTTGAGAGACGCCGAAGCTTTGTCCCTCCGCGACGGTCCATGGCTTCTCTATGGCTCCACGAATCGAAATCAGTAAGCGTTTGGTATTGTTGAACACGGCCAGTGCCGTGGTGGCGCGGACGATCTACCTCTCAGTCATCGTCTGGCTGCACCAGTACCTGCTGCTCCGGATCGACCCGGGCGAGTACCAGCTCTTGCCCGTGCTGACGTCGATCATCGTTCTGCTGCCTTTGTTCACGTCGATGCTGACTTCGGGCATGGGCCGCTTCGTGCTCGCGGCCTACGCGAAGGGGGATGACCGCGGTGTCACGCAGATCGTCTCCACGATGTTGCCCCTGTTGCTGGTGGCGGGGGGGATCATTCTGGCAGGCGGTGGCGTCCTGGCCTGGCATGTCGACAAAGTCCTGTCCGTTCCGCCCGCGCAACTCTGGGATGCCCGCCTCATGATGGCGTTGCTGGTCTTGTCGGCGGCGATCAAGCCGCCGCTGGCGGCGTACGGCGTGGGGTTCTTCGTGCAGCAGAAGTTCGTGTTGTACAATCTGCTCAACGTCGGCAGCGAGATGCTGCGGGTCCTGGTGTTGTTCGCCCTGCTGTTCGGCGTCAGCACGCGCGTCCTGTGGGTGGTGGTCTCGAGCGTGGCGGCCGAGGTGGTCATGAGCCTGGTGGTCATGAGCCTTTCCAAACGCATGATTCCGGCCCTGCAGTTCCGGCGGCAGGAAATTCAATGGGAGCGGGCGCGGGAACTTGTGTCGTTCGGGGGTTGGAACTCCCTGGGGTACCTGGCGTTCCGGATGCGGGAGACCCTGGTCCTCTTGATCCTGAACCGGGCGAAGATGCCAATGGATGCGGCTGCCTATATGGATTTGGCGGCCTTCAACGTGGGCTACCTGGGCCGCCGACAGATCGATGCCTGGACGGACGTGATGGCGGGACCTTTGTACCCGGTGGTGACGAGTATGCATGCCCTCGGGGCGAAGGACCGGGTGCGGAGCATTTATCTCCGGGGCGGACGGCTGGCGCTGTGGCTCATGCTGTTCGTGGGGCTGCCGGCCGCTCTCTACGCGGAATCGATCATCCGTCTGTACATTGGCCAGGCCTATATCGAGGCGGCGGTGGTCATGGTGCTGACCCTGGCGGGCTTAGTGGTCTCGAGCGGGTCGTGGATGGTCTGGCAGGTGTCCAACGCCACCGGCCGTGTCCGAGGGCCCAGTCTCTATGTCCTGGTCACGCAGATGCTCATCGTGGCGGCGACTTACTACACCGTCCGCACGCTGGGCTGGGGCGCGACCGGGGTGGCCCTGGCTCTGTTTGTCGTCGGGACTTTCGCGGAGGCCGTGGTACTTCTGCCCCTGGGGCTGAAGCTGGCCGAGGCGACTTTCGGCGCCTGGACCCGTGCCACCTTGATTCCCGGCCTGATGCCGGGCTGCGTGGCGGCGGTGGTGTGGGCTGCTTTAGGAATCTTCGTCCGGCCGGAAAGCTGGGGCATGCTCGGTCTGTGTACGGGGGCCGGCGCCGGGTGTTATCTGGCGGTCCTGCTGTGGTTCTGTCTGGAGCCGGCCGATCGCGAGGATTGGAACAAGATGATATCGAGATTTACCGATAGTATCCGATCGTGCTTCCGCGTCCCTGGGCAGATCCCCAGCGGTCCCGTCGCCGAGGCAGAATCCGCCGCCGCCCAGGGGGTGCCGGTGAATCACCAGGAATCATGAGGTTTGCAGGAGAGGCCCCGAAGTATGCCAACGAAACTCACGGTTACTCGTCCGCCGGACTTCGTCGGATTCCCGAAGGAAGCCATCGGGCAGGGCATTCACGAACGCTTTGAGGAGATCGCCCGGCGGTACCCGGAGAACATCGCCCTCAAGGCCCGCGAGACCGCGTGGACCTACGCCGAGACGAATGGCTTTGCCAATTCCGTGGCCGAGAAGATCCTGTCGACCAGTGGCAAGGATCTCGCCCGGGTCGCGCTGCTGTTGCCCAACACGGCGGAAATGATCGTGGCCATTCTGGCCTCACTCAAAGCGCACAAGGCCTATGTGCCTCTCGATCGCAATTTTCCGCGGGAGCGCCAGCGGATCATGCTGGAGGACGCCGAACCAACGGCTCTCTTGACGGACGATCAGCATCTGGGACTCGCGCAGGAACTGGCGGGGCGGAACGTGCGGATTATCAATCTGTCACGACTCGAGCGCCGGACAGACGCCCCGAACCCCCGGGTGCCCTGTGACCCTCTGGACCTCGCCTATATCCTCTATACCTCCGGCACGACCGGCCGGCCGAAGGGCATCGCGTTCCTGCACCGCAACCTGCTGCATACGACGATGTGCCTGATCAACCAACTGTTCTTCGCGCCCAGCGATCGGGTCACCTGGGTCCACTCGCCGAGCTTCGGCTCTTCGGTCGTGGACATCTACTGTTGTCTGACCGTCGGCGGCACCTTGTACCCGTGGGACGTGAAGACCCAGGGATTCAACGGCATGTCCGATTGGCTGGTCCGGGAGAAGATCACCACCTTCCAGTGGATTCCCAGCGCCTTCCGCCAGTTCGTGCGGACCGTGCCCGACGGCCTGGTCTTCCGGGACATCCGCCTCGTCGTCATGGCCGGGGAGCCGCTCACCGTGCGCGAGGTGGAGCTCTTCCGCCGGTTCTTCCCGGTGGGGAGTCATCTGGTGAACCAGGTGGGCACCGCGGAATCGTACAACTACTATCTGTATCGGGTCGACCACGAGATCCCGATCGAGAGTGCGAATGTGCCGGGGGGATATCCGGTCTCCGAGGAGCGCCAGGTCTTGATCCTGGACGACGCGCGTCACGTGCTGCCACCCGGCCACCTCGGGGAGATCGGGATCAAGAGCCCGTATATGTCGGCCGGGTATTGGCGCGACGAGGCCCTGACCCGCAGCAAATTCGTCCGGCTGAACGGGGACGAGACGCCCGTGTATCTGACAGGCGATCTGGGCCGGATCGAACCGGATGGCTGTCTGATGCACTTCGGACGCAAGGACTTCCAAGTCAAAATCCGGGGGTGTCGGGTGGAGATCGCGGAGGTCGAGCACGCCTTGACCACCGCGCCCGGCATTGCGGATTCCGCCGTGTGGGTAGCCAAGAATCGACTCGGGGAGGATCAACTGGTCGGCTACGTGGTGCTCAAGGACTCCGGCCCGCTCCAGCAGAAGGAGGTGGAAGCGCACCTGCAAGTGCGGCTGCCCGACTACATGGTGCCCAAGCACTATGTCGTCCTGGAGGTCTTGCCGACGCTGCCCACCGGAAAGGTGGACCGCCGGGCCTTGCCGAACCCGTTCGAACGCGTCACATCTCAGGGCGCTGCCCCGACCGCCCCGTTGTCGCCGCTGGAGCAGGAGATGGTCAGCCTGTTCCGGGTGTTGCTGCAACTGGAGGACGTGGGCCGGAACTCGGACTTCATCCAGATGGGAGGCGATTCCCTCCTCATGGCAATCCTGATGAGCCGGGTCTACCAGAGCCACAACGTAGAGATTCCTTTCGATGACTTTGTCGTGGCGCCGACCCCGGCCCGCCTGGCGGGCCTGATTCAGACGGCCACGGCCCAACGTGGGACATCCTCCGCATGAAACAGAATCTGGTGATTATCAGTGCCGGCAAGTATGGCCGGGAAGCGTTCACGTGGGCGGTGCAGGCGATCGCGCGGGGGGCTTCCTGGCAGATCAAAGGGTTCCTCGACGACCGAACCCAGGTATTGGACGGGTACTCGTATCCCGTGGGAATCCTCGGCGACGTGAAGAGCTACGCGATCGAGGACGGGGATGTGTTCATCGGCGCCATCGGAAAACCCCAAGATAAACTCAAGTACTACTCGGCCATCCTGGAACGCGGGGGCCGCTTCATCAATCTGATTCATCCGTTGGCCAACCTTGGGACGAACGTGCGGCTCGGGACCGGGATTGTCATGGGGCCCTTTGCCTCGGTGACGTGCGATGCCCGGGTTGGCGACCATGTCTCGATCGGGGCGCTGAGCAATGTGGCACATGACACGGAGGTGGGGGACTGGTGCCAGATCAGCAGCCATTGCGGTCTCAACGGCAATGCGCGCCTGGAGGAGGGTGTGTTTCTGGGCAGCCACGC
The DNA here is from genome assembly GCA_964354535.1 of uncultured Pirellulales bacterium. Classification (GTDB taxonomy): domain Bacteria; phylum Planctomycetota; class Phycisphaerae; order Sedimentisphaerales; family Anaerobacaceae; genus PLanc-01. The sequence continues at coordinate 12,333 of CAYHAJ010000099.1, forward strand.
CTGCATCGTTCCCGGCGTCAAAGTCGGGGCGTGGGCCTACGTCGGCGCCGGCAGCGTGGTGCTCAAGGACGTCGCGCCGGCCGTGAAAGTGTTCGGCAACCCGGCGATTCTCATCGGACGGGTGGCGGGAGTGGGGGCCACCGGGAATTTAGGAACCTAAGTATGTTCATTCTCGAGCCACGGGAAGTACCGCGTCAGAAGCAGGACCTTTTTGACCGTTTGATGTCGGGTCCCAACACGCCGATTTACGTGCTCGGTCGGAACAAGTATGCCCAGCGGGTGGCCGCCGTGGTGGCGGTTCACGCCTTCATCGACGATTTTACCCCCGAGAAAGTCTACCTGGAAAGGCCCGTGATTCGCATGACGGATCTGCCGAGCGACGGTATCGTGGTGTCCTGCGTTGTCGCTGGACATTCCCTTACGGCTCTCGACAAGCTCCGATCGGTCGGGATACGAAACCTGATCGATTATTTCGCGCTTTCTCGTTTGGCGCCGGCCACTTTCGGCATACCTGACTTCTGCACCGGCAATCGTCAAGATATTCTTGAAAATGCGGCACAATACGAATGGGTATACCACCGGCTCGCTGATGAGGTTTCCAGACAGCATTTTGCCAGAGTTGTCCGGTTCCGCCTGAGCATGGACTTGGAAGACATGCGAGGAGCCACACTGGCCCTTGATCACCAGTACTTTGAGGATTTCCTGCCGTTCATCGCTGAGGAAGTGTTCGTTGACGGCGGAGGCTATGACGGGCAGACCAGCCTGCGGTTCGCTGCTTGGAGTAAGACCTACCGGCGGATACACTATGTTGAGCCCCTCCCCGCCATGATGGAGGTATCGCGACGTAATCTGGCCGGGTTGCGGGACGTTCGCTTCATACAGAAAGGACTGTTCAGTCGCAACGACCGGCTGCGCTTCAATGCGGAGGACGAGCAGGCCAGCAGCCTCTCCACAACCGGCCAGACCGAAATCGAGGTAGTCCGTCTCGATGACGAAGTGCAGGAGCCCATAACGTTCGCGAAGTTGGATATCGAAGGTGCGGAATACGACGCATTGCAGGGAGCAGCCGAACATATCCGGTCCGAGACTCCCGCTATGGCGGTATGTATCTACCACGACCAGCGGGACTTCTGGCGTGTACCCCAGAGAGTGCTGGAACTGAATGATCGTTATGACCTTCGTGTTCGGCATTACTCTGAGGGCGTCCACGAGACGGTCATGTTCTTTGTTCCGCGAACGGACGGAGGGTCCGAGCGCATCGCCAACTCTCCCGGCCGACGGGCCACCACAAGAAAAGGAGACATCCTCGGATGGAATCGAAGTGTCTGATTTGCGGGGCACCGATGAGACCTTTTTTTTCAAAGCCGTTCCATGTGCAGGGCCTGGACACGGTCGACTATTGGCGGTGTGAGGCATGTGGATTCGTAATGTCCAAAACACATGCGGAAATGACCCCGGCGGTTTGGGAGAGAATCAACTACGAGCAACATGCTTCCTACCAAGGAACCGACCGTGATCCCAGCGACCCCAACTGGCTGACGCGTCTCCAGAACCAAGCCGTCGTGCTGCACGATCTCCAGCAGCTCGGGCTGCTGAAGGGAAGCGATCGCTGGCTGGATTATGCCTGTGGAGACGGAAAGCTCGCCGATCTCCTCCAGACGCGCTACGATTTGCATTTGCTCAAGTACGAGCGCTACCTGCGGCGGAAGGAAGGATACCTCGACGACGAGGACCTGGTGCCCGGGAGTTTCGATTTCGTCGTCACCACCTCTGTCTTCGAGCATTTCATCCGAAGAGAGCAGTTCGATCTCGTGGAATCGCTCGTGTCGAAACGGGGGGTCTTGGGAGTTCACACGCTGGTGTGTGAGAGTGTGCCCGCGGATCCCACGTGGTTCTATCTGTGCCCTGTGCATTGCACGTTTCACACGAATCGGAGTATGGAGGTTCTCTTCCGGCAGTGGGGTTATACCTCCTCCGTGTACAATGTCGCGGCCCAATTGTGGATATGGTTCAAGGAGGGCCCGCGCGACGTGGAGACCGGGATTCAACGGGCGAATGGGCGTCCTTCCGGTCCGTTCTATGTCTTCAAGGAGGGATTCGTGGACTACTGGAAAGGTAGCCCGCTCCGTCGGCAGCGAATGAGCCCCGGAGACGGGAGGGCTCTGGCCGCAGAGGGAGACACTCCCCGCGGCGGGATACACCCCTGACGCGGGCAGGGGGCGCTCTCCCCGCGCACGGTCGCTGGACATACACTGAAACCAAAGAAGAAAGACGGGAACATGGGTTCTTATAAGGCACTGGATGAGATGGCGATTTTCGGAGGCGAGCCGGCCTTTGGCGAGAAACTGCACGTGGGCCGGCCCAACATCGGCAACCGGGACCGCCTGCTGGAACGGATCAACGACATCCTGGACCGCCGCTGGCTCACGAACGCCGGCCTCTACGTCCGGGAGTTCGAGCGGCGGATCGCGGAGATGGTGGGCGTACGGCACTGCATCGCCATGTGCAACGGGACCGTAGCCCTGGAGATCGCCATTCGCGCCCTGGGGCTCAAAGGCGATGTGATTGTCCCGTCCTTCACGTTCATTGCGACGGCGCATGCCCTACAATGGCAGGAGATCACGCCGGTCTTCTGCGACGTCGATCCCCAGACCCATAATCTGGATCCCGCGATGGTGGAGCTGTCAATTACGCCGCATACGACCGGGATCATCGGGGTCCACGTGTGGGGACGGCCGTGCGACACCGACCGCCTGGAGTGGCTGGCCCGCAAGTACCATCTCAAGCTGATGTTTGACGCCGCTCATGCCCTGGGCTGCTCCCACAACGGACGGATGATCGGCTCCTTCGGCGATGCCGAGGTCTACAGCTTCCATGCCACGAAGTTCATGAATACCTTTGAAGGCGGGGCCGTCGTCACGAACAACGACGACCTGGCGGCGAAGATCCGGCTCATGAAGAATTTCGGTTTCGCGGGCTACGACAACGTCATCTACATCGGGACCAACGGCAAGATGAACGAAGTATCGGCGGCGATGGGATTGACCGCCCTCGAGAGCCTCGACGAATTCATCGCGATCAACCGCCACAATTATGAACAGTATCAACGCGGGCTGTCCGGCCTTGACGGCATCCAGTTGGTGGCGTATGATGCCGCCGAGAAGAATAACTATCAGTACGTGATCGTCAAAGTCGAGGATGAGCTGACCCTCTCCCGCGATGATCTGGTGAAAATCCTGCACGCGGAAAACGTGATGGCCCGCCGGTATTTCTATCCGGGGTGTCATCGGATGGAGCCGTACCGCTCGCTGTATCCGCACGCCGGTTTGCGGCTGCCTCATACCGAGGCCTTGGCGAAAAGTGTTCTGTCGTTGCCGACGGGGACCAGCATCGATGACGACGCCATCACCGCCGTCTGTCACTTGGTGCGTTTGGCGGTGACGAACCATCGGGAGATTCGCGATCGTCTGGAACGGCAGCGGGGCACCGCCGCCTCGGCCGCCTGAGCCGCGGCGGGATGGATTACGGATGATTGACTATGGATGATTTCCAAGGAAGTCGGGGCGATTCCCGTCCTCCGCCATTATCCCCCCTCGATCCTCGAACCCCCAAGGTCAGCGTTCTGCTTCTGACCTATAACCAGGAACGGTTCATCCACGAGACCATCGAGGGTTTCCTGATTCAGAAAACAGACTTTCCCTGCGAGTTGGTTATCGCGGACGATTGTTCCACGGACGGCACACGGGAGGTGATCCGGCGGTATTGGGAGAAGCACTCGGACCGCATCCGCCTGCTGCTCAACCGCCACAACCTCCGCAGCGGCCGCACCGTGACGCGGGCCTTTGAAGCTTGTCGCGGAGAATATCTGGCGTTCGTGGAGGGGGACGACTACTGGACGGCCCCGGACAAGCTGCAGCGGCAGGCGGATCTCCTCGATCGCCATCCGGACTATACGATCTGTTTCCATAGCGTCCTGATGGTCTGGGACGAGGGCTGCCGGGAGCCGACGCTCTACTGCCCACCCCGGATCCAGGACCGGTACACGCTGCGCGACCTCCTGGAGAGGAATTTCATCGCGTCCTGCTCGACGATGTATCGCCGCGGGGTGTTTGACCGGTATCCCGCGTGGTTCTATAGTATGCCTGTTGGGGATTGGAGCCAGCACGTCCTGCACGCCCAGCATGGCGACATCGGCTATATCGACGAGCCCATGGGCGTCTACCGTCAGCACGCCGGGGGAATCTATTCCATGAAGCCCGCCACTTATCGGCTGCGGATTCCCATCGAGATGCTCCGACGCTTCCGGTGCATTCTGGGCCGCGAGTTCCGCGGCGTCATTGACACGGCCCTGTGCAGGTCCTACTACGCCCTGATTCATCATTACTGCCAGGAGGGCAAAGTGATGGAGGCCCGACAGTGTCTGGTGGAATGTCTCCACCAAATCCGTCCGAGTCGGCACATCCCCCTGCGCGGCCTGTTGAGGGCGACGGCCCGCGTCAGCACTCCCCGCCTCTACCAGTGGAGCCAACAGGCACTCCAAAGACCCCGCCAGATCGGGGCGTGAGCGGGAGGTCGCGCCTCGGGCCGTAACGCGGGCGAGCGATGTCTTCTCTCAGGTCCTTTCGGCTCTCTTCCCTCCAGATTCTGGGCTTCCTCTCTCGGGTTCCCGCCAGAGAAGCGGCGTGGGCACGGGGACGCCCGAAATCGGCCCTGCCGACTCGCAGCTTGGCCACGAGCCGGCAGGGTCAGATGTTGAACAGGACCCCCGATGTGGTGTCTCGCGTCGCGAAGTCCTGTTGTTCTCTGGGTTTCTATCAGCTTTCTGTACAGGGAAAAGGGCAAAAGCAAGAAGGTACAAAGGCCCGGTCGCCCGCGCACCCTTCTTCCTTCTCCCTTTGTACCTTTCACTTCTCTTGGCCACGCCCGCCGAGGGCAATCAGGGTCTCGGGCATGAACGTTACGCGTTGCTTGATGATCCGGCTGCCGGGAAAACAGCGTGCCAACTCGGACGCGCTCAAGAGCCGGAGGTATTCCGGCCCGGCGCCCCACACATATCTCTGCTCCACGTGGTTGAAGCGCACCAGCCGGCCGCACTGGATATATCCGTGCCACGGCAGCCAGGTCACCAGCGGCAGGCGCAGGTGGAACTCGTAGGGATACCAGCGATTGGGGGTCGTCACAAACCAGCGTTTACCGACCCGCATGATTTCCCGGGCCATTTGTTGCTGGTCTTCGAAGCGGCCGACGTGTTCGATGACGGCGTTGCTCCAGACAATGTCAAAGGACTGGTCGGGCCAGGGGATCTGCCGGGCATCGCCGACGCGGGCGTCGATGGCCGGATAACGCTCCTGGATCGCGCGGACATGCTCCGGCGAAAGGTTCAGGGCGCTGATCGCCTCCTTCCACGGGTATCGATCGATGAACTGGCGTGCCTGTCGATCGCCGGGTTCGACTTCCGCGCCCACGTCGAGGATGCGGAGGCCGGGCTCGGGATGCATCACCTCATGAAACAGCGTGAGCTTCCGCTCCCGGCTGATGGACGAGAATCTCCCAAACAGACTCACCGCCTCACCTCCCCTCGCAGAAGGGAAGGAGGGAATCGTGGAAGGAGGGAATCGTGGGTGAGTTGCGTGTCCCGTCCCCAAGGGTCCAACATTCCATTGTTCCAGTATTCCAATCTTCCTGATTCCATTCTTCGTGGGAGTGTACTGGGAGGCGAGCGAGATTTCAAGGGTTTTTCGCGGAGGCGAGTGCAAGGCCGGTCCGGAGGCCACATGCACGTCAGGGCGTGTTGTTGTTGAACGACTTTGTGTTTGCTCTGCCCAAGGATCGGCGGCTTGCCATATGAAGTCCGATAGTCTCCTCGGGGCGGGGATTGCCGCGTCGACAGGCCCGTGCGACAGGGACAACGGAGGCTGGCCAGGGCGTGAGTGGCCTTGCGCTCGGACGGGGCCTTTGTCGCGGTCTCCCGCGGGCCTTCGCCTGGGCGCGAAATCCCTAATTCAGGGATTTCGATTGGACGATACACCCGGTAATGATCAGCGTTGCCATCTGCACCTATAATAATGCCGAACGACTGGCGGTGGCTCTGCAGAGCCTCCGGAACCTGGAGTGTCCGCCGGGCCAACAACACGAGATTCTGGTGATCGACAATCACAGCACCGATGCGACAGCCCGGGTGATTGCGGAATTCGCCGGTGTGTTGGGGGCGAGGCTCCGCAGCGTCTTCGAATCGCGACCGGGCCTCAGTCATGCACGGAACCGGGCGCTGGCGGAGGCACGCGGAGAGATCGTCTGTTTTCTGGATGATGATGCAACGGTCGAGAGCGGCTGGTTGGTCGCTCATGCCCAGGCCTACGAGGCGGACGCGCAAACCGTGGCCGTGGGCGGACGGATCCTGCTCCGCTGGCCCGAGGGATTCGCTCGTCCTGCGTGGCTCCCGCCGGCATTGGACGGCTATCTCAGCGCTCTGGATTTCGGACCCCAGCCCCGGCGCCTGGAGTTCCCGTCTCATCCCTACGGCTGCAACATGTCGGTCCAACGCGCGTTCGCCCAGGAAATCGGCGGCTTCTGCACCCGGCTGGGACGCAAGAAATCGAGTCTGCTCTCCAACGAGGAACGGCACTTCTTCTATCAAGCGCAGCGCCGGGGCGGACAGGTGATCTACACCCCGGAGGCGGTCGTGCACCACCTGATTCCGAGGGAGCGGCTTTCGAAGAAGTTCTTCGTGAGGCGCGGGTATGCCCAGGGCGCTTCCGATGCCGTCCTGCGCCGGGAAATCGCGGCCCAGGAAGAACGGCCGTGCTCGCGGGCGAGGGTCTGCCTGAGCGGAATGAAACTGCTGGCGACCACGGTTTGGCGCAACTCCGGCAGTCTGGTGGTCCATCGGGACGAAGCGGCCCGGCTTCTGGGTTTTGTTCGTGTCGCCCATGCCGCCGGCTATATCGCCGGCGCGGTGGGACTCGTGAGATAGGGGAGAGGGGACTTGGATTCCCATGACGCGTGGTAGTGAGAACAATTTGCGGATTCTGTTCATCACGGGTGGTTCCCCCTGGCCGGTTCATCTGGGTGTGAACCAGCGGACCAACCTATTGCTGCGGGCTCTGCAACAGTGCGGCGCGGTCGACACCGTGATCTTCTCGCGGTACGCGGTACTGTCCGAGAAAGACCTGGAGTATTTGGGCGAGACCTTCGGCGTGGTCGCGTATTTTTCCTTTCAGATTCCGGGGGAGCGTCCGCCTTGGCGGTGGATCGGGCGCCTCTGTCCGCCCCTGGCGGCGCGGCTGGGGATTCATCTGGGGGGCATGGGCCTGTGGTACCGGCCCCAGGCGGATATCGCGCAATGGTTATCCCGGCGGGTAGCCGAACACCGGTACGATCTGATCGTAGGGCGTTATCTGAACGTGCTGGCCAGTTCTGGTGGCTTGGCCTACCGGCCGATCATCCTGGACCTGGATGACTACGATTGCAGCACCCAGCGCAGTCGCCTGCAGCGGCCGGAGCTTTCGCGGTTGCGCCGGCTCGCCATCCGCCGGCAGGCGCGCCAGGTGGAACGGGTGGTGCCCGGCCTGCTGCGCCGTTGCGACCACATCTGGGTCCCCAGCCACGAGGATCAGGCGCTGCTGCCTTCCCTGCCCACGTCCGTTCTGCCGAACGTGCCGTTTGACGCCGACGGGACGGAACCCGCGCCGTGCCCGCCACGACCGCAGAGCCAGAGCATCCTGATGATCGGTTCGCTCTGCCACACCGTGAACGTGAACGCGATCGACCGGTTCGTCCAGGTGGTTTGGCCTCGGATTCATGCGAACGTGCCGGGGAGCGAGTTTCGCATTGTCGGCTATGGCATGAGCGAGGAACAGAAGCACCGCTGGGGGGCCGTGGCAGGCGTCGTGCCCGTGGGTTTTGTGGAGGATGTAAGAGAAGAATACGAGCGCTGCGCCTTTACGGTTGTGCCCATCTTCGAAGGCGGGGGGACCAAGATCAAGGTCCTGGAATCCCTGCGCTATGGCCGGACGCTGGTGGCGGTTTCCCACTCGTGCCGGGGATACGGGACGGTGCTGCGGCATCTGGAGGCCGTCTGGGTCGCGGAGGATGAAGAGGCCCTCGTGCAAGGATGCACACGTCTGCTGGTAGAACCGGCTCTGCGGGACCGAATGGCCCAGGCGGGCTGTCGGACGGTCCGGGAGCACTACAACACCGAGAGCTTCCAACGGATCGTTCAGGAGACGGTCCAGCGCGTCGCGGTTTGGCCCGGCGGGGTTCAGCGCCGACCTTCCATGGCCTCTCGCCTGGCCCGGGAGGGATCGAGCGAATGAAGATCCTGGTCGCCATCGCCAATTATGGAACGAAGAGCCGGGTGTACCTGGAGCGGCTTCTGGCCGAGTACCGCTCCCTGCCGTACCAGGTGGATGTGGTCGTGCTCTCCAACATCCCCAAGGACCTGGGGCCTGATGTGGAGGTGCGCGTTGGGCTGCCCGATAAGAACCCCTGGTCGCTGCCCTTCGGCCATAAGCAACTGTTTGCCGACCGTCTCGACGATTATGATCTGTTCATCTATTCCGAGGATGACATGCTGATCGGCCGGCGACAGATCGAAGCGTTTCTGGAAGTGACGCCGTTTCTGCCCGACGACCAGATCGCCGGCTTCCTGCAATATGAAGAGGATGCCCACGGCAAGCGGTACTGTCCGGCGGTGCATGCCTTCTGTCACTGGGTGCCGCGCTCCGTGCGGCAGTGTGGTCCCTACGTATTCGCCTATCTGACCAACGAGCACGCGGCCTGCTACCTTCTGACCCGCGCGCAGTTGCGCCGGGCTATCGCCTCCGGCGGTTTCCTGGGGCCTCCCCACCAGGGGTTCTACGATTTGCTCTGTACCGCCGCCACGGACCCGTATACGCAGTGCGGCTTCACAAAAGTCCTCTGTCTCAGTCGCATCGAGGATTTCCTGGTTCACCATGTGCCCAATAAGTATCTCGGCACCGTGGGGCTGGAGTTCGATCAGGTGCGCGTGCAGATCGAGGCCCTGCACCGCTGCCTGCGGGGCGAGCTGACCTGTGAAGAATTGTTGCCGCCGCCGGGCAAGCCGAGCGCGTACAGTTGGAGCAAGCTCTACGGCGAGCCCGTCCGGGAGGACGTTCTGTCTGTGGTGCCCAAAGGGGCCCGACGCGTGCTCTCCCTCGGTTGTGGAACCGGAGCCACCGAAGCCGTTCTTGTGCAAAGAGGGATGCAGGTTATCGGAATCCCGCTGGATGCCGTGGTGGGCCAGACCGCCCGGACCCGCGGCCTCGAGCTGACGCCGCCCAATTTCGAGAAAGCCTTTGCGCTGCTGCGCGGGCAGCGGTTTGACTGCATTCTGCTCATCAATATTCTCCAACATCTATCGGACCCGTCGGCCTTGCTGGCCCAGAGCCGTCCCTTGCTGGCGGAGCGGGGGACGCTCGTGGCGGCGGCGCCGAACGTGGGTTTTCTCGGACATTGGAGAAGACAGACCGCGGGCATGTGCGTGTGGCGGGGTAGAGATGCCTTCGCCAGGTTCCAGGTCCACCACACGGTTCCCCGTATGGTCACGGGGTGGATACGGCGCAGCGGGCTGCGCGTGACGTGCCTGAAGTATGACGAGAACGCCCGATGGGGCTGGCTGACGAGGGCCTTTCCGCGGCTGACCGGTCCCTGGCTATCCCGAAAAGTCGTGGTCGTGGCCAGTCCCGTCCTCTCGGGGGATGACGGATAGTCGATCCGCCATGCTATCGGACGTGGCTGGAAATACCTAATTTCCACATTCCTATTCGACGATACAACCCGGAGAGATCTGAGTGCCGAGCCGGACCACGTCGTCTTGGGGGCCCGGTGGGATGTCATCTTGGCGGACCGTGACTCTCGAACGGGAGGGTGCTGTAAGAGCCTTTCTCAGCGAAGAGGTGCACTTATCCCGAGCGACACCCGACGGGGACGGAGTCCGGCCGGACCGTGGGATTCCTGATTTGGAGTTGGCGGTCCGGGGCGGGCACGAGCCACGATCATAAAGGAAGAGCGTCTGCGTCACGTGAGCGTGGTCATGTCCACCTACAATCGCGCGACGTACCTCACGCGTGCGGTCGGCTTCAGCGGCCGGCCGGGGCCGGAAGCGGCCGAGGGACGCCTTACGCGGTGGGGGCGAGAGTGAGGCCTCTTCAGAAAGGCATGGTTGCAGGTTATGGGTAGTAGTCAGCAAGCGACAATCACGCTGGGGACACTCATCATTACCCTGTTGCTCTCGGGCTCCATCCTGCTCATCCCCCGGAGATATCTGCTGTTGCCCTTCGCGGTGGCGGCCTGTTGGGCGCCGGCGGATCAACGCATCGTGATTCAGACGCTCGATTTCCATGTGCTGCAGATTCTGGTTCTGATTGGAGCGGCGCGCTTGTGGCTCTATGGGGAAGTGGTCCCCATTCGATGGAACCGCTTTGACCGTCTGATCCTGGTCTGGGCGGCGGTGGGCACCATCGTGTACGTCATGCAATGGATGAATGTGACGGCCCTCATCTACAAATCGGGCCGCTTGCTGGAATGGCTCGGACTGTATTGGCTCTTCCGGCAGACGGTGCGGTCCTGGGAGGATCTGCGATTCGCCTACCTGGCGCTGGCGGTCTGCGCGCTGGCCATGATGCCCTTCGTGGCGCTGGAATGGGCCACGGGGACCAATCCTTTCATCGTGCTCGGACGTGTGGGCACTGCTTGGCGGGAGGGCAGTTACCGCTGCCAGGCGACCTTTCCGCACGCCATCATCATGGGTCTGTTCTGGGCCACCCTGGTGCCCTTGTTTGTCGCCTTTGCCCGCTCGCGGGCGCGGTACCGGTCGGTGTTCTGGGCGGCGGCGGCGGCCAGCACGTTCATGATTATGGCGACGGCCTCGAGCACGCCGGTGCTGACCCTGATGGCTGTGGCGGGCCTGTTGCTGCTCTATCCGCTGCGACGCTACACGAGTACGGGAGCCTGGGGCGCGGTGGCTCTGCTGGTGGCGCTGCAGATCGTGATGAAAGCCCCGGTCTGGCATCTGCTATCCCGCGTCGGCGTGGTCTCCGGTTCCACCGGATGGCACCGGTACTACCTGGTCAACCAAGCCATCCAGTATTTCTGGGAGTGGATGCTGCTGGGCACCCGCGACACGGCCCACTGGGGCACGGGGTTGGAGGATGTGACCAACGAACTGATCCTGGTCGCGGTCCAGGGGGGACTGGTGACCCTGATCCTGTGCTGTGTCGTCCTCTTCGTTACGGGGCGGGCCTTCGCCCGGTTGTCCATCCGTTCCACGGACAAGGCGGAGTCCTATCTGGCGTGGGGGGCTTTTGTCACGGTTCTGGGGCACTTCATCTCCTTCTTCGGGGTGTCCTATTTCGGCCAGATCGCGATGCCCTGGTACCTGCTGCTGGCCAGTGCCGGCTACTTCTATGGCCAAGCGTATGCCCCGCCGGCCCGCGCGGGGCCGCCGGTTCGGAGCACGCCGGTCGCCGGGCTGCAACGCGCCTACCGCTGAGGCCGCGTCCCTCCACACAGGACGGAAGCACACCTGATGAGCCCTCCGGATGTGACCATCATTATCGTGAGTTGGAACACGCGGGAGATCCTCCGCGCGTGCCTGCGCTCCGTCTACGAAAATGCCGGCGCGGTGGCTTTCGAGACGATCGTGGTGGACAACGCTTCGGCCGACGGCTCCGCCCAAATGGTCGCGCAGGACTTCCCCCAGGTGCAGTTGGTGACCAACGCCGACAACCGGGGTTTCGCGGCCGCGAACAACCAGGGGATGGTCCTGGCGCGGGGCCGCTACGTGTTGCTGCTCAACAGCGACACGGTGGTACTGGACCGGGCCCTCGAAAGAACCGTGGCCTTTGCCGACGCGCACCCGGAAGCGGCGGTGGTGGGCTGTCGCGTGTTGAATCCCGACCGCACGTGGCAGAGAACGTGCTCCCGGTTCCCGTCGGCCCTGAATCTGCTGCTGTCGTCCACCTACGCGTACAAGCTCTTTCCCAAGAGCCGGTTGTGGGGCCGCGAGTTCATGCTGTATTGGGACCGCAGCGATGTCCGCGCGGTCGACGTCGTCAGCGGCTGCTTCATGCTCGTCCGCCGGGAGGCCATCGAGCGGGTGGGCAGGATGGACGAAGCATTCTTTATGTACGCGGAGGAAACGGACTGGTGTTATCGGTTTCATCAGGCGGGATACCAGGCGCTGTTCACGCCCGCCGCCAGCATCATTCATCTGGGCGGGGCGAGCAGCCGGCAGGCCGCCTCGAAGATGAGACTGCAACTCTCCGCCGGCATCCTGCATTTTCTCAAGAAGCACAAAAGCCGTGGGGAATATGTCCTGGCTTGTCTGCTCACCGCGTCGTTCTTTCTGGTGCGGGCGCCCGTCTGGTGGGCCAAAGGGTGTCTCTCGCGGCAGGAGAGGTCGTACGCCTGGCGCATGGCGCGGACCTATATCACGGGGGCGACGGCTGTCTTGGGCGGCTATGAAGGTCTTTGCATCGCCCCTCCGAACCGAGATTCGAGGAAGGACGGTTCGAGCGCGGGAATTCTATGACGATGGGTTGGGAACAGATCACTCTGCTGGGGATCACGTTGCACAAGATGCGCATGGCCGATGTGGTCACGGCCTGTGACGAGTCCATCCGCACGAGGGATCCCCTTTTGATCGGCGTCGTGAATGTGGCGAAGTTGGTCAAGGCGCGCCACGATCCGCAGTTGCGCCAGAGCCTGGACGAAGCCACGTTCACGGTGGCCGATGGGGCGCCCGTCGTGTGGCTGTCGCGTCTGTGCGGCTGTGCCTTGCCCGAGCGCGTGGCGGGGATTGACATCATGAATACACTGCTTGCCTTGGCCGATCGCCAGCGCTACGGGGTCTATTTTCTGGGGGCGCAGCGGGACGTGGTCGAGCGGGTGGTGGCGCACGTGCGCGGCCAGTACCCCGGCATGCGCGTCGCCGGCTATCGCGACGGCTATTTCTCCCTGGACGAGGAGGAGAAGATCGCCGAAACCATTCGGGCCAGTCACGCGGATATCCTTCTGGTGGCGGTGCCTACGCCCCGGAAGGAGAATCTTCTTCATCGCTGGCGCCAGGTGATGGACGTGCCGGTCTGCCATGGGGTCGGGGGCAGTTTCGATGTGGTGGCCGGGATCACCAGGCGTGCGCCGCAGTGGATGCAGAAGCTGGGTTTGGAGTGGTTCTACCGCGTGATACAAGAGCCGCGCCGCATGTGGAAGCGGTACCTGGTGACCAATACGATCTTTCTCGGGCTCGCCATCCGGGAAATCGTACGCGCGAGGTCCCGCCTCGGGCGTCAGCCTCTGGGGCCCACGCGCCAAAAGGCCGCGGACGGGTCGTGAGACCGTGGGCTCCGGGATCCAGCACCCCGGAGCAGGAGGGGGCTCGGCCGTGTGATTTTCGCCCAATGGGGAGAAAATCCGCCAAAGCACACCTCGACTCTGGCCGACTGGTAGGACAGGCGGTCGCGTTGTGGGCCGAGCGATGGTTATCGGACTCGGGGACCGCTCAAAAAGGGCCAGAAATGTCGGTTTGCCACGCCTGTGTCTACCAGACCGGGGCACCCGGCGCGGGGAGAAAAGGGAGGTCTGATAAGATTGTTGAAATTGACGAATTGATTATAATGATGACACATGATAGTCTCCAGTGTTGGTACGCAGGCACACGGCTTGTGCGAAGGCCGGTAGAGCGGATGGGAAAGGCCGGGGGTGGCATTCGAGTCCGCGGGGTGGTGTCCGGCCGCGTGAGAGAATGGGGAGACCTCATAGACAGCTCGGGCTGGAACGGAGAGGCATCCGCTTGGTAACCGCAAAGGAGAGGACATCCAGGAACTTGGTCCACGGACGCGACGTTCGTGCGGTCGTGCTCGTGGGCGGGCGCGATTTCGGACGTTGTCCGCTGGCCGCCCGCTTGCCCACGGCGCTGTGGCCCCTGACCGACAAGCCCGTGCTCGCGCATTTGTTGGATCATCTGGCGGACGCGGGATTGGTTCGGGTGGCGGTGTGCTGCGCCCAAGACGAGGCGGCGGCCGTGAGGGCTGCTTGTCAGGACGCCCCGCTTGAAGTGGCGCTCGTGGTCGAGGAATTGACCGCGGGAACCGCAGGGTGTTTGCGCAATGCCGTTGCCTCGGATCCGGGCGACCTGATTCTCGTGCTCTCCGGTAGCATGTTGGCCCCGCCCGCGATCGGCGACCTTGTGGCCGCACATGGCGCCCAGGGGGCAGAATTGACCATGGTCTTCAATCCGGGCCGCAACGGCGAAGCGTCGCTGGGCAGCCCGGCGGAAATTTACCTGTGCCGGCCGGAGATTCTGCACCACGTTCCTCCCGGCGGCTACTGCGACATTAAGGAAGGCCTGATCCCCTCGATCCTGCGGGCCGGTGGCACGGTTCATCCGCTGGCCCTGAATCTGGACGTGGGGAACTTCCATAATCGCGCGGGATACCTCGGGGCCCTGGAGGCTCTCTTGGGCCAGGGCGTGCGTGATGGACGGCTCGCTCGGACGGGCGCAGACGCCGCCGCGGCTCCTGTGCTCCAGGGATCTCCGCTATCGGCTCACCCCACGGCGCGGGTGTGCGGACCGGTTCTGCTGGGCGACCGTGCGCGCCTGGCGGAGGGTGTGGTGGTGATCGGTCCCGCCCTCATTGGACGCAGCGCGGTCGTGGACGCGGATAGTGTGGTCGTCCGAAGTGCCGTGTGGGCCAACGCCCATGTGGGACCCGGGTGCGAGATCCGTGAATCGATCGTGAACTGCGGCGTGACGCTGCCCGCGGGAACGGCGCTGGAGGCCAGGGTGGCCTGTGCCGATTCATCGGACCGGCGTCTGAGCCATCGTTTGTTCTGGACCGGGCGGCGGGGAGGAGAGGAGAAGACGGAACCGGCCGGGCCGGGCGGCGCCCGCCGGGTGACGCGGCGGCCCGCAGGGGGGAAGCCGACGGCACAGGCGGTGGCGGGGGGGGCGATTCTGGCTGCCTTCCTGTGGGGCTATTGGCCCACGATCGCAGACCTCATCGGCGTGTGGCGCAGGAGCGATGAATACTCGTCCGGCTTGCTCGTGCCCTTCCTGGCGGCCTACATCGTCTGGCTCCGTCGCCAGGAATTGTGGTCCACGGCCCTGCAGCCGGCTTTGGTTCTTGGCGTCGGCGTTTTTCTCTTCGCCCAACTGGTGCGCGGCGCCGGCCTCTTCGATCTGTATTCTTTTGTGGAGAGATTCTCCCTCATTTTATCCCTGGCGGCGATCGTGCTGCTGGTGGCGGGCCGGCGCTACCTGGCGAAGCTGGCGACCGTCCTGCTGTTTCTGTGTCTGATGCTCCCGTGGCCGGGGCGTCTGCAGAATGCCATTACCCTGCCTCTCCAGAACTGGTCCACCACCTCGGCGGTCTTCTGCCTGGAGTTGGCCGGGTACGAGATCCGGCAGGACGGCAACGTGATCCACATCGGCGCCGCCAGCGTGGCCGTCGCGGAAGCGTGCAACGGTCTGCGGATGATCATGGCCTTCTTCGTCATCAGCGGGCTGGTCGCGCTCCTGGTCCAGCGTGCCTGGTGGGAAAAGCTGATCCTGCTACTGTCGAGCTTTCCGATCGCGTTTCTCTGTAATACCCTGAGACTGGCGGCGACCGCGGTCGCCTTCACGGTGATCCAGGGAGAGCGCTGGGAGCAGAGGTTTCACGACTGGGGCGGCTACGCCATGATGCCGCTGGCCCTGGGCCTGGTGGTGGGGGAACTGTGGTTCCTGACGCGACTCACCACGCCCCCGGAGGCGCTGGCGCCGCGGATTATCTCCCGACGACATCCGCAACATGTATCCGATCCTTAATAGTGGGAGTACAGGTGTATGAATAATCTGGAGAAATACCTGGATCAGGTGATCGAGCAAAAGCCGGTCGTCTACGAGCCGCCGGTCGAAGCGCCGAGGCCGTCCCCGCCTCCGCAGGAAGCGCCCACGATCAACGTGTGGGCGAGTGTGCGGCGACGGTGGTACGTCATTCTGGCCACGACGCTGGTTCTCGGCGCCCTGGCCTTGCCGGCGATCTTTCTGCTGGTCGAGCCCCAGTACGTGGTGCAGGGCGCGGTCCGGGTGGCGCCGGTGATCCCGGGGATCCTGAGCGATGCGGCGAACCCCGCGGAAATCGGGGCCTACGGCGGGTTCATCAATACGCAGGCCATCCTGATGATGAGCAACAACCAGATGCTGCGCTCGGTCGCGGATGATTTGGCGGGCCGCAATCTGGGCTTTCTCAGCGGTAAGCCGCAGGGCCGCCTCGGGCAGATCCAAGCGCTGGTGCTGCCCGCACGCGGAAATGTCGGTCCCGAGAGAATGCTGCGCGATGCCATCAGCCGCAAGATCATCACCGCGAGCTCGATCTACGGTACGGAACTCATCACCGTGATGATGCGGAGCCCCAACGCCGACGAGGCCAGGACGATTGTCGATTCCTTTCTCCGGAACTACGTGGCGCAATATGGCTTTGACGAGAACAAGAAAGGGAACGACAGTCTCGTCCTTCTGACCAACCAGCAGAAGGAGTTGCTGACCAGCATCACGAATCAGCGCGAGCAGATCCGGACGCTGTCCAAGGAACTCGGCAGCAACACGCCGAACCTCCGCGAGGAGATGGAGTTGGGCCGCCAGACCGCGCTGCTGACCGAGCTGACCCGGCTGGAGTCTCAGAAGATCAGCGTGGATGCCATGGTCGGCCTGCTGGCGAAAACGGAGAAAGTGGAGCTCTCGCCGGATCAGGTCGTCAACGATCGCCGCGCCTATGTGAACTCGGATCCCATGGTGGCCGAGTTGTCCAAGAGTATTGTCGCGACAGAGAAGGACCTCATCGTGGCCCAGCAGGCCCTCAACGCGGGACACCCGAGCCTGGTACGCCTCCAGGCGACGTTGGACACGTTCAAGAAGACGCTGGAGAACAAGAAAAAGGAGCTGGAACAGGAGTACGACGGCGGGCTGGAGGGCCGCGAGAAAGAAGCGGCCCGGCAGCGCCTGGCGGCGGCCGAGATGGAGCGGGACCGGGTTCTGGCCCATTACAACGCGCTGAGCACCGTGCTCGATCAGCAAGATGTCAAGACGCGAAAGGTGGGGCTCCAGAGTCTGGATATTCAGGACCGCCAGTTCAAGCTGCAGGTGGACCAGGAGATGTATGACCAGTTGAGCCGGCGCATCAAGACGCTCGAGCTGGAGCAGCAACGGCCCGCGCGGGTGGAGACCGCCTATACGGCGGACGTGGCCACCACGAACGACCGGCGGCCCCAACTGGCGATGGTGGCCGTTTTTGGCGCCCTGGCGTGTGGCTTCGGCCTGGCTCTCCTGCGCGATCGTGCGGATAAGACGCTGCAAACTCCCGAGGATGTCCTGCGGCAACTGGATCTGCCGGTGCTCGGCACGACGACGAGCTCGCATGCCCTGAAGCCGGCGGTGTTCGCCGAGCAGATCGCGGGCGACTACCAGACGATTCGCGCCAACCTGGGGATCCAGTACGACGGGGGCCTGCCCCGGCGGCTGGTCGTCAGCAGCGCCGGCACGCGGGAGGGCAAGACGACGTTTGCGGTCAACTTGGCCACCAGCCTGGCCAAATCGGGTAAAAAGGTGTTGCTGATCGACGGGGACATGCGCAAGCCCGACGTGGCGAAGATGCTGAATGTTCCCGCGGACGTCGGATACCTGCAAGATGTGCTGCTGGGCGGGGACGCGCGCAGCCTGGCGTACGTGTTGCCGTCGAGCGGACTGCACGTCCTGGCCGCCAATCCGCGTCACATGGCCGATCCCTACGAGTTGCTGAACTCCTCCATGGGGGCCGAGCAGATCGAACGGATGGCACGGGACTACGACCACGTCATCATCGACAGCCCGGCGGCGCTGGCCTTCCCGGACGCGTTGGTGTGGGCCAAGCTGGCGGATGCCGTGGTGCTGGTCGGCTTTGCCGGGCAGACGACGGCCCCCGACCTGAAGGAGGCCAAGGAACGGTTCGCCCGCGGGCGGGCACGGGTCTTGGGGGCGGTCCTCAGCAATGTTCCCATGGAGCAGAATCTGTACCGCTATGCCTATACGTACCGGGTGCGCAGCGCGGCCGCCGGACGGAAGGCGAATAAGCCCAAGAAGCTGTTGCTCACCAGCCAAAACCCGGACGACGAAAATGGCAATGGCAACGCATGAGCGTCGCTTCCCCGGTGCTACGGTCGTCCCATGACTGTCGATCTGTGATGCGAAGCCGTTATGCAGTTGATCGTCGTTCGAGAGACTACAGACCGCGACCCTGACGGCGGGGCAGGTCTATTGCGGTACGCTCTGTCCACGGCGCCTCTGCACGGCGTCGTTCTGGACGGTCTGCACCATCTGCGGGGCAATGGGATAGGCCGGAAATGGGCCGCTCGGAGACGCGGGACGAGTTCGGCGCATTCGTGGTGGGTCCTGCCCCGAGATTGGCAGGGCGGTCTGACGGCGGCTCTGAACTCCGCAGTGTTCTACGACGATTCCTGGCGTGGGGAGGCCCGGGAATGGAGGGACCGGTGCCGCCAGGAGTGGGCCGTCATCACGAACGGCCGCTTTGCGGCCTGTGCCGCCCCTTGGTTGCTGGAGCGCCTGGTCCGTGCCACCGGTGCCGATTGCCTGGCGGTGACGGTCACTTCAGACCTGTTGGCGTGCCGGGAGAGACCTCGATTGACGTCCGACCGCAAGGTGGTCGGTTGCCGGCGCTTGTACGCGGACTCGATATCCTTCACCCCGATGCCCGCGGACTGGCCGCATTACCTCCTCGTGCGTAAGGAAGCGTTGGACGCCGCACTGGAGGGCGGCTTGCTCTCCACGTTCGGAGCCTGGGTGGACGCGAGCCGGGCCGCCGGACTGCGCTTGCAGGGGGTGGCCGTCGCCGGCGCAGCGTACGATCTGGAATCGGAGGAGGGAATCTGCGGGGTGGCGAACGTGGCCCTCAGCCACTCGTCCCGTCTCGCCCGGGCGATGAAACTCGCGCAGGGGTGGCGCCAATCAATTCCCCGGGGGGACAACGGGGTTTCCCCGGATTCCCGCCTGATTGGTCCGGTGCGGCTCGGCGCCGGGGTGACCATCCAGGCAGGGGCGGTGGTCGTGGGACCGGCGGTCCTGTGCGACGGCTGCACGATCGGGGCAGGAGCCGTAGTCGATTCGGCCATCGTAGGGGTGGGAGCATCCGTCGCGCCGAACCAGGTGATTGCAGGCGGCCTGGTCCTGGCGTCTCGCCGGGGGGCCGCCGTGCAACGCCCTGCGGCGCCTACCGCAGGGCCGGCGCGGACGTGGGCTTGTCTCCCGAGCCGAGAGGCCTTCCGAACCTGGCCGAGGATCTCTTATGCGCGCTGTTTCAAACGAATCGCCGATACGGTCGCGGCCCTCGTGGTGCTGACCCTGTTTGCCCCCGTGATTGCGATCATCGCGCTGGCCATCAAGATCAACTCCCCCGGGCCCGTGTTCTTTCGGGATCTGCGTCAGGGCCTTCAGGGCAAACCGTTCCGCTGTAGGAAGTTCCGCACGATGCGACCGGGAGCAGACAAGATCCAGGACAAGCTGCGGTTCGTCAGCGAGGTGGACGGACCCCAATTCAAGATGACCGACGACCCGCGCATCACGACGGTCGGCCGGTTCCTGCGCGAGACGTATCTGGACGAGATCCCGCAGTTTGTCAACGTGCTCTGCGGGCAGATGAGCGTCGTGGGTCCCCGGCCTTCGCCGGAGTCCGAGAACACGCTCTGTCCCTCCTGGCGCGACGCGCGGCTCTCGGTGCGACCGGGGATCACGGGGTTATGGCAAGTGCTCCGGACCCGCGAACCCCAGAAAGACTTCCAAGAATGGATTCACTATGATACCCAATACGTCCGGGACTTCTCCTTGGGCCTGGACCTGTGGATCTGTTGGCGAACGTTCCGCAAGATGGTCGAGAACTTCGTCAATCAGTTTTAGAGAGGACGCAGCTCATGGCAACGAGATACTTCAACTGGAAATTGGCGACCGTCCTGGGGGCAGCCCTCGGCATCTTCTTCGTGGCGGCCTACGCCCTGCATCGCTGGCAGGTCGGCACGCGGGCTCTCCAGGCGCTGCCCCTGGGTCAGGCGGCGTACGCCAGCCAGGACTACGACGAGGCGGCGAAACAAATCGGCAAGTATATTGCCGTCAATATGGACGATGTCGAAGCCCTGCTCATGTACGGCGACGCGCAGTTGAAGCGGCGGCCGCTGACGTCGAGCAATATCCAGCAGGCCATTGCCGTGTACCGCTCCGTCCTGCGCCTGGACAGCCGCCATCACGAAGCGGCGGAACGTCTCATCGAAGTCTACTTGTGGCCGTCCATGGGCGCGCCGGGAGAAGCGGAGCTGCTCGCGCGACGCTTCCTGGAGACGAGCGACGATGTCGGCATCCGGCGCATGCTCGCGGATGCCCTGTGGCAGCAGCGCAAGTCCAACGAGGCCGCGGCCCAGTTGCGGACGATCCTGGAGAAGCATCCGGAGGATGTCCTGAGCTACGAACGGATGGGAATCCTGGCGGAGCAGTACCCCGATGCGACGAACCGACCGGCGGCGGCCTGGTTTGAGGAGGCGGTCGCCCAGAATCCCGACTCGGCTCTCGCCTACCTCGCGCGCGCCGGTTTCTTCCTGCGCCGACACGAGTCGGACAAGGCCCGGGCGGATTTGGAACAGGCGCAAAAGCGCGATCTCTCCGACACCGAGACCCGACTCCGTCTCGTGGGTGCGTTACGGAGTGCGAACGCCCTGGCTCCGGCCCGCGTGCACCTCCAGGCGTTGCAGGCCAAAGACCCGACGACGCCGTTGCTCTGGCAATACTGGGCCGACTTGGCCTTGCGGGCCAATGTGCCCGACGAGATGTATACGGTGGCGCAGGCGGGGCTGAAGGCCCTGGCCGCCCAACCCTGGGATTTCATGCCGGTTGCCACGGAGTTGCTGATCCGGTCGGATCATCTGGAGGAGGCCGGTGGCTACCTCACCCAAATGCGGCAAAGAGACATCGCGCCGCCCGCGGTCGCGTTCCTGGAAGGGCTGATGGCCGACAAGCGCGGCCAATTGCGCGAGGCCGCGGCGAGCTGGCGAAAGGCCATCACCCTCGGGTACCGGCAGCCGGCCGCCCACCTGATGTTGGCTTCGGCTCTGACCCGCCTGGGTGATACGCAATCGGCGATCGGGGGACTCCGCGCCCTGGTGACCGATGCGCCGGGCTTTGTCGAAGGCCATCTGGCCCTGGCGCAACTCCTGGTGCAGGTCCGGGATTGGCCGGAGGTGCTGGATCAGGCCCGCCAGGTTCAGCAACTGGCTCCCGGTCACGCGGAGGCGACCCTGCTGGAGGTGCAGGCGCGCATGCACTCACTGGCCGCGGACGACCGTCCGGCCCCCGAGCGCGAAAGGACATGGCAGGAGATCGAAACACGCTTGGCCGAATTGGACCAGGCCGGTAGTGGAACTCTCTCCGTCAAGCTCCTTCAGGCGCAACTTGCCATGAGCAGTGGCAAACTCACGGAGGCGGCGTCGTTGCTCCAGGATCTGGAGAGCAAGAATCCGTCCGAGATGAAGGTGATCTTGCTCCAGGCGGAGCTGGCGGTCGCCCAAGGCCAGAAGGACGAGGCCCAGAGACGCTACCAGGAGGCGGTGACGAGATTCCCCCAGGCCCTGGAACCCGTCCAGGGATTGGCGTTGTTTCTGGCACGACAGAACCGGCAGGAGGAATGTGAAGCGGCGATCGAGGGGGCCCTCCCGCGCATTCAGGAGCCGCGGCTCCGCCGGGACCTGAGTCTCCTGCTGGCGGAGTTCTACCGGCAGTGGAAACAGGACACCAAGCTGGACCAGTGGCTGCGCGATCTGGCCGTCCAGTTTCCCAACGACGTTCAACCCCGGCGTCTGCTCCTGACCCGGAACACGGTTCTCCAAGATCGTCGTCAGGCCCAGAGCCTCGTCGACGAGATCAAAGCGCTGGAGGGGGAAGGAGGCTGGCAGTGGCGGTATGAGCAGGCCAGGCTCTGGAACCGCGCCGGGGCGGACGAATTCAAGACGTACTATCCGCAGATCGTCAAGCTGCTGCAGGAGAATTTGCTGGCCAATCCCAAGGACCACGCGAGCCGGTTGCTTCTGGCAGATACGTACGAGAAGGCCAACGAGCTGCCCCTGGCGGTGACCACGTACCGGGAGGCCTCGGACCTTCTGCCCGCGAATGCGCAGATCCTCGTGCGGACGATCCTGGCTCTCAACAGAATCGGAGATTATGCCGAGGTCCGCCGCCGCCTCGACCAGGCGGATCGGTACAATCTGCAGAACCCGGATCTGAAGAGACTGCGGTTGCAGGAGGATCTCCGGCAAGGCAAGCTGGGTCCGGCGCGGGAGGCCCTGGCGAAGATGATCAGCCAGGACCCGAACGATACCGCCTCCAGCCTGAATCTGGCATTGATCCTCATCCAGGAGAAGAAGTATGACGAGGCCCGGAAGATCCTGAACGATCTCCAGGCCCGGCTGCCGGACTCGCTGTCGGTGCGGGCCGCCCAAGTCGAGCTGTGGGTCCAGCAGGGCAACGCCGCCGAGGCTATCCGGCTTTGTGACCAGCTCGTGGCGAAAGGGCCCAGCGCCCCTGCGTATGGGCTTCGCGCGAAGACCTACATCGCCTTGCGACAATACGACAAAGCGCTGGAGGACTTCGGCCGCGTTATCGCTCTGGACCCCAAGAAGGCGGAGAGCTGGGCGGCGCGGGCGGAGTTCTATCGGGTGATGCGTCGCGCGGCCGAGGGCATTCCCGATATCCGTCAAGCCTTGGCCCTGGCGCCCGACAACGCCGGGATCCAAAGACTCGCAGCGCTGGTGTTCCTTTCTTCGGGGGACCTGTCCCTTCTGGGGGAGGCCGAGGCGATCGTCGACAAGGCCCTCGCCGCATCCGGCACCGAATTCACGGCGAGCACGGATGATCCGCGGGTCCGCGCGTACACGCAGCTCCAACTGCTCAAGGCCCAGGTCCTCATGCTCAAGGGGACCGGCCCGGGGATTGAGGGGGCACGCCGCATCCTGGGGGAGGTAACCACCCGCCAGCCCAAAATGGCGGAAGCCTGGCTCTGGTTGGCGCAGCTCGAATTGGGCCAGGAAGATCCCGCTAAGGTACTGGATGTGACTTTGCGTGGCCTGGCGCACAATCCCGAGAATGGGCAGTTGCTGCTGCTCAAGGCCCGCGCGGAGAAAGTGCGCACGCCGGCGATCGCGGCCTTGACGCTGAAAGGACTGCTGGATCAGAATCCCAAGAACGTCGAGATTCTGGTCGAGCTGGCCGACGCGTACGCGCGGGCGGGTCGAACCCCGCAGGCGGTCGATCTGCTGCGCCAGAAGCTTCCGGAGTTCGAGGGAGCGTCGCGCCGCCGCGCTGAGATCGCTTACGCCGAAGCTTTGTACGCGAACGGACAGAAGGACGAGGCCCAGTCACGCTTCGACACCCTGATGCAGGCAGAACCGAACGATCCGACGCCAACGATGACGCTGGCGCAGGAGCTGCGCCGGGAGCGGCGGTGGACGGAGATGAACCAGCTCGTGCAACGTTGGGTGACCGCGCACCCCAAGGATGCGGACGTGGCCACGACCATTGCCCGGGTCTTGGCGGCCACCGGGGACCGGCAGGCGCTGGCGGTCGCGGAAGATATCCTTCGCACGACCCTGGCTCGCAATTCGCAGTCCATGTCCGCGCTGACGCTCCTGAGCATGCTGATGCAGGACGCGGGACGCAACGAGGAATCCGCCCGGTTGAACCGCCAGATCCTCGCGCGCGATCCGAACAGCGTGATCGCCATGAACAATCTCGCGTGGACGCTCTGTGAGGAAGAGAACCGTCCCCCCGAGCAATACCAGGAGGCCGTCGCCCTGGCCGAGAAGGGGCTGAAGATCATTCCCGACTACGTGGATCTGCTCGATACGAGAGGCTATGCTTATTACCGCTCGGGCGTCTTCGAAAAGGCGGCCGCGGATTTCGTCCGGTGCACCGAGCTGTATCCGAGCAATTCTCCCTCCGTGGCCACGCCGCGATTCCACCTGGCGATGGCGTATGCCGCCATGAAACGCAAGACCGAGGCGGTGGAGCAGTTGCGGAATGCGCTGAACGCGAACCAGGCAAATGTTCGCTCGGCCAAGGAGCAGGCGGACAACGGTCGCACGACCTACGCCATCAAGGTGCTCCGGGAAGCCATCAGGCTGCAAGAACAAATGGAGCCCCTGAAGAGCAGCCTGAGTCTGCAGGGCCAGACCCACGGCCTCTCGTCCCAAGAGTTGGCGAATGCCAAGACCCTTCTGGAGCAACTGCAGAAGGGCATCTTCTGAGACGGAGGAGGGACAGAGCAGGATAGACGCGTCTTCCTCGATTGTCCCTCATCGGTCACCGATCATCGATTTCTTCGCCTTCCTCCCAAGAGTGATCCTCTTGGGAGGGAGGCTTTTTTTCTGCGCGGACGGATAGGACGTGGGGACGGATCCATCGGCGGGGACCCCTTTGTGATTGCGAGTCGTTGCGCGACCGGGGTCCGAAAGAAACTCAGGCGTGGGCGTGGCACCCGGCCAGCCCTAGGCCTTGATTACCGATCTTGTTGGTCAGGACTCGTCAGGCGCTCCCCTCGAACCACTTTGTGTTCTGCCTTGCGGCGCCGATCGGCCAGGCGACTTTGCGTTGGCCCCGTCAACCCAGGGACGGTTTCCGCCAGTCGCCGATGCCATCCCACCAAGAGGAGAGATAATCGCAGGACGCGCCGGCCGAAGCCGTCGTGCGTCCTGCGTTCTCGGTTCCGGGCTTTCGTTCCCGGGTGGCCTGGATCGTCATGTCGTGAAGCTGGCGCATGCAATTCAGGCCGCCCAGGTGCCACGCTTGGGCGCCAATGTCCACGGCTTCCTGTTCCGCGTGGGTAAAGTCCGCGACCTCACAGGTCAGCAAGGCGGCCAGTCGCTGCGCCTGAGGCTGCAGCTTTTGCTGCCATCGCTGTTGTTCGCGCTCTTCCCGCGCAAAGGCCTCGGCCAGCAGATGCTCCCGCCTTTCCTGACGAGCCCGCCGCTGAGCCTCCGCTTGGGCCAACCGTTCGGCGCGATGCTGCCGGCTGGCGGGCAGAAGCATTTCCAGCATCCCCACCGCCGGGTCGACCACGACCCACACGACCGAGGTCGTGCCCAGGGTCCCCAGGGCCACCCCCAGAAGGAAGCGGACGGGTTCGGTCACGCCCATCATGCCCAGGGTGCCGGCCAGCCCGCCCAGCAGGGGGGCCGCCACATACAGAGCCATGTAGTAGCCGGTCGTCGTGAGCGGATGCTCGGCCTCGATCTGCTGCGCCTCGCGGATCCCGCGATACAAAGCGAACAGGTACACACCGATCAGGAGAAAGACGACCAGAGCCGAGGGACCGGAGAGCGAAAAGATCAGCCACCACTGAAAGCCGACTTCCCGCAGCATCAGCACGAGGATGAAGCCGATGCAGGCGATAAACCAGATCGTGCTCAGCAGATGCATCCGGCGCAGGGCCGGACTGTGGACGGACGATCGAGGACTCACGCGTGACGGGGGGCGATCCATCCATCCTCCTTCCGCACGGTTATCGATAGCCGCCGCCGCCGCCGAGAGGAGTATAGCCCTGCTGCGTTCCCGGCGGGTTCTGGACGAGGTAGTAGCCGTAGAAGGCACGGGCCACCGGCGAGATGAACTCCTCCAGAAGCATACCGAAGGCCGCGAGGACCGTCGGCGGGACATAGACGATGTCGCCTTCCTGCAGGAGCACGTCCTTGGTCGTTTCTCCCTTGCCGACCATTTTCTTGTAATCCACCTCGAAGATCAGGGGCTCGGTCCCCTCTTGCGACGCCGGCCGGACCACGCGGATGCGTCTCTGCCAAGCCATCTGGTTGGGCTGGGCTTCCGCAATCGAGGTCAACAGGCCGTCACGTCCCGTGTAGTTTCGGGGTCCCGACCGCAGGACTTGCCCCACGACATAGTAGACGTGGCTCATAAAGATGGCCACCCGGACATCCACCGCATGGTCCCCGGGCAGCGTGTATAGTTCCTTGACGCGTTGGCCCACCATGGTGGAAATCTCTTCCGGCGTCTTGCCCGCGACCTCGAACTCGCCCAGGACTTCAAAGCTGATCTTGCCGTCCGGCCGGACGCGCTGTCGCTGCATATTGACTTCCGGCACCTGGGCGCAACGCAGCTCCAACTCATCGGGTGGCTGCACGATATAGCGATCGGTCGTCACGTTGGTCTCATACGGCTTCCTCCAAGCCTGAATGCTTTCCGGATTGCCGACCGTACAACCTGCCAGCAGAGCAGCGCAAACAGACAGCACCGCCAAGCTTAGCTTCTTCCCTTTATCCATGGCGAATCTCCTTGTTCCGGAGTTATGGGACGCACGCGTGCCGCGGGTCCGATGCCGCATAGTCCCCGCGCCGCGGCGCGAAAAAACCTTATACTGTACATCGTTCATTGCGTCAAACTTCTTAAGGAGAAAACTGCATTCGGATAGTCCCATATCAGAAAATCGCGACACCCCTTGACGAGGTTCGGAAGAAACGATACCCATGAGGCACGGATGGTTGATGGCGGAAGATGGACGTTCCTACGGGAGCCTCAACGATTCGTCATCCATCCGATCGAGAGGAGTTCGCGATGATCGTTGCCACGATGCCGGAACGGGTGAGAAAACGCGATGGTTCCATCGTTGCTTTCGATGAAGCGAAGATCGAGCACGCGATTCAGCGGGCCGCTTTCGATGTGCGGCACGACGAGCAGCAGGCCGGCGCGGTCGCGCGGCGCACCAAAGCGATGGTAGGGGACCGTCTCGCGCGGGCGTACCGGGGCACGATTCCGAGTGTGGAGCAGATTCAGGACGTGATCGAGGCGGCCTTGATGGCCCAGGGCCACGGGGACATCGCCAAGAGCTATATCCTCTATCGCGAGAACCGGTCCCAGGTGCGTTTCGCGAAATCGGCCCTGGGGTTGACGGACGACCTGAAACTGCCGGTCAACGCCGTCGAGGTCCTCAAAAAACGCTACTTGCTCAAGGACGACCATCGTCGGATCGTCGAGACGCCGAGCGAGCTGTTCCAGCGGGTGGCCCGACACGTGGCCCAAGCCGAGGCCAATTACCGCTCGGGCGTTGGGACCGGCGCCGCCGAGGAGACGTTCTATCGCATGCTGCGCGACCGCGAGTTCCTGCCGAATTCACCGACTCTGATGAACGCCGGCACGCCCCTCGGCCAGCTTTCCGCCTGCTTCGTGCTGCCGGTGGACGATTCCATCGAGGGCATCTTCCAGACCCTCGCCGACATGGCCCGCATCCACCAGACGGGTGGCGGCACGGGCTTCGACTTCTCGCGCCTGCGGCCGCGGGGCGACGTGGTGGGCTCGACGAAGGGACACGCCTCCGGCCCGCTTTCCTTCATGAGTATTTTCGACAAGGCCACCGAGGTGATTGTCCAGGGCGGGCGGCGCCGGGGCGCCAATATGGGGGTCCTCCGGTGTGATCATCCTGATATCATCGATTTTATCGAAGCCAAGGTGAGCTCCCATGCTCTTCGCAATTTCAACCTGTCCGTCGGCGTCACCGAGGCTTTTCTGCGGGCCGTGCCGGAGAACCGCCCGTTCGATCTACGGAATCCCCACACGGGCCAGAGCGTCCGACAACTCGGGGCCCGCGCGCTGTTCGATCTGATCGTCAATGCCGCTTGGCGGACGGGCGATCCGGGGTTGATCTTCCTCGACCAGGTCAACCGTCACAATCCGACGCCCTCAATCGGTGCGATCGAGGCCACGAACCCTTGCGGCGAGGTGCCGCTGTTGCCCTACGAGAGCTGCATCCTCGCGTCGATCAACCTGGCCAAGATGACGAAGGAGAAGGCGGACGGGCCGATTGCCAAGGCGGCTGTCGATTGGGCCAAACTGCGGGACCGCATCCATTGGGGTGTCCGCTTTCTCGATGACGTGATCGAGGTGAACCGCTATCCGCTCGCATCCATCCAGGGCGCGACCCTCGGCAACCGCAAGATCGGTCTGGGGGTCATGGGGTTTGCCGATCTGCTCCTCCGGCTGGGGATTCCCTACACGAGTCCCGAAGCCGTGGCCTTCGCGGCCCGGCTCATGCGGTTCATCCACAAGGAGTCGCTGGCCGCGTCCGAGAAATTGGCGCACGAACGGGGTGTCTTCCCGAACTTCGAGATGTCGGTTTACGCCCGGGGCCGGCGCAAACTGCGCAATGCCACGGTCAACACGATCGCACCCACGGGCACGATCAGCATCATCGCGGGCTGCTCCAGCGGCATCGAGCCGCTGTTCGCGGTCAGTTTCGTCCGCAACGTCTTGTCGGGCACGCGGCTCTTCGAGACGAATCCGCTCTTCGAAGAGATCGCCAAAGAGCGGGGCTTTCACCGTCGGGAACTGCTGGCCGAGGTCGCGAAGCATCCCTCGCTGGCCCAGGTCAAGGGCATTCCCCGGGAGGTCAAGAAGCTCTTCGTGACGGCCTTCGACGTCGCCCCGCGTCAGCATCTGGAGATCCAGGCCGCCTTCCAGCGGTATACGGACAATGCGGTGTCCAAGACGATCAATCTGCCCGCCGATGCGACGGTGGAAGATGTCCGCGTGATCTACCTGGAGGCGCACCGTCTCAAGTGCAAGGGGATCACCATCTATCGCTATGGCTCCAAGCCCGACCAGGTCCTGTCCGTGGGCGCGGCAGAAGAACCGCAACCGCCGGAGGCGCCGGATTTCGTCGCGGTCGATCAGGAATTCGCCGGCGGCTGCGTCGGCGGCATCTGTGACTTCTGAGGGGAACATCCACGACCATGGAAGCTCTGACACACGCCGGCAGTGTGGTGTTTCGGAGGAACGAAGACGGGACAGTCTATCTCGTGATTTCCTCTTCAAACGGAACGCACTGGGTCCTGCCGAAGGGCCACATCCAACCGGGAGAATCTCCGGAAGCAGCGGCGCTGCGGGAGTTGCGGGAAGAGGCCGGCGTCACGGGCGAGATCCTGGACCCGTTGTTGAGGCACAGCTTCCTAAAAGCGGCGGAACGAGTAGTAGTTCAATACTTTCTGGTCCGGGCGACCGGCTCCGCGGAGACCACGGAAGCGCGAACTCTCCGTTGGGTCGACGGGGAGCAGGCGCTGGGCCTCCTGACGTTCGACGAGGCCAAGGCCGCGTTGCAGGAGGCGATGGCCAGAGTTCGTCGAGATGAGGAGTGACTATGCAAACGGCAGCAGTGGCAATCGAGCACGTACTGACGGGCCTGCTGGCACTCTGATGTCTCACCACGTTCTGAAAGGGTGTAAGGATGTACAAGACAGGGAGAACCGCCACCTCACGTCGTGAGTTCCTGAAGAACACCGGTCGCCTGGGCGCCGGCTCGGTGCTGGGGGCCGGAATCGTCTCGCGGATGTATGCCGCCGAGAACGGCACGATCAAGCTGGCCTTGGTGGGCTGCGGCGGACGGGGTACGGGGGCGGTCGCCGATGCCTTCTCGACCACCGGCGGCCCGGTGCAGCTCTACGCGGTCGCCGACCTGTTCGGGCCGCGCGTGCAGACCAGTCTGAAAAACCTGCGCGAACGTGCGCCGGACAAGGTCGATGTCCCGCCGGACCGGCAGTTCGTCGGTTTCGATGCTTACAAAAAGGCGATTGACTGCCTCCGTCCCGGCGACGTCGTGCTGTTGACCACGCACGCGGCATTTCGACCGATGCATTTCGAATACGCCGTCAGCAAGGGCATCCATGTCTTTGCGGAGAAGTCTTTCGCGACGGATGGACCCGCCGTACGGCGGTGGCTCAAAGCCGCCGAGCTGTCCGAAAAGAAGAACCTGAAAGTCGGCGTGGGATTCATGTGGCGCCACTCGCAGGCGCGCCAGGAGACGATCCAGCGGATCCACGAGGGAGCCATCGGCGACGTGCACACCCTGCGCATCTACCGCGTGCATGGCCCGGTCCAATGCCCGCCCCTGCCCAGAGATGCCAACGAGCTGGTCTTTCAGCTCCAGTACCCCAATAGCTTCACGTGGGTCTCCTCGGGGTTCTTCATTGACTGGCACTGCCACAACATCGACGTGGCCTGCTGGACGAAAGGGGCCTGGCCGGTCTCCGCGCAGGGCCTGGGCGGCCGCTGTTACGAGCCGGCGGGCAGCCAGTTTGACCACTACACCGTCGAGTACACGTTCGCCGACGGCACGAAGCTGTTCGCCTTTTCCCGGCACATGCACGGCTGCTGGGAAACCTATGCCGACTACGCCCACGGCTCCAAGGGTTCGGCGGTCCTCATGGCCACGCTCGGCGAGCCGCGGCCCAAGATCTACAAGGGTCACCACATGACGCCGGAGAACGTGGTATGGGAATTCCGGCCCGCCGACCCCAATCCCTACGTTGTCGAGTGGCAGTTGCTCCTGGACGCGATCCGCCAGAACAAGCCGCACAACGAAGCCCGCCGGGCCGGCGAGGCGGAAGTGGCTGCCCTGATGGGCCGCATGGCCACCCACAGCGGCCAGTACCTGACCTGGGATCAGGCCTTGAATTCGGACTTCCAGTTTGTCGCGGACATCGACCACATGACGTTCGACACGCCCGCCCCCATCCATGCCGGTTCCGACGGCCTTTACGCGCCTCCGCAGCCCGGCCTCACGAAGGAGTGCTGAATACCCCCTGGCCCAGGACAGTGGACAACTCGCAGGGTGCGTACCACGCACAGTCTTCGTCTGCGATTTGTCCGCAGGTTCCGCCGATTGGCGCAGATGTGTCTCCTGAAAACGCTGATCTCCCGGTCGGCTCCTTTGTTCAAGCTAACAGGCGCGTGGGGGCCCCAGAGAACGGCAAGGGCCGGCGGCTCTGCCACGCCGCACCGCGGCACTCGAACCAAGCCGGCCCTTGTCCTTGTGCGTAGGGGCAGACCCCTGTGCCTGCCCCGTCTTGGGGTAGCCACTGGGGGCTACCCCTACAGGTCTTACGGTTTGGCGGCGGGTCTGTCCGGAATGTAGAAGAACCGCACTTCGCTCAAGCCGACGGAGGGTGTGGCGCCCCAGCCCTTCTCAACGGTCAGCTTGACATATTTGGCCGAGACGCCCCCGAAGCTGATTGTGGTGTTGTGCACATAGTCAGGCTTGCCGGGTGCCTTGGCGAATTCCGGCACGTTGGCCACTGTGGTCCATTTCATGCCGTCGGTGGAATACTCGATTTTGACCGTCTTGGCCCCGAAACCGATGACGGGCTCCACCGCTTGGTTTTGGTTCCACACCCATAGCTCGTGCAAGGTGTAGACCTTGTCGAATTGGTACTGAATCCAGTGCGGCCCTGCCCCCTGGGTCAGCCACATGTCGCCTCCGTTCGTCGAGTGTCCGTCGTTCTCATCGAGCCCGGAGCCATCGACCGTCCTTTCCGGCTCCATGCGCCGCTGGAAGCTGGAAGCCGTGGCCGTGACGTTCTTCAGGGGACGGGCATAGGCTTCCGTGACGAACTTCAGGACCGGCCCTTGGTAGACGGCGGGAGCGGGGCTGGAGATCACGAAGTCCACACGCCAGTAGTAGGTCTTGCTTATTTCCAGCAGAGCCGGGGGAGCGTAGGTCGTCATCGTCTGGCCCTGGCTGACCAGCACGCCCTGGGGATTGGTCCGACCGGCCGTCTTGATCGCCTCCTGTGAAGTCCCCAAGTAGACGTCGCAGGTTTGGGCGAAAGAGGGAGAGATCCAGCTTAGGACCACATCACAAGGGACGTCCCAGGCTTTAGGACCGGGAGTCATCAGTGATTCCATGAGCACCCGCAGGTCTCTCTCGTCCACCACGCCATCGCCCCAGGCAAACGGGCCGATATCACATAACGTGTTGCTCTTGCCCCAGTTGTCCACCAGGCAGGCCATGTCGGACACATCCACCTTGCCGTCGCCGGTGAAGTCGACGATAGGAAGGATTGTCGCCTGCCAGTTAGTCCCTACGTCACCGGATGGTCTCAAAAAGTACAGGGTGGAACCATCTGGCGAAATGCGCACACAAGCCTCGGAACCTGGCCCGTTGATGGTAGGTCCAAGATTCACCGGCGCGCCCCAGAGGCTGGCAGGGCTCGCCCGCCTTGACATCCACACATCACCGCCCCCATATCCGCCCGGCCGCAGAGTCCCCCAGTCGTTGAAGATGAGCACCAGCCCATCCGCAGAAAGGCTTGGGTTGGTATCATTGTAGGCACTGTTCACAATCGGGCCGAGGTTCACCGACTCGCCCCAGGGATCGTTCCTGGTCGCACGCGTGCTGACGTAGATATCGAAACCGCCGTATCCGCCCGGCCGATTTGACTGAAAGTGAAGCTCCAGACCGTCGGGCGATATCCACGGAAGACTCTCGAAGGATGGGCTATTCACCTTTGGGCCCAGATTCACAGGTTGTCCCCAAGGACCGTTCTTGGTCCCGCGGGTCGTCATGTAGAGATCCATGCTCCCCTGGCCCCCGGGACGGTTAGAGTTGAAATAGAGGGTGAGCCCGTCTGCTGAAATGGCCGGAGCGCCGTTGCCACCGGAGCCATTGACAACGGGCCCGAGATTCTTGGGCAGGCCCCAATCCGCGTCTATTGAATCACGTTGGAGCATCCAGAGGTCCCAAACGCCGAGCCCGCCCGGGCGGTCAGAATCGAAGTACATTTCGAGCCCATCAAAGGACAAGGTCAGAGTCTCATCATGCTTGTAGTCGAGGCCCGGGATGACCGTCGTCACGTCCACAGGCTTGCCGAAGGTGAGATTGGCATGCGCAACCGGCGCATCAAGCCCTGAGAGTGCACACAGGCCAAACAATGACGTTACAAACATCGGAACCTTAGACAGTTTCATTTTCCACCTTCCCTTCTGCCCGAAGGCAATAGACATTGCTGGAATTCCATATACAGGTCTTTCTGCAGAAAAGACGAGTTCACAGTCGAATGGCAGGTCGAGAACAAAACGAAAGTCGCCCGCCATGCCGAACCGCGAATCCCACGGCGACCGGCCGCTCATGACGGCGGACCACCGCTTGATGTCGGCGCTGGCGTTCGCACGATCGTGCAGATAGTCGTAGTACTGGGCGCGATCGGAATAGGCGGAGGCATCCTGCGGATCAGCCAGGATTCGGCGTGCATAGAGGCGCATCATCTTTTGCCAGTGCTCGTCCAGGGTTAGCCCCGGCCCGAGGGCCTTGGTTGTCGAGATGGCAGGGTCAAGATCGGCGGTCCAGAGTTCAAAGTACGGGGGGCGCAGGGCGAAGACGAGCTTCGTGCCGTCCGAGGCCCAGGAAGCAGCCATGATCTGACTGGTCAGAACCTTGGCCGGTTCGTTGCTGTCGAGACGGTAGATCCACAAGCCGGTCCGATCCCCTGCGCTGCTGCCAGCGCCCAGGCACAGTTCCTGGCCCGTGGGGGACCACCCCGGTCCGCCCCAGGTGCCGAAAGGCACCCGCCATTCGGCCACTACAACTTGAGAAGCCAAGTCCTTGACTTTGAGGAATCCGTTTTCCAGATACGCCACACGCTGATTGTCCGGTGACACCGAGGGAAAGAGACTCGCACAGGCCATGATCCGTTTCGGCTTGACCTCCGGGCCGACAATGGAGATGGAACAGAGGGCCTCATCCAGACGTGACTGGAAGTAGATATGCGCAGAATCTTGGCCCCAGGAAGGCCAGCCGCCCCGGGCCAGCCGTCGGGGCTCGGTACCATCGGCGTTCATCACCCAGACTTCTTCGTCTCGCGCCCAACGTATCTGATCCTTGCGCTCAGTGGCGGTCAACTCCTCCAGCCGCAGAGCCTGGCAATCGCGCACGAAGGCAATATGCCGCCCATCGGGCGACCACCTCGGGTCTTTGCCGGGGACGATCAGCAACTCGGTTTCCCGGGTGGCCGGATCATAAAGGGCGACGCCACTATAGCCGTGCACGCCCAAGCTGAAGGCCAGTTTCTTGCCATCGGGCGACCATTGGGCGCTGAACCCATTCGTGACCACACGGTGGGCCTTGGCGGACAGATCGCGATAGATTTCTTCGGCCTCCACCAGCGGTAGAAAGGCCGCCCCCCTTGGCTTGCGGCCGGGTGGATGCCAGGACTGGCCTGCTTCCAAAGTATCGAACACATACTTCGTCGCCCAGAACCAGAATTCATTGCGCGCGGTGGGCGGGGAGCGAACGATCTTCTGGAACACACCCTGAGCCTCGTTGACGTCGCCCAACGCCGTCCGGGCACAGAAGAGGTGGTATTGGAAGACGGGCTTGTCCGGCCAGAGCCTGACTGCCTCTTGGGCCTCGGTGATGAGACGTCCATGGTCTCCCATGCGCAGAAGGGTCTCGGAGCGTTGGGCGGCCAGATCGAGGTACTGCGGGCTGTCCTTCTCCGTCCATGTCATCGCGCTATCATACTCCGCCAGCGCGTCCCCATACTTGCCCAGTTCGCGGAGGGCAACCGCACGCAGGGAATGCCCCAGCGGATCGCGGCGGCGCAGAATGGTCATGACCCGTGCATCCTCGCGCAGGCTGTCGTATTTTCGGGAGGCGTAGTAGGTGAAGGCCCGCAACCGGAGGGATTCGTAGTGGTCTGGGACAAGTTCCAGAGCACGGTGGAGGGCCGCAAGTTGATCCTTGATCGTGAGCGCGCCCATGGCCCGCAGGAAATACGCCTCGGCGGTGTCCGGCAGCAAGGTCTGCGCTTTCTGGCGGTGCTCCTCGATTTCTTTGAGCTTCTCGGTATCCGGATTGCCACTTTCCCACAGGATCCGCGCCAACAGCGCATGGGCGGCCCCGGCAATCTCCCGCGGCTCATGCAGCAGGCGGTTCAGGATGCTCACCGCCTCCTCGGGACGGCGGTTATCCACGAGAATGCCCGCCTGCAGAAGTTGGGCTTTGCCTCCCACGTGGGGGCTGCGCAGGAACGGCCGGATCGTTTCCAGGGCGGCGTCCCGTTCGCCCCTGCCATACTGGTCGTGTGCCTGGTCCAGCATGGCCTTGTCCTGTAGCTCTTGGGCTTGCGCCAGTTGCAGTCGGTCCCGCTGCCATTGGAGTCGGTCCTGCTT
>CAYHAJ010000100.1:0-4250 GCA_964354535.1 uncultured Pirellulales bacterium
ACCAGAAGGGCATTATCCACCGGGATATCAAGCCTTCCAACGTCATGGTCACGCACCATGATGGCAGGCCGGTCCCCAAGGTCATCGACTTTGGCATTGCCAAGGCCACCAACCGGAAACTGACGGAAAAGACACTCTTTACCCGCTACGCGCACATCATCGGCACCCCCGCCTATATGAGTCCGGAGCAGGCGGAATTGAGCGATCTGGATATCGACACCCGCACGGATATCTACTCCCTCGGCGTCCTGCTCTATGAACTGCTCACCGGGACGACGCCCTTCAGCGAAGAAGAACTCCGCAAGGCCGGCTATCTCGAGATGCAGCGGGTGATCCGGGAACAGGAACCGGTCAAGCCCTCGACCCGCATCCGGACCGCGTGGCGAGGGCGTCCCGCCCTTGTTCCTCGTGTCGAGGGCGTCCCGCCCTCGAATCGCGGGCAGGATGCCCGCGACACGCAAGGGCAAGATGCCCTCGCCACGGGGCGGGGCACGCCGTACCAGCAGGTTCGGGGTGATCTGGACTGGATCGTAATGAAGTCCTTGGAAAAGGACCGGGCCCGGCGTTACGAAACCGCCAGCGGCTTGGCCGAAGACCTTCGGCGGCATTTGGAGCATGAACCCATCCTCGCCCGCGGACCCAGTACGACGTATCGCCTGGAAAAATTCCTCCGCCGGCACCGCTGGCAGACCATCGCCGCGCTGGCCGCCGTCGTCATCGCTGGTGCGGCGGTGGTCGTGCTCTCCCTGTGGAATCGGGACCGGCTCCAACTGGCCGAGGCGGAAGGCTTCCGGAGCCAAGCCGAAGGCTTGCGCCACAAGGAGATCCTTTCCCAAGCTCGGGAGCAGTATGCCAAAGCCGACCGCGAAGCTGCCCTCGAGACGCTCAAGCCCGTCCTCGGCAGTAAGCACGTCGGACCCGAAGCGCAGCTTCTGCAGGCCGGCATCTTCGTCGACAACCGGCGCTCCAAAGAAGCCGTGACCATCCTGAATGGCTTGGTCGGCAACCGTCCGGAGATCGCCGGAGCGGCCCATGCGCTCCTGGCCCGTATTCTTTGGGAGAGTGGGTCTCCGAACGCCCAGAAGCTCGAAGAAATTGCGGAGCACCGCCAAAAGGCCGAGACGCTGCTCCCGGAAACGGCCGAGGCCTATTTCCTGCGGGCTATGACCGCGCTGACGGTCAAGGAACAGCTTGGTGCGCTCGACAAGGCGTTGCAGCTTGATCCCACGCACTACGAGGCCCGCCGGTTGCGGGCGTACACATACTATGCTTCGCGGAAATATGACAGGATGAAGGAAGATTCTCTGGTCATGACGGTATTGCGGCCGCGCGATCCCCTGGGGTACTCCCTGCGTGCCACCGCGTGGCGGGAATCGGGCAAGCATGGAGAGGCGATTGCGGAGTATGACAGGGCGATTGCGTTCACCCCCAAGGATAGCCCCGAACACGACGATCTATGTGTCCAACGGAGTGAAACCATGCTGCGCATGGGCGACTACGAGCGTGTCATTGCCGAGGCCCCGGTAGGGACGAAAAATCTCTCGCCCCTACAGTACCACGCTTTCTGTGCCCTGACGGCCCTCGGCGACTACGACAAGGCCACGGCCCTGTTCCGCCAGATCATCAGCCCCGGCTATGACGCCCGCAGCAAGTTCCAGGAATGGTGCATGAAGTACGTCTT
Organism: uncultured Pirellulales bacterium; assembly: GCA_964354535.1. Taxonomy (GTDB): domain Bacteria; phylum Planctomycetota; class Phycisphaerae; order Sedimentisphaerales; family Anaerobacaceae; genus PLanc-01. Next base: position 1,682 of record CAYHAJ010000100.1, read on the forward strand.
CGACACCCTGGAGGCTGGACGGTCCTGGCATCCGGTAGACCGCGAGCCGCCCGGGCCGGCTTTTCTGCCCATGGTGGAGGCCGAGGAGACCTATCGCGACCTCGCCGCCAAGGGCCAGCGGGTCATCACGGATGGTTTCACTGCGAATTGGTCGCCGGATGGGAAGAAGCTGGCGTTCAGCCTGGGGCATATCGGCAACAGTGGCGTGGCGATCTTCGATCCTGCCACCAGGGAGACCGATCTGCTGATTGTCCCGGGCAAAGACCCGAAATGGTCGCCCGATGGGCGGTATATCGCCTTTGTCCGGGATTGTGAGGTTCTCCGCCTGCCCGAGCTTACGGCGGTGGAACGCGGGATCCAACGCCGCCCGGCGGCGAATGAAGAAGTCTGGATCATCAGGTCCGACGGCACCGAGCCCAGACGGCTGGCTTATGGCGGCTGGCCCTCGTGGGGCCAGGACTCAAAGCGTGTCTACTATCAATCGCGTGTAGACAGGATGCTCTATTCGATTTCCCTCGAAGGCATAGACACTCAACCCAAGGCGATCCTCCCCTGTGCCAACAATTTCCCCACGATATCGCCCGACGAAAAACGTGTCGCCTATCTGGAAGACGCCTCGCTGAAGGTCAAGGACCTGGTTTCGAAGAGGCTGGTTGCCGAGTGGCCGGCGCCTCTGATGATGTGGGGCGGTCCGGCATGGTCCCCCACGGGCCAGGAACTGTGTCTGGGCGGCATCAACCAAGCCAACGTCAGGATCGGCTTATGGATCTACCCCGTTGCGGGAGGCCAACCCACGAAGGTGCTCAGCGGCCAGACGGTGATGGCCGCGTGGACGCGGGACCGAACGAAGCTTCTCTTCACGTTGGGTCCGCCGTACTATGAGGTTTGGACCACTCCTCTCGACCCTGGAGTGCCTGCCGTCGGAGCTCTGGGCCCAGGTCGGACACTCCGGGATCACCGCCGCCAGATCGCTGCTCTGTACACCAGGAGAATCCAAGCCGATCCGATGGACGCGGACGCCTACCTCCAGCGGGCCCAGCAGTATCACTACCTGCGGGAAGAGGCAAAGGTCCGCGCTGACATGAGGCGGTACACCGCCCTCATGACCCAGGGCACGTCCTTGGATCTACCGTCGGACATGCTCTGGAATCGAGACCATGTCCTCGATGGTCCATTCGGATATCAACTCGTCTTTTCGGCTGAACGACGTGATAACGTGCTTCAAGTTCTGTGTGTTGCCTTTGGGCAGAAGGGAAGGGGTACTATGAAATCGTTTGAGATTCCTTTGTTCGTGACATCATTGGTTGGTCTGTGTCTTCTCTCCGGTCTCGACGCGCCGCCCGCGCACGCGGATTTTACCGTCGGCGAGCCGACGCGGATCGGATCGGGTCTTACTGACAGCGACAATAACACTATTGATTGTTTGTCCTATGACGGGCTGGAAATGTATATCTGGTCTACACGCGGGCAAGGCGGTCTGGACTTATGCGTGCTGAAACGTGCCTCGAAGGATGAAGATTGGGGTTCTCCGCAGAATTTTGGGCCTGCCGTCAACAGTCCGCAGGATGACGCTTGGTCATCCATCTCCGCCGACGGGCTTACGCTGTACTTCTGCTCCAGCCGGGCCGGCGGATATGGTAGTTACGATATCTGGGCGACACAGCGTCCGACCAAGAACGATCCGTGGGGGCAGCCGGTGAACGTGGGACCAAAGGTCAACGGCTCTGGAAGCGATATCATGCCGTGGATATCAGCCGATGGTCTGGAGTTGTACTTTAGCTCAGGCACAGCCCGTGGTGGATACGGCAGCTTCGACATCTGGGTGGCGAGACGCGCGACGCCGAACGACCCGTGGGACCAGGGCGTGAACCTTGGGCCCGTTGTGAATACTCCATACCGCGACCAGTATCCCTGCCTTTCGGCGGACGGACTGTTGCTGTTCTTCTCCGATGACTGGGGCTTTACGCCTCGCCCTGGCGGATATGGGGCGGCTGACTTGTGGATGGCAAGGCGCGCGAGCCGTTCTGACCCTTGGCAAGCGCCTGTGAATCTCGGACCGCGGGTGAACGGGCCCGCAGAAGACTATCAGCCGCGGATATCACCCGATGGACGCACCTTGTACTTCTACTCCCAGCGCAGCGGTTGGGGCAACTGGCAGGCACCAATCATCCCGAACTGCGACTTCAACGGCGATGGCAAGGTCGATGAGAAAGACCTCCAGATCCTGACGCAGCATTGGGGCCAGAATTACCCGCGTTGTGACATCGGCCCCTTCCCTTGGGGCGATGGCGTTGTGGATGCACAAGACCAGAAGGTCATCATGGAGATCATCTCGGCGAACAACTCCCTTCCCAGTCCGAGTCCCCACGCCTCCGACGTCCCTCGCGATACGATCCTGAGTTGGACATCGCCACAGTTCGCGACGGCACATGACGTATATTTCGGAGGCTCCTTCGAAGATGTCAGCAAGGCCGGTCGGGACAATCCGCTGGGCGTGCTGGTCAGCAAGGGACAGACTGCCACCACATATGAGCCCGAAGGTCTGCTCGACTTCGGGCGGGCCTATTAT
>CAYHAJ010000101.1:0-21537 GCA_964354535.1 uncultured Pirellulales bacterium
CGTGACGCTGGTGGCGAGTACGTATACACATAATGCAACTGAGGCTGTATCCGGTGCGGTGACCGTGGATGGCAACTCGGCTTATGTTGCAGGAGCAAGTCATACAATCACGGGCGGAATTACAGTGTCAGGCGCAATGACTCTGGTAAGTTATGTTGTTACCGGAAATGTGGTTCTTGTATCAAGCCAGCTTGAGATGACTACCGGTGGTGTTGTTGGGGCTGTGACGGCAACTGCGGATGGTAATTCAATCGCCCTGGGTACTGCCGGACATATCGTTGGAACAGTGAACATGGGCGCCGGCAAAGCCTGCACTTACACAGGCATCGGCACTTTGATTGTGAACGACACGTCGGACCTTGTACTCGGCGGGGCAGCGACGGGCCTCCATGTCCAGGTTGCGGCCGCCGCTATCACCTGCACGCTGGGTGGCGACCTGTCCTGCAACACACTCCGCATCGAGGTTGGGGCAACACTCGACGCCGACAGCAACGACCTGACGTTGGCCAGCGGCCGCATTACTGGCTACGGAACCCTGAAGAATCTAACCCCGTCAGGCATCATTCACGTTGCGCCGGGCGTCATCGACGGCGGCGGCAACGACGGAAACGTAATCTTCGACCCCGCACAAACAGAACTGGTTATCTAACAGGAGACACAAAATGGGATTCTCAGAAACGACATTGCAGTTGGCCTTACAAGTGACGGTGACTGAGATACTCGCCGGGAACGTGGTCAACCTGAGCGACAAGACCGTCAAGCATTCGACGCTCAACCTGTCGAAGACGCTCGATGCGGGCACCACCCCGCCGGTGACGAAGGTAGCCAGCTTCCTGATGACGCTGGACCCGACGACGCACACCCTGGACCTGACTTCCATTCCCGGCACGAATGGCGCCACCGTGGACGGCACCGGCCTCAAGGTGCAGGCGATTGCATTCGTCGCAACGGCGACCAACGCCAACAAGATCGCCGTCACGTACGGCGGGGCCAACCCCTACAACCTCCTGGGCACGACGTTCACCTTCGAACTGCTGGCCGGGCAGGAGCTGGTGCTCTATGGCAACGACGCGACGCCGGACATCGCGGCCGGGGCGAAGAACATCCTGTTCACCGGCACCGGCGTGCAAACAATGTCCATCATCGTCGTCATGGGCTGATAACGATCCGCCGACGGCGGATAGAGGAGACCTGAAACATGGCCGACAATTATGTACTAGGCAAAGATTGCGTTTTGTACTTTGGCTCGGATTTGCTCGACGGCGGGGCAACCACGCCGACGACGAACACCTGGACTGAACTCGACAACGCCAAGAACGTGGACCTGGCCGGCTCCACCGACGAGTGCGACATTACCACCCGCGCCAACGCCGGATGGAAGGGCACCGCGGTTACACTGAAGGATGCCGGGCTCGACTTCGAGATGCTCTGGCTGCCGGATGATGCCGGCTTTGCCGCCATTCAGGCTGCATGGGCCGCGGCGGGCGAGATCGCCATGATGGCCCTGGACGGCTCCAAGGATGTCAGCGACAGTCAGGGCCTGGCAAGCAACTTTGTCGTGACCAACTTCTCCCGCAGCGAGCCGCTGAGGGAGGCGGTGACGGTCAAGGTCACGCTCAAGCCCTCCAGTCACACCGAATGGTATCAGGTGGCGTGATGCCGAGATTTGCGGACAGTACGGGCCGTACCTGGAACCTTGACCTGACGGTCGGCGACATCAAGCGCATCCGGCGCAGGATGGGCATTGACCTGATGGGCCTGCTGGACGGTGAGCCGCGTCTGGTGGACCGCATTCGTGACGACCTGGAGTTGGCGATCAATCTGGTGTTCGCGGCGATAGAACCCCAGGCCGAAGCGGCGGGCGTGACTGATGAGCAGTTTGGTCACGCCCTTACCGGCGAAGCTGCTTCGGCGGCACTTGCGGCTTTGTGGGGTGCCGTCGCGGATTTTTTCCGCTTCCTGCGGCCGGCGGCGACGGCCGCGGCGGAGCGGGTGATGATGTTAAGACGGACGGCCGGGGCGATCCTGGCCATGATGGCCGATGCGGGGCCGATGCCCTCTGGCGACTCATCTATCGGGCAGCCGGGGCCTGCGGACTTGCCCCCGACGGCCTGAGCCTGCGGGATCTGCTGACCGCCGCCGAGGGCGCATGGGAACCGCAAGCGGAGATGCTGGCTATGACGGCGAACATAAACAGGGATACGAAGAAGCGGTCCGGCCCATTCAGGCCCGCCGAGTTCAATCCCTTCGCCGCCGATAAACGCGAACCTCGCGCCCGTCGCGGCATACCGATCACGCGGGAGAACATCGGGATACTCAAGGCCGCGTTCTGCGGAAAGAAACAGAAAGTGAAAGGCTCGTAAAATGGGCGAAGCACAACAGCTTGAGAGGATCGAGGACACGCTGACCAAGATCGGCGTTGACATATCCGATATTAAGGCCAATCAGGCTGGCGACTTCCAACGGTTCAAGCAGGTCGATGACAAGTTTGTCGCGTTGATTGCCGCACGAGCCGCGGCCCTGGAACTGCACGCGGCGACCTGTGAGGTTAAGGGCAAGGTGGCGGATCTGACCAAACGCATCGACGCCGCCGACAACACGGCCCGCGGGGCCTGGTGGGCCGGCGGGCGAATATGGGCGGCGATGGTCGCCGTCCTGGTTCTGGTGGACTTGGCGTGTCAACTATATCAAGCGGTGAAGTAGCAGCCGCAGAGGAGACGAACATGAAGAAATTGATATTGATGCTGTGCTTGGGGCTGATGCTGGCGGGATGCAACGGCGTGATTCTGAACACGGAGTACAGCAAGCTCCTGAACACCACCGCCGACCTGTCCATCGAGACGGCCAGACGCGCCAACGCGGGCACGCTCTCGCCGGACCTGATGAAGGCGGCGCTGTCGGCACAGGCCGGCACTTGGTACAAGTTCCAGTGCGGGCGCGATGGCGTGAAGTCCGATCCGAACCTGCCGAACGTGGGCGCGATACCGACGCCGCTGCTGCCCGCGCCGCTCGCTCCGATGCCGCCGCTGCCGATGTCGGGCGATCCCATGTCGCTCTTGAACCTGCTGCCGCCCGTGAAGGAAGTGGAATATGACTGACACGACAACGCAACTAGCCCTCGACAAACTGCTGGCTGCAACGCCGGACATGTTCAAGCCCATCGTCATGCAGTACGGCCCGGCCCTTGTGGCGATGACGGCCCAGGAGTTCTGCGACTGGCTGATGTTGCTCATCAATGGCCACGACGCTCAAGCCTGGCGGGCCGTGCTGGCGAAGATGCCGAACGCGGACCTGATAGCCGAGTGGGACAAGATCAACGCCAAGTGGGATGAGGCCAACGCCAAGAACGCGGACCGCGTTGCACTCCAGAAGTCCGCCGTGCTTGCGGTCCTAAAGGTGCTGCTGGCGGCGGCATTATCAATGGTGGTTCTTTAACGCTTGGACGGCGTGGAGACTCCTACTGAGGATGATTGGCATGGACAAGCAGACAATACTCTGGATCGTTACCGCTGCCCTGCGACTGCTGGCCGGGGCCGTGGCGGGCAAACTCGGCTGGGATGCGGCTACGCAGGAGATCAACGTCCAAACCGCCGCCGGTGCGGTTGTGGCGCTCGTGCTGCTCGGCATCAGCATCTATACCAGCGTCAAGGCCCGCAAGGTGCTCCTGGCAACGCCGCCGCCGAAGAAATGAGTCATGCCCGACACGTGGGAAATCTTCGTCGGCAACTGGGCGACCGACCACGGCATCCCGCTGTCTGAGGCCGTCGTGAACCTGTCGGGTACTGAAGCCTGGATGCGCGCCCGCAGGCTGCACGCCGGTGGCGGCGATGAGGGTCTTGTCCGGGCGCTGCTGAATATCGCCCGGGGCGAACACGGGAAGAAGATATATGGCATCGACGGGACTGACAAGGGCTAAGGCCGGATTCTTCGACAAGGCCGCGGTCATCAAGGCCATCGGCAAGGCCAGCGCCGATGCCTTGAGTAAGTCCGGCAACAAGCTCAAGGTCATCGCGCAGCGATCCATGCGATACGTTGAGCCTTTCCGTAAGGGCGGCAGGCCGCGAATCGTCAGCAAGCCGGGCGAGCCGCCTCGGGCGGTGCGCTCCCATCCGCTGCTTCGCAAGTTTCTGTACGCGATTTATGACTTCGCTACCGAGCGGGCGGTGATCGGCCCGGTGAAGTTGTCGGCCTTGCCGGGTGAGGCGCCGAAAGTCATGGAGCATGGCGGGCGTGTCCGCATCGTCAACAAGCGGCGAAAGAATCGGCGAGTTGGTGATGTGGGCGAGATACGGATCGGACTTGGCGGCAGGCACAGCAGGCTTGCTCAGAATACGCTCATGGGAACTATCCCGGTGACGTATGCCGCCCTCAAGACGCCCGCCCAGGCCGCCCGAGCCAACAAACTCAATGCAGACCTCTACGGCCGCCCCTCTAAGACCGTGGACATTGCTCGTCGTCCCTACATGGGCCCGGCCCTGGTCAAGACCGCCGGAGTGATGACCGAGATGTGGCGTAACAGCGTGAGGAAATAACATGGCCGGTGCAGGCGACATCCGGGCTGGCGGGGCATTCGTCGAACTCTACGCCGACGCCGCCGGCGTGGTCAAGGGCATCATCGAGGCCAAGAGCAAGGTCGAGCAATGGCAGACCGCCACGGCCAGGGCGAACAAGGCGGTACTGGAGGGCGGCGCTAAGTCAACATGGGACAAGATCGGCGACACCGCGGTTCATCTTGGCGTGGCCGTCGCGGCGGTGCATGGGATCACGTCGGCCATGCGCGTCACGACGATGGCCATGCGCGGCGACTGGGAGGGTATGAATGAGGCGATTAAGCATCTGCCGCTTGGCATCGGTGCGGCCTATGATGCCTGGATTCCTTTTTCGGATGCCGTTTCTGACTGGTGGAACAACATAGACCCAATGATGGCCAAGAACCGAACGGCGGCGCAGAGTGCCGCGTTGAAGCAGATGGAGGCCGATGCTGGACTGATTAAAACCCGCCGTGCCGCCGAGGATCGTCAACTCGGCCTTACCCCGTCAGAAATCTCAATCCGCAACATCCGCGAAGGTATGGGTTCCCGCGCGGACAAAGCAGCCGCCATTGCCGCGATCCTGGCCGCCGATGCGGCGGAGAAGGAGCGCAAGGCCATCGTCGAGGGCCGTGAACAGGCCGCAGACAAGGCAAAAGAAGAAGCCAAGGCTGCCGCCGATCTTGCTGCGAAGCAGAAGAAATATATTGAAGAAATAAAAACGGCGGCGAAAGCGGCGGCTGATGAGCGCGATGCCGACAATGAACGATTCAGGCGCGAGAGTTACGAGGGTCTGATGGGGGCACAGATGAACGCTGCCGAAGCCGCCATCCTCGGCACCAAGGCGGCGGTATCCTTTGCCCTGACTCCCACTCGCGGGTTTGCCGCCGGATCAGCCGCGGCCTTGCAGTCCGTACAGATCAGCCAGACGCAGAAGCAGATGGCCTATGGCATAGATCGGATCGCCAACTCCAACCAGAAGATTCTCGACGAGGGCGGGGCGAAGTTCAACTGAGGCGTGAATCATGGCGACGCTGAATGAGAGAATGGAATCGCGACAGTACGGCAGCGATGGCTCGATCACGCTGGTCTACGACTACCGCGACGCGGGAACCGATACCGACACGGCCTACGATGCTCTGTTGGCATCCCTTCCGAGCATGTCCGCGACCTACGGAGGCAAACTGGCCGTCCGCGAGGCCCATCCCAGCATGGACCCCGTTTTCGTCGATACGGAAACCAACACGGGGCACTACCTGGTCCGCTGCCGGTACGCCGCGCCCGAGATCGCCCGGCTGGCCGAGGAGGAGGTCACGGTACGCATCGGCACGGCGGGCGGCACGCGGCATATCACCCAGGCTTACGCGCACATCGAGGATTACCTGGACCCGAGTTGGCCGGGAGACCCGCCCAATAGCGGCGGCGTGTTGAATGCCACGAATGATGGGCCGGAAGGAACCGACGTCGTCGATCCGCCCGTGCTGATGATGATCACCCGGCGGTACAAGCCCGAAAATCTGCCCGCGACGGCCACGCTGACGGCCCTGCGCGGCATGGTCAACAGCGATGAGGTCACGATCAAGGACACCCGCAAGGATAGGACCTGGATCGCGGCGGCTGGCGAACTGCTTTGCGAGGGCTTCGAGGAAGGCACCCTGGACGATGATGGACTCGTGACGGTCACATTCCAAATGGCGGCCAGCCCAAACCAGACCGATCTGACCGTCGGCAATATCACCGGGATCGACAAACTCGGCTGGGAATATCTGTGGGTCCGATATATCGACATCCCGGATGAAGATGGCTATCTGGTTGCCGAGGCGTTCTCGGTGCATATCGAGCAGATTTACCCGACGACGGCGATGGACGAGCTCGGCCTGGACGGGGAGACGCCATAATGCCCTGGCCCAAGGTCGAGCCCGGCGACAAGCTCCGCATCCCCGCCGGCCTCCACAATGCCACCGTGGAGGCCGTGGAAGCCTATTTGCGGCACAAGACGGCCACGGGCGGCACGATGGGCCGCCGGGCCCCCACCCAGGCCCTGGTGCTGGTTTCCAACGATACGGGGGCGGACCTGGCCATCGGCGGCGTCGTGGGCCTGGACGGGCCGATCTGGCCGGGATATAATACCGATCCGGACCCGGGGACGGCGGGCGAAAAGTTTTTCCTTGGCGCGGAGCTTGTTTTCAGCGGCATCGAGCCAACGGCGGCGGCTCATACCGGCAGGTTCGCCGTGGCCGTGGAGCCGATCCTGAACGGGGCGGCAGGCCGGGCCTGTGTGCAGGGGGTGGTCAAGGTCAAGGTGCAGATCGACGACCTGAACGTTGCCACCTGGGCGGATGTGACCGACGCCGAGAGCGGCTACCTGACGGCGACGGCCAGCGGCTCAGCCAGAATCCTCTGGCACGAGGGCGATGTAACCGGAACGCTCTGGTGCATCTGCCTGCTGGGGGCTCGCGGTGTCGGGGGTTCCGCCGGATTGGTGGAACCTCGCTCGTATGCCCTGATGCGTCACATTGGCCTCGCCGACACCTACCCGGACCCCACGTTTGGAGATATTGCGGACATCTCCGGGTGCTACAACTCTATGGTGTGGCTTGACATTCACTACCGGCATTGCCCGGGCGCAGGAACAACCGACGATCACCCACAAGCCGAGGGTGCCCCGGCGGATAGCATGGCGTCTGCTTTGTATAAAGTTGGCCCGACATCATGTTTGGGCGTCGGCGACGACACGTGGCACACAGCGCAGATGTTTTACATAGATGAAGTCGGCAACGTAGGCGGATGGGCAGCTACTAAATACTTCCAATTCCGTATCGGCGTTGATGGTCGGTTCCAGGTCCGTGCGGTCAACACAGGCAACGACGGAGCGTTCAACGGTGTTGTGATGGTCTACATTAAAGTGGTCAACTTCGTCGCCGGGATGGACATGCAGGAAGCCGGGGACAACGAGTATCACGAGAGTGCGGGTGATCCAGCATGGACCGGCACATGGGGCGATTCCGAATGGGAGCCGGGGACTCCAGTATGATCTCAATCTTCTGATGCCGGGCCTCGCCCCCGCCAGCGGCCTGGCTCCTGGCGGCCGGTCCCTTCCCGGCCGCCGGTTTTATTTAATCGTCGCCTGTCCAAGCGTGACGGTGATGATCGTGCCCGTCTTGAAGGGATTCGGAACGCCCTTGTTCCCGATGCGATTCACGAACCCGCCTTCTTTGGCCTCGATCTTCTGGATGAACCCGCGGACTTTGCGGATGGTGTCCGTCGCCTTGAGGTTGGCGACCATTGGGCCGGAGAGTTGGATTTGTATTTGATAAAGGACGTTTGGTTTGCCTCGGGCGGTTTTATTCTTTTTCGCCGATCCGCTTTGTAGGGATTGTAAGCCAGCGGCAGAGCTGGCGCCCATGCCGCGAGGAGATCCGGCATTCCCAGTAGATCGTCGGCCCAACGAGAATCCAGACACTGTGCCGTCGGCTTTTTGGACATAGACTATGACCGGATCCCCGTCGGGCGTGGTTTCGCCGGCAAGGAAAAGGGCGACGAATCCAGCACCTTCACCCCGGATGTCGGCCACGAAACCATCTATGGCCAGATCGGCCCCGACGAAATTATCGGCCTTAATGCCCGTCGGGGTAAGGTCGTGCCAGGTGATTGCCTTTGGCGCCTTCTCCGCGGGCTTAGTTGTCGGCTGGGCCAATGCCTTTTTGAGTTTCTCATTTTCGACCTTCAGGGACTTGACCTGTGCCCTGAGCATCTGGTTCTCGGCTTCGAGTTGCCGGACCTTATCCGCGTCGGCGGCGGGTGCCCGCGCCGGCTGGGCTGAGGCAACCCACGCCGGGCAGAACGAAAGCATTAACGCGCTGAGGATGATGAACCGTTTCATGTCGTTCTCCTTAAAGTGCCGTCCCTGCCGACTTCTATCCTATACCGCGCTTTCCGCTTGACAAGGGGCCGCGAAAATAATTTTCAGAATTATTGGATTTGCCCTTGTCTTCTGGCCGATGGAGTGCTAGGATGCTTGCAGAATGAAACGACCGATCAAAACAACTTCCCGGAACAACCCCCCCGCCGTGGACGGCGCGTCTTTGATCGGTCGTTGTCCGCGCCACGGTGGGCGGGTCTATATTTTTCACTCGCCGTTCGTGCCACAGGCCGCAATCACTAACCCGCGCGACTGCCGAAGGATGAAACGCGCAAGTTCCGATAAAGTCTATATCTTATGTGACGTTATACGCGGGGCTTCTCAAGTTTCACAATCGCCGTTCGTAAATGTACTTGGGGCATGGACCCGCTCGCCTGTGGGATGGAACCCTTATCTTGGAGGGTTCCAACCATGTGCATCATCGCCTACTGCTCGTCCTGTCACGCGCTCTGGTCCTGGATGTTCACCATTCCGCTCCGCCTCTGCCGCTGTCCGGCCTGCCGGCACAAACTCGCCCGTGCAAGCCGGGCGCGGCCTGGGCGATTCGGGCGCGACTGCCCGACCTTCCTCGCCAACGGCGGCGAGGTATATGATCGCCCGTCCTGGCGTGAATCTACGTGGGCCAAGAAGTTCGTCCGATAACGCCCGTTATCTACCCTTGCCGGCCTCGGCTGGACCGGCCCCCACCACCGCGCGGTTCCACCTTATACGCCGCGCGACACCGCCTGGCCTCGGCGGGCACGGATGCCCGCCCTGGCCGGGATTTTGGGAGCATGACATGGTAAATGAAATCATCATCGACCCTGAGTTTTCTGCATTGATTCCACCTCTGGACCCCGGAGAACTGGAACGGCTTGAGCTGAACCTGAAGGCCGACGGTTGCCGAGATGCGCTGGTCGTCTGGAAGGGCGAGAACATTCTGCTCGACGGCCATCATCGTAAGGCGATCTGCAAGAAACACGATATCCCCTTCCGCGTCCAGGTAATCGAACTGCCCAACCGCGATGCCGCGATGGACTGGATCGACGCGAATCAACTTGGCCGGCGGAACCTGAAGCCGGATCAGATCAGCTTGCTCAGGGGGAGGATTTACAACAGGGCGAAGGGCAAGCAAGGGGGCGACCGCGGCAATCAGTATGTGGCAAAGTGTCAAAGTGATACTTTGGCAGACGACACCGCCTTTCGCCTTGCCCACGAACACGGCGTATCTCCCGCAACGATCAAGCGCGACGGCCAATTCGCCGCCGCCGTCGAGAAACTCACCCCGTCCATGCCCGACCTGCCCAAGCAGATCGCCAGCGGCAAGGGGCCGGCCAAGACCAGGGTGGTCGAGGCGAGCAAGTCGCCTGCCCGCGCCGCCGAGATTCTGGCAGCGACAGCAAAACCACAGATCATGTCAGTTGAGGAATATGAGGCTGACGCAAGCGGAACCCCAAAGCGCCGGGGCATGGGAATTCAACGGGCAAATGAGGCAATCAATATACTCCAGAAAATACCTAAGAACGACGCTCTCCGCGCGGAGGGTTTCGATACCGTAACTCGATGGATTCGGCTATCTCCATGCAAGCCAAGCATATCCGAACGCGGTTTTTCATCAATGCCCTTTTCTCGATCTGTTGCGTTGTTGGTATTGACGACGATCGGCTTGTTTCTGGTGCGCGGCGTTGCCCTGAGGCACTCATCAAGTATGGAAACCGCGAATCCTACCTGGCAATGCTGGAATACATATACAACTTCGGCAAGTCGAAGAAATTTGCGCTCAAGATCGCTGCCGAGAATGCCATCAGCCAACGCAATCGGGCGAACCGGGGCAAGGCGAAGTAAGGCTCCCCCGGCCGGGCTTTTAGGAGACTGACATGTGCGAATTCCCATCATGGACTGAAATGACTGACGGAACGATCCTGTTCCTGACCGATGACGACATCGCCAAACTGTCGCCAGAAGCAGTCGAGGACTGCTGTGGGCATTCCGCCCTGCATGAGATTTTCCCCAAGAACGGCGGGAAAGACCGCGAAAGTTGGCCCTGCCCGCGTGTCATTGCCACGGCGATCCGGGCGGGGAAGATGCGGAAGATGGCCGAAGCCGGGGGCGTTACGAATTGCGAAGTTGACGCCAAAGGCTATCCGACCATTCTGGCTATTACTAGAGACTCCCTGGACTTGCGCGGTTGCACTGGCCTTAAGAGCATCCCGGCGGCGCTGAAGGTCAACTACCTGGAGTTGCGCGGTTGCGCTGGCCGGAAGAGCATCCCGGCGGGGCTGAAGGTGAACTCCCTGTATTTGCGCGGTTGCACTGGCCTTAAGAGCATCCCGGCGGGGCTGAAGGTGAACTCCCTGGACTTGCGCGGTTGCACTGGCCTTAAGAGCATCCCGGCGGGGCTGAAGGTGAACTACCTGGACTTGCGCGATTGCACTGGCCTTAAGAGCATCCCGGCGGGGCTGAAGGTGAACTACCTGGACTTGCCGAGTCATTTGAAAAAACCCAAGTAACAACCTAGGTCTAGCGACAAGGCCGGGATTTAACAGGAGCATGAAATGATAGGCTATCACTTCACATCCGACACTCTCCGCGACGGGCGACCCATTCCGGCCGTGGGCGAGTGGCTAGAGCATACCGACCCCGTTGTGCCGTGTGGTGCCGGCCTGCACGCCAGCGAGCATCCGTTCGACGCCGTGACCTACGCTCCGGGCCCGATGCTCCACCGCGTCGAGCTTGAGGGCGACGTGGTTTCGCACGGCGAGCCGGTGGACAAATGGGTGGGCAGGCGGAGGAAGATCATCCAGAGCATCGACGCCACGAGCCTGCTGCGCGCATTCGCCCGATGGTGCGCGTTGCAGGTGATCGACAAATGGAACGCTCCGCAGGTGGTACGGGACTACCTGACCACCGGCGATGAGTCGTTGCGGGACGCCGCACGGGCCGCCGCATGGACCGCACGGGACGCCGCACGGGCCGCCGCACGGGCCGCCGCAGGGGACGCCGGACGGGACGCCGCACGGGCCGCCGCATGGGCCGTACGGGCCGCACGGGACGCCGCAGGGGACGCCGCATGGGCCGTACGGGCCGCAGGGGACGCCGCAGGGGACGCCGCATGGGCCGTACGGGCCGCAGGGGACGCCGCAGGGGACGCCCAGCGAGCCAAGTTCGCGGAGATGGTCGATGCAGCGTTTTCCACCGCAGAGGAGACCGGACAATGAACCTTCGACTGAAACTGGCCGCAATCACGGCGTCGCTGGCCCTGCTGGCGGTGGTGATCGCGGGCGAACAAATGAAAGGGACTGACAATGGCGCATCACAAGGACGGCTGGACATGGGCGGTGCTGGCCCTCGACAAGACGGGAACGCGGGTGCTGATAGTAACATGGCCCCGCCAAGGACTGGCAAGGACGTTCATACAAACATTGAACGAGTCCTTCCACTACTGGCCCCGGCAGTTCCACGACGTGAAGGCGTGGTACATGCCAGAGGAGTGTGCGAATCGGTATCCATTGGCCAACGTCGCCTGTGTGACGCGATTCGGCAAGTCGAGTCCGGCGGCAACGACCGAGCGGTTGGGGATGCTGGCGCGAGCGTGGGGCCATATCAGTGCGGCATTGCGGCCTGGATCGACGGCGGTGGCAAGGCGGCGGACTACCCCCGGCTCGCCTACGACCGAGCGGCGACTGAGAAAGTGATGATTCGGTACTGGGCGCGGTACGGAGCGAAAACGGACGAAGAGCGGGCTCGTTGTTGGAACTCCGGGAGTCGATGGAAAAGCAAATATCACCTGACAAATAATTATTGGGAAAAAGTCAAACAGGAAATCGAGTGGGACTAGAAAAAGGAACTAACGATGAAGGTAAAACTGGAAACAATCGACTACGGCGCGAGAGTTAGGCCGGTCGAGATCAAGGCCGTTAGCGGCGCGAGCGACCTACGCCGTGTCGCGTGGGGAGGCGCGGCGGCAACCCGGTCGACTGCCGTGAAGGGCCTGCGCGGGTTCTGCGCTGCGGTCATCAAGGAAATCGACAAGGAAATGGCGAAGAAGGTGCGCAAGGCGTGCTGATGGGCTGGAAATAGGGAGCTTGACCGGACTCGGCGCTGACCAAGGACGCGCAGATTGCCCGCGACAAGCTGGCGAAACTCGTGGAGATAGTGAAATGACACCAGAAGACGGACTGATGCGGCACTTGAACGCCGGGCTGGCCATGCTCAACGGCCAGAAGCCAAAAAGGCAAGAGAACCAGGTGGCGATGACGCCGGAACGGTTGGAAGACCTAAGAAACGGTTGGCAGCACAATGCCACTACCGAGTGTATTGTCGAGATCGACCGGCTGTGGGGTCTTGAGGCTGCGGTCGAGGACGACGCACTGCTTCATATGGCGATTGAGTTAGCTGACAACATCACCGACGCCGTCACTGACTACCGTGGTGCCCTCCGCATGAGACGCGACAGAGTTGCCGCCCTTGCCGCCCAGGAGGCCAGTGCGGGCAGCGCAACAGACCAGAGTGGACCTAGCGACGCTGCTGCTGATAACACTGCCCGCGCTCGCCTTTTCGCGCGCAGCGTGACGCACCCAGATGGGAGCAAAACCTGCACGACGGAGGAATTGAAACGGCGAATAGGATAACTCAGCCGGGCGGCGGGCGCGGGTATCCGCGACATTCCGCCAGCGCCGCCCGGCAACTTGAGAGCAAAGGAGATCACTATGCCAATAGTCCTCCTGATGTTTGTGATGATGCCAGCGGTTGACCACGAGCCGCTTGGCTATCGGGATGTGGGCAAGGTGCCCAAAGGCAAGGATAAGAGTTGGTACTGGAAAGCGCCGGTCACTTAAACCGGGAGGCTTCCATCGTGGCAAATTATTCGCCGCCGCACGTCGGGAAATGGCCCAAGACGGCGGCTTTGCGGGACTGTAGCTCAAGCAGTAGAGCCGTCGGGTAAGGCGGAGCGCTACGCTGACGACGAAGATGCAGGTGCAAATCCTGCCGGTCCCAGTAGGAACGAACTCTAACGCAGGAGACAAGGAACATGACTGAAACGACACTGACACCGGAATACCGTGCCAAGTTGAGGCAGCAAGTCATCGTCCACCCCGACATGAGCGTGAACGACAAGACGATCATCATCAGCCTCCTCGACGAGATCGACCGGCTCCTGGCCGAGAACCACGTCCTCTGCGATGCCGACACCGCGAATCCCCATCCCCAAGTCGAGGCCCTCCGCCGGCGAAAGGAAATGCATGAAAAACGTCTGGCTGAACTACTTGCCGCCCAGGAGCCTGGACAATGACCGCAACCTTCACTGGCGATGTTAGGTGTATACCGTTTTCGCGCTGCGATTGTTGCGGCTCGTTGGTGACGTTTGCTGAGATCGTCATTACCCTTCGTGGCAACAAAGACGGCCCGGCTGAGTATGCCTGGGCGTGCCCGGCATGTTTCGGGCTGGACTCGTTCACAGACGTAGACAGCATCGTTGCCGCCGCTGCCAAACGGTTGTTGGTGAGTACAGAGGTCGAAGTGGAGTGGTGGTTACGGAATCGGAAGATGAGCGCGGCCGACGCCAGATATGTCATCGAACGGGCGAAGGCCGAAGAGACGGTAGAGGCGAGTCCCGCCCGCCGCAAGTAGGAACCGAAACCCCTTAGGAGTACAGAAACATGACAGAGACGATGACGAACGAACAGGGACAGACCAAACTGAACGCGGCCTACGTGTCACGAGACAAACTGTGGGCGACGTACAGGGCCGCGCGCGCTGCTCGCATAGCAAAATGCGGGGCCGCAAAGGGCGCGTTGGAAGAGGACTGCGAGACCGACCTCGGCTTTCTGTTGGCGGCGCATTACGAGGACCTCAAGAAGGCCAACGCCGACATTGCCAAGGCGGCAGCAGTCAAGGCCAAACTGGACAGGGCGGCGGCCAAGGCCCAGGCCAAGGCGGCAGCGGAAACTACCGCGTAACCACAAACAAGTAACTCAATAAGGCAACCACAAACAGGAGAATGACTATGAACAACGAGATCATTGAAGCAGAACCAGTCGAGAACGCCTCGACCGAACTGGCCCGCGTAATAAGCGAGGGCGACCCGGAACTGATGTGCATCAACATGGAGAAAAAGGCCGAGTTCGCCCCCAGGTTGAATAAGGCCATTAACACCATCCTCATTACGCAGACCTATACCGAGGATTGGACAGAGCAGGGCGGCAAAATGTGCCTGTCCTCAGCCGGAGCCGAGCGCGTCGCCCGGTTGTTCTCCATCCGGTTCCACGATCAGAAGTTCCACAAGGAGGAGATTTCGGACTCCATCGGACGCGGATACCGCTACGTCTACGAATGCAACGCCTCGATGGGTGACCGGGAGGTATTCGCCCAGGGCGCGTACAGCACCCGCGACAAGTTCCTCGGCTTCTCGGGCGGCGAGTGGCGACCTACTGAGGACATCAACGAGAACAACATCCGCAACGCCGCGTATCACATCTGCATCGGCAACGCCATAAAGGCCCTGTTGGGCCTGAGAGGCATCCCGGCGGCACGATTCCAGGCGATCATGGCCGGATCCGGCGAGGACGCCTCCAAGGCCGCCAGCGTCAAGCGTGGCAACGGCACACAGGGCGGCACCGCCAAGGCCAAGGCCAGCAGCAACCAGGTCGAGCACGTCAAGATGTGCCTGCGGGCACTTCGTCCGCAAGACCCCGCCGGGCAGGCGGCTTTGTATCACGAAATCGCCGACTTCACCTCCAAGACGGACGGCAAGCTCATCGTGGCGAAGGCCCCTGAACAACTTTCCGAGAAGTGGCTTGGCGGTATCGCCGGCAAGCTCGACAAGATGTGCGACGAGCAGGGCATTGACCCGCGATCCGTTGACGCCAGCAACCAGGAACCCAAAGAGCCGGGACACGAATGGTAAGAACCATGATAACCGCGACGACCCCCACCATCGACGTGACGGCCAGCCTGTCGGCCATGCTGGCAACCAAGAAGCATAGCCAGCAGTGCCACGTCAACAGAATCAGTGCTTTGGACGACCCCTGCCTGCGGCGGCTGTACTACATGCGGGCGGCGTGGGACAAAGCCAGGCCGGTTGACGACGGCTTGCAGGGCATCTTTGAGACCGGCACGATCCTGGAACCCGTCATCGGCAGGATCGTGTCCGAGGCGGGCATGGCCGCAAGCCCGCGCTGGCGGATCGTCGGCAGCCAGACGCCGACCAGTGACGCCCTGTTGAAGCAGTACCAGATCAGCGGCAGTATCGACGGTTTCCTACAGGTCGAGACAGCCCCCGACGTGTGGCTCACGCTGGGAGTGGTGGACATCAAGACGATGAGCGGCAACATCTTTCCGCGCGTTGAGACCTACGACGACCTGGCCCGCTATCCCTGGACCCGGAAGTACAGGGGACAGGTGATGCTCTACGCTTTGGCGCACAACGTAGAGATGTGCTACCTGCTACTGGTCAACAAGCAGAATCTCTACCAGATGCGGCTACTGTCGTTCCCGCTGGACTTGGACTACTGCGAGGCCCTGTTGGTCAAGGCCAAGGCGATAAACGATGCCATTGCGGCGGGAGAAGCTCCTGCCGGCGTGAACGACCCCGACGTATGCCCGAAGTGCCAGTTCTATTCCTTTTGCACCCCAGACATAACCACGGGCGGCAATCTGATTGTGTCAGACAATGAGGAACTTGAAGTGGTCCTGGAGCGGCTTGTCGAACTGAAACCCGCGGCCGACGAGTACGCGGACCTTGAGGACCAGCGGGATTGGATGCTTGTCAAGGGCCAGGACATCGCCTGTGGTCGGTTCCTGGTGACATGGAAGGAACTGATCGTCAACCGCAAGGCGAGTGAGGCCAGTATCAGCACGCAATGGCGGAAGAAGATCGTAACGATCCGGCAAGGATGATTCTGGCTCTCGCAGAGCAGAGCGGCGACCGCCCTGGGGTCTACGAAGCGGGTTCGAGTGACGCTGCGATGAAGGGAGAGCAACAATGAAAATAGAGCTGGTAAATTATGAGAACGGCACAAATGGCATTTCGCTTTGCATCGTGCCGGAAACGCCGGTTGAGGAAGAATTGTTGCGCGGCCTGTGGCGTCATGGCCGTCTTGGAAAGGGATACCCAACATGCGGACCCCCAACCGCAACCACTGGTTTCTACATCAACGCCTATGGAAAGGGAGAGAAGGCATGACACCGGAACGGCTGGAAGAACTGAGGAAAGTAGCAGTGCCAATACAGGGTCCTCAATGGCGGTGGATGCAGGAACTTATCGCAGAGATCGACGACCTCAAGCGGCGGTTGGAGCAGGCCCATGCGGCGTGTGCGGCGATGCGAGCAGCATTGATACATGCGCAGGGTTGTGTAGAAAACGAGGAAGGTGATATAAGCTTAGCGTGGAAGGCAATTGATGATACCAACCCCGGCCAGCCCCTCCTCGACGAACTTGCGACACTCAATGCCGAGAACGCCGCCTTGCGCGCGTGGTGCAACGAGGCCAGTGGTAACATCACCCGCCTGCGGGATGCGATTGAGGCGATGGTTAATAGGGATATCGAGATTCGACATTTTTCTGCCAGGGTGTTTCCTTACCCGACTACGCCGGGATGGTACTGGTCGTTCGTGCGCGGCGGTGAATACGTGGGATGGGTAGGACCGTTTAGCACCGCTGCCGACGCCATCCTGGCTGGCCTGGACGACACAAGAGAAGCCGGTCGCCTGATCGACGACAAGGAACACAATGAACTACCGGAAAGAAAGGATTAACCAATGAAATCCGAAGAATTGATTGACCGGATTCAGCAACTAATCAACACAGAAACCCGCTCGTGGCCCAGATACGAGTACGTAAAGTTTCTCGATGAACTGTCAGCAGAGGCCGAGGCCCGCGAAGTTGCCCTTGGGTGCGACAAGGAGAATCCCGATGGCGAGTAAAACCTACACATCCAACGAATTGCGCGACCTGTCCAACTCCGAACTTGACGCCATGGTGGCGCGGGTGGTCATGGGGTGGCGAATAAGCAAAACTCGGTTCTGGTGGGTGGATCGCAAATGGCGCGTCATGTGTAAGCGCAGATTGTGGCACCCATGCCAGCAATGGAAATACTGTGGCGAGGTCATCGAGCGGATGACGAGGCGGGGAGTGACCTTCGAGGTCAACATTTTCCGTGGCGGGGCAGCGGTCTACTACCCACGACATCCAATCTATCCTACGTATTGCCGAGTATACAACAATTCTCCCCTCCGCGCCGTTTGCATCGCCGCCGTGCTGGCTACCCAGGCGCGGGCCGAATGGCCGCTGGGGCGTGGCGAGCGGCGAGAAAGAGGAAGTAACTGACCATGAAAACCAAACAACCCTATAAAATGATCTACCAATTCATCCACGTTGCCCGCGACGCCTCGCTCGAAGTGTTCGCGGGCAAGCCGGTGTACTACATCTTCAACAACAAGAGCAACGAGAGATGATACTACTTGCCATTGATCCGGGCAGCGCGCAATCGGCCTGGGTACTATACGATACCGAAACGCGCAAGCCCGTAGACTACGCCAAGGCCGACAATCACGTGGTGCTACACATGATTCCCGGCTGGCGCAAGTTTGTGGGGCACCTTGCCGTCGAGATGACCGCCTGCTATGGCATGACGGCCGGGCGCGACCTGTTCGACACTACGCGATGGATTGGCCGGTTCATTCAGGCGTGGGGCGAGTCGTTCAACCTCGTTCTCCGCAAGTCCAGGTGGGGGCCGGGGCCGGATGATTACATGGATGCTGGCCAATTCCCCGGCGTCTGTATGACGCTCTGCAAAATGAACACGGCCAAAGACCCACAAGTGCGCCAGGCAATCATCGACAGGTTCGGGGGTTCCAAGGCGGCGGCAATAGGCATCAAGGCCGCACCGGGGTCGCTGTACGGCATGAAGGCCGACGTGTGGGCGGCGTTGGCCGTGGCCCTCACATGGGCCGAACACATGGGCGAGCCCGGCGCCGTGCCGGCAAAGCCCATCAAGACGCCGCTGTTCCCCAACGCAGAAGGAAACCCATGACCACCTGCCTGAAATGCCGCTGCGACATTATCACCCATCAGGCCGAGCAGACCGGCGGGCTGTGCAGCGATTGCGCCTTCACGGCTCTGCGGGGCTTCCAGGCGATCACCGGGCTACTCTGGCCGGATTGCATCACGCGAGTCGAGTTGACGATCAGCAGGGACGCAAAGGAGGTCAGGGATGGCACTTCGCCTTCTTGACACCTTCAGCGGCATCGGCGGTTTCTCTCTGGCTGCCCGCATGGCTGGCGGATATGAGACCGTGGCGTTTTGCGAGATTGACCCCTTCTGCCGGGCCGTGCTGGCGAAGCACTGGCCGGGAGTTGTTATCTATGAAGACATCACCAAAATTGACCCCGCCGAACTTCCCGAAGCCGACATCTGGACCGGGGGATTCCCCTGCCAGGACATTTCCTGCGCCGGCAAAGGCGCCGGCCTGCACGGTTCCCGATCAGGACTGTTTTTTGAGATTGTTCGGCTCTTGCACGGCGTCAAGCGACGACCGGACTGGCTGCTGCTTGAGAACGTGCCTGCGATTCTCGGCAGAGGGCTTGACCGGGTTCTCGATGAACTGGCGGGCGCGGGCTACACATGCTGGCCAGTTGTTATGGGTGCTTGGGCGGTCGGCGCGCCGCACAAGCGGGACAGGGTGTGGATCGTCGGGAGACGCATGGATGACGCCCAGGACAAGCGACACGTCGGCGTCCCGGCCAACGGGGCAGAACGAACAGGGCTCGTGGCGGCGCTTCGGCCCGCTGGGGCAGGAATATGGCGCGAACCTTGCGGACCAAGTACGGGTGACGGATTGGCGGACCCCTGCGACAACGGAAGTCGGCGTGAAGCCTCATCAGTTGACGGCGGCGGACGGCGGGGAGCCACAAATCGGACACCGGATGTTCAGGCAGGGCAAGAACGGCGAGCAGATCAACCAGACGCAGAGCCTGGAGCTCCAAGTCAAGGTGGTGGACTGGCCGACGCCGGCCGCCCAGGATGCGAAGAACGCCACGCTGCCCCCAAGCCAGGTGACCCGGAACAACGGGAGTCTATGCGTTGTCCTGCAACATGGCCAAGCCGACCAGGACAGCCCCAATTCGACTGGGAGCCGCCCAGGCTGCTTGTCAAACCTGTGGGTTGGTCAGCTTTGCGGATATCCGGATGGATGGATGGACAACTTTTGAGGTACGACACCAATGGGACGACCACGATTACCAGACCAAGCGAAGTTATGCGAGTATTGCGGCAAGCCTCTGACGAGGAAGATGTTTCGGAAAACGCTGGAGGATCGAACGAGGTTCAAGGCCAGGCGGTACTGCAACTCGATTTGCATGGGGTTGGCGAGAACGTCACTAAATCCGACACGGCGAACCCTCTATCAGCACAGCCAACTGCCCATACCGAAAGCCTGCCAGGAGTGCGGGACGAAAGACCGCGTGGGGTTCCACCATATCGACGGGAATGTGGCGAACAACTCGCTGGTCAACCTGATGATTCTATGCGCGGCATGCCACACGAAATGGCATTGGCAGCACGGCAAGAGAGGCAAGGAACGGAAGCCCTGTATCGTTTGTGGCGTACCAGCGAGCAGAAGGGGCTATTGCCAGAAACATTGGTTCCGCTTCTCGAAATATGGCGATCCTTGTCTCACGAAGAAAGGCTGCGGGCCGGGCAAGAGTGTATTGGTCCGCGTCTCGTCAAGCGATTGATGCGGTGGAACAAGTTCGCTCTGAAAGCATACGGAAACTCAATAGTGCCACAGGTTGCGGCCCAGATACTTCGATGGATAGGAGGCCAACCATGACCACCACTGACGACCTCACCCGCACCCTGGCGCTCCTGTCCGAACCGCGCGACGCCGACGGCTTGGCCAAGTCCAACGATCCCCGCGGGATGATGGTCGGTGCTGACGAACTCGCTTACCGCCGCGCGATCGAGGGCGGCAACGCAACGCTCATGTGCGCAGGTTGCGGCTACGGTCTGGCCCCAGCCGACCCGATCTGCCCCAAGTGCGGCAGCGGCGCCCGCGAGGTCGCTACCGCTCTTGTACCGCGTGAACTGCCAGCTTGTCCCCCGCGTCCAGGCCCCGGCCCTCTCCGGCACCGACGTCGGGCCGCTGTTTGAGGAGCAACAATGCCAACCGAAGCCCGAGTAATTCTCGACCGCTCCAAACGACTGACGACTGCCGCACGCGAGTTTATGATAGCTAGGCCGGGGCAGGTGTATTGGATCGTACTTTGCGCCGCGACGGATGTGCAGAGATCCCGCCAAGGCATCAACGCATGGGGATACCGGCCAATCAATGAAGGCAACGTGGACGGGCTCGCGTCGCTGTTCAAGGAACTTGAACGACGCTCGGACGTGCTGGAAAAGGCACTGGCCGAAGCAGAGAAGGAGCCGCAATGCCCGACAAAACCATAACTGACGCCGACCTCGCTTTGGTGGCCGATGCCGTCCTCACCTGGACCAACGCCCTGGAACAAGCGGGCCTGCCGACAACAACAGAGGAGCCGCAATGACCCCCGACCTCTACTACCTCGCCTCACCCTACTCACACCCGGACCCCGCCGTGCGCCAGGTCCGCTTCCAGGTCGCCTGTGAGGCCGCGGCACACCTGATGCGCCAGGGAATGCACATTTTTAGCCCGATTGTTCATTCTCATTCCCTGGCCGACTACCTGCCCGCCGGCTGGGATTTCTGGAAACCCATCGACATGCACTTCCTCGGCCTCTGCCAGCGGTTCGTCGTGCTGATGCTTCCGGGCTGGCGGGAATCTGTCGGCGTCGGGGACGAAATACGGGCCTGGACGGCGACCGGCAGAGCTGTCGATTACATGACTTGGCCCCCGGAACAAGAGGAGAACGAATGGCCATGAAAAAAACCAATCTGTTTCTATCCAACGCCCTCTTTATCGCCCAGGCCCGCGACCACTGCCGCTGCGGTATCGCAAGGACCGAAACCGGACGCTGGCTCGGAGAGGCCCTCGAACGGATGGAAGCCACCCTGCCGCGGGAACAATTCGACACCTCGGGCGGCATGGTGGAGTGCAAGAATTGCGGCAAGACCATCGGCGGCTCGGG
>CAYHAJ010000102.1:0-11479 GCA_964354535.1 uncultured Pirellulales bacterium
AGCCCACCGTTTCAACGGTGGGTACCAAAGGTCCGAAACGAAAGCAAGCCCCGCAGGGGCGAAAGAAAGCCGAGGCCAGGCCAAAGGCGTTCTTTCGTCCCTAGCGGGACTGGTCTTGTTTCGTGCCCATGATACCCAGCGATAAATCGCTGGGCTATTGTCTTTCGCCCTCCGGGCTGGGCTGGCCGCGCCGGCGATCACAAAGCAGGTATCCACAAAAACAAATTCCTATACCATAAACTTCACACTTCATGTTTCACAGTATCCACGGCGGTCGCGGCGCGTACGACAGCAAGCGATTCGCCTCGTCATCCCCCGCGAATTGCAGCTTCACCGGGTCCCAGCGCAGATCGCGTTTCAGGGCCAGAGAGATGCCGCCGATCAGGATGGCGTTCATGGTGTACGCCGCGACCTCGGGATTGCAGATCGTCGCCTTGCGACTCCGGACGCATTCCAGAAAATTCCCGGAATGGCTGTCGGCCCGATAGACGCGCTGGTCGTTGGGCCGCAGCGGTTCCCGGAGCACACTGGCCGGATAGGACACAATGTTGCCACGATCCACGGCAAGGCGGCCCGTCGTGCCGACGAAGCAGGCCCCGCCATCGGGGCCGACCGGCTCGCCGGGATAGGCGCGGGAATGAACCACGACGCCGTTTCCGTAATGGTAGTCAATGGCGCCGTTGGTGTACTTCACCTCGATGGGCGCCTTCACGTTCGGGTTGACCGTCCACTGAATGATGTCGTAGTGATGCGGGCTCCAGTTCACGTCGCCCACAAACAGACCCGACAGCGTGTGACCTGCCTCTCCGCCGAACGGCCGCCACGGCAGCGGCCCAAGCCACAGGTCCCAATCGAATCCCTCCGGCACCGGCACGGAGCGGTTCGACGTCCAGGCACTCGGCACGAAAGCCCCCGGCTCGCGGTAGGCGTAAACCTCCTTCAATTGCCCGATCCGCCCGTTCCGGATCAGTTCGCAGGCCTGGCGGAACTTGCCGCCGTATTCGGAACGCTGCTGCGTCCCCGCCTGGTAAACCCGCCCGTAGCGACGAGCCGTCTCCACCAGGATCTGGGTCTGCTCCACGGTCATGGCGACGGGCTTCTCGCAGTAGACATCCTTGCCGGATCGCATCGCCATGATCGCCATCGGCGCCGCCCAATGATAGGGCACGGCAATCAGCACGGCATCGATATCGGAACGTTCGAGGACCTCCCGGAAATCATTGTACGCCTTCACGCCGTCGTAGCCCGGCCGGCCGAGCCGCTCGGCATAGATCTGGTTGCAGCGCTGCCAGGCGGCATTGCGGCGTTCGCGGCGCACGTCGCAAACCGCCACCACCTGCACGTCCTCCCGCGCGACATACCCGCCCGGCACGTAGGTCCACGCCCCTCCCAGGAGATGGCCGCTCCCCTGGCCGCCCAAGCCAATGAAGCCCATGTTCACGCGCTCGCTGGGAACCACCGTACCCCCGGCCCCCAGGGCGGAGCCTGCCACCACATACGGCATAGCCGTGGCGGAGGCCGCCGCTTTCAGGAACTGTCTTCGTGTCGCTTTTGTCTGGCCGACCATAGTCAACTCCATCACATCGAATCTGATTGTCCCCACGGGGGAGCCGATGGCGACATTGTAGCCTCCGACCCGCTCAAGATAAAGACACTAAGTCCCCAAAAGTCTTCTGACAAAGCGCCGGGTGGCAGCGTCAAGGCCGAAGGCCTTGGCGATGGTCCTGCGCACGGGAAAGCCGCCATCGCCAAGCTCCGAAGACTCCGCTTGACGCTGCCACCCGGACAATACACGGTTTCTCTCGCAGTCTCATAGGGCCGGCATCCCTCTGCACGTGTGTCCAGTGCCTTGCGGGTACCGCCAGGGAACTGGCTCACGAGTGTCAATATGTCAAAAGATCATCGCGGGCCTACTTATCGCCCAGACATATCTCTGCCCCATGCCGTGATGACAGGCGTCACCTGCTTCTCCCGTCGATCGATCCGATAGAACGCGCCCGCCCGCGGGACATCGACGACGATTTGGCCGTACCCGGGCACCAGGAGGGTCACATTCCGCCGGTCCTCCAGCGGCGCATGCGCGTACACCAGCCAACGCCGGCTCCCCTCCTCGCCTTGCACCAGGGCCAGGCCAAAGACCGGGATCTTCGTCTGCTGGGTCCAGGGACGCGGCGCATCGAGGTTCGTATCGAGAAGGAACCAACGCGGGATACCGCGGTACTTCTCGGGGATATCCACCTGGTAGGGATGCGGGTGCGCCGCATTGGGCACGAGCGTACCGAAGCGCCAGAACTCCGCGAGCGTCTGATCCGCATAGACGCGATCGACCGCCGCCAGGAGCCGCTCGAAGAACGGCCGCCAGGGCTCCAGCGGCGTGGTGCTGCTGCGAAACTCCCGAACAACGCGGGGCCGTAGGAGCCACAGGCCGAACTGGGCCCAGCCTTCGAACCGGTCGGGCGTGTACGTCTGGCCGTCTTTCACATATTGGCAGGCCTTGGATTTCTTCCTCGCCTCGGGCGTGCACTCGGTCTGCGGCGTCCAATCCCCGGCGTTGCCGTCCCAGAGGGAAACCTCCCACCAGAAGTCCGGATTCACGCGCCACGCTTCGTCGAGCATGAAGATCCAGTTCATGGACTCGACCTGCGTGGACCAGACCCAATGGTCGCGGCTGTCATCCCAATTGTGCGTGTAGTACGAGGGACTGCCGCCGTCCCAGATGTGCCAGTCCGGGCTGGTCCACTGGTCGGTGAGGAGCGAATACTGCTTCCAGCCCTCCCAGCGTCCGAAGTGCGACGGCCCGAAAGCCCCGTAGCCCACGAACCGCACGTTCCTCTTCCAGCTCTCGTTGACCAGGGCCTCGCGCATCGCCCGGAACATGACGGGATAGCGCTGCATCCAGCCTTGGCCCACAACCCGGCGTTTGAATTCATCCGATTGGCCCGGCCCATGCTGGTCCAAGTATCGTTTCGATTGCTCCACCTGGTGCCAGCGCAAATCCGGCGCCTCGTTGTTCGAGACGAACAGCACCAAGGGCGGATCGGGATACAACTGCTGGAGTTCCTTCATCCCGGGCGTGTCCACATACTCCTTCGCTGGGTCGCGCCACGGCTCGATGGCGCCGAACGGATCGAGCTTGCGAAGCACTTGGCCTTCCGGCGTGACCACCGCGGGGCACTGCGCCACCGGCCGCTGGCGGTACTCCTCCTCCAGCAGCATCGCCTCCCATTGCGTGCCCCGGAAGGAAATGGGGAGACTCAGCGCGCGACAGTACATCATCAAACCATCATAATACGCATGGAATCGCTTCGCGCTATCGTCTTTCCTCAAGGGATCGTTCTGCGGCCAACTGAACCACGGCAGGATGTGACAACCTTGGTCGAGCAATTGGACCTCGTATTGCGGTGTCCAGCCTTGGCCTTGGCTGCCCATGTTCCAGTGACTCACCAGGGGTAGCGGCCGTCCCGCCGGGCCATGGGGCGGCCGCAGGGCCTCCCGCCGGATCTCCTCGGCAACACGCTGGGCTACGGCACTCGGCTGTGCTCCAACGGGACCCTTGGCGAGAGCGGTCGCCGCCAGGGCGCAGATTACCAAGGGCGCGATCACACAGGGAAGGGCGACGGTGGAAGCCGCCGCTTTCAGGAACTGTCTTCGTGTCGCTCTTGTTGGGCCGACCACAGTCCACTCCATCACATCGAACCTGATTGTCCCCACGGGGGGAATCGATGGCGGCATTATAGCCCCCGACCCGCCCGGGATAAAGACACTACCGCTCAGCCGCTCCAACAAAGGGCGCGGCCGGGACCCCGACGCGAATCGACCCGGGCGTCGATCCGCTCGAAGGCACGGGTTCAGAGCCTATCTCAATAGGACCGAGGGTGGCACCGACAAACTTGTTTGTCGGTGTCTTTCTGCCGGACGGGATCATTCGATAGGCCCACGGACAAACGAGTTTGTCCGTGCCACCCAGCCACTGTTTCTCGTCATTCCCGCGCAAAACCTGCCCCCGACCTGATCGGGGGCGGGAATCCATCAGCACCGCGACTTTCCTGGAACCCCGCCTGCGCGGGGGTGACAAAAGGTGAGCCGGGCATCCCTTTTGTCAGAGGCTCTAAAGCTTCAAAACTACCGAGCCGGCGACCGGCCCAGAGCGATGTCGTCAATATAGACCGTGCCGGTGCCGCCGGCGGTGGGGGCCTGGCGATTGCCGACGCCGATATACATCGTCTTGACCCGGTTCAGGTTCACTCCGGCCAGAGCACTGTACGGGATCGTCCATTCCTGCCACGCAGAACGTACCGTGACGGCTTCATCGGGATTCACGATCGTCGCGCCGGCGCCGGAGCTGTCTTCGATTCTCACGTACAGCGGCTCGGCGGAGTTCCCCTTCGGTTGGGTGGCGCCGATCTCGGCGGTCTGCCACGCCCCGGTCACGTTGCCGGTCGCCGAGAGGTTGGAGAACTCAGCCGCCGTTGGGGTGGTGGCGTTGTGGCTGGTCAGGGCCAGACCGATCAGGACGTTGCCGGCCATCGAGATGTTCACCGGTGCCGTGAACGTAACGTTGGTCCACGTGACGCCATCCGCGGAGCGCTGTGCGGTGAAGGCGTTGCCCGTTCGGGTCAACTTCACCCAGGACGAGGCGACCACCGTGTTCATCGCCACCTGGCTCATCACATTGCCGGTTTCCGGACGCTGCTGGAACGAAACCCCATAGTCCGGTGTCAGACAGAGGAACGCATGCTTCGAGCCGGGATGGAGGCTCTCGCGGATCATCACGCCCGCCTTGGCCCAGCCGTCGCTGCGCATCAGGCTGTTGACACGGACCGTCATCGAGCCGTCTCCGCTGAGGTTCTTGTAGACATAGCGGAACTGGTCGGCGGTGTCCCAGATGTCGGTCCCGAGGGCGCTCATGATCATCTCGCCCTTGGAGGTCTCCTGGAAGTTGCCCGCCTTGCCGCGGACGTACAACCGCAGGGCGTTGGCCCCTTTGTCCGTCCAGTTCTGTGCGGCGGTAAACTCGCGCTTGGCTTCGGAGTAGAACGGCGCCGCGGTGTTGTCGTACTGCAACGGCATCGACTGACTGCCGCGGTGCACGAGGGTCCTCTCGCCGAAGGTCCCCTGGGCGGCTTCTGCGTATCCCACGGTCGAGCCGCTGGCGCCGGTGGTCACGCCGTCGATCCAGATCTGGTAGAGGGCCGTGCCGGCGTCGACGGCATCGTTGTAGCTCTCGAAGTCCTCCAGGAGCCCGAACGCCTGAGTCGTGAAGCTCCAGAGATTGCCCGCATTGGTACCGCTGTCGCCGACTTCGTCCACTTTCCAGTAGTAGGTGGTCCCGAACTCCAGGGAAGCGGGCGTGTAGCTGTGCGCAGGCTGCGTGGTGGCCGGGACCATCCCCGTGGCCACGGCGTCGGCAGCCGTGCCGAAGAACACCTTGTGCGACTGGGCCTCGCGGCCGGGGCGCCAGGTCAGATCGGCGGCTACGCTGACGTCCGTCGCGCCGTCCGCCGGCTGGGGCTCACGGGCCAGCACGGGCACGGAGAAGAACCGTACCTCGCTCAGGCTGGCCTGCATCATCATGCTGCCCCAACTCTTCACGATCGTCAGCTTGACATACTTGGCCGAGACGCCGCCGAAGGAAACGGTGGTGTTGTGCGTGTAATTCGGCAGACCCGTGCCCTGGGCGAACTGGGGGACTCCCTTCAGCTCGATCCAGGCGGCGCCGTCCAGCGAGTACTCGATCTTGACCTCTTTGGCGCCAAAACCCATGACCGGCTCGAGCAGTGAGTTCGAGTTCCACAAGCACATCTCGTGCAGTCTGTACACCTTGTCAAACTCATACTGAATCCAGTTGGGCTGGACCCCGGTGCTCACCCACATCTGCATCAGGTCCGCGGCGTGTTCGTCGTTCGCGTTGAGCCCCGACCCATCGATGGTCTTCTCGGCCTTCATGGTGGCCTGGGCGCTGGAAGCGGTCGCCTTGATGTTCGTGATCGGATAGGCGTAGGGCTCCGTAGTGAGACTCCAGACGTCGCCCTGGAAGACGGCGCCGTCGGGGGGAGCGTTGACTTCATCGATTCGCCAGTAGTACGTCTGGCCGTAGGCCAGATCGGCGGGAGCGTAGGTCGTGGCCGTCTGGCCCCGGCTGACCAGAGCGTTCCCCGGCTTGGTCCGATGGGCCTCGTTGACATCCTTGTTGGCCGCCCCGAAGTACACATCGCGTGTCGTAGCCGTCTTGAGCGGGTCCCAACCGAGAACCACGTCCCGGGGTACATCGACGGCCTTATCTTTCGGGCGGGGATTGGAGGCCCGGTCCCCGCCATAGCCGGCCATGACGAGCGAAATCTCCTCCTCCGACAGGGCCCGGTTGAAGATACCGACTTCGTCCATATCGCCCAGGAAGACCTCGCCGTTGCCGCTGTAACCTGCCCCACCGCCCGTAACACAGCCGATCCCCATGATGGATCCCGTGCCCGCCATATTGAACGCAAAGGCGCCGGAGGCAACCTGCTTGCCATTGAGATAAAGCCGGGCGGTGGTTCCGTCAAAGGTGGCGGCCACGTGCGCCCAGGTGCGGACGAGTGGGTTCAGAGTGTTATTGGGGGAGACAATCGCATAGGTTCCGGTTTCCAGGCGAAACGTGCCGCCATTTTCCGGTCGGACCTGGAACTGAAACATCGTCGTGTCGGGCCAGGTGTTTCTCTTGCCGACCAGGCCTTGATAGGTGCCGCCCCCGCCGGCCCACCGAATCCAGCAGGCCAGAGAAAGTTGCCCCGTTCCCTCCGCCGGATTCCAGGTTCCAATTTGGATCCGGGTGTCGGTGGTGCCGTTCGAGTTGACTCCGCCGCCCTGGTAGCCCTGCGCCATCCAAGTGATGCCATTGTGAAGGGTCCCGTCGTGTCCCTGGCCCGACAGATCGTGCGCGATGGTACCCGCCCCTTCATTGAGAGGGTAGTATCCCACCAGACCGCTTCGAATACCGGCCTGCGCCACACCTGCCGCCATCCCCAGCACCAGAACAAGGGCGGCCATAGAAATGAACTTCTGCGGAGCGCACATATTTCTCGACATAATCCATCCTCCTTCACAAACTGTTGTTTCCATCCGGCCATCAACGCTGATCTTGCCACCTCCAACGGCTGCAAGATAAGGACATTGCCTGCCACACACGCGGCTCATTCTCTCAGTTGTTCTCGGGAACCGGCACGTAGCCCAGTTTGCCCCACACGGCCTTCTGCGTGCGATGCAGGTCGGGATTGCCGGGCTGCAGGGGGTTGGAGCCGGGCATCATCTTGCCGTATTCGAGAGTACGCTGGTCTTGCCATTTCCAATATTCGCTGTGCCCGTCGGCAAAGGAGAAATCCGTCCCATCCCCATGTCGGACGGGGGGCGGGTCCTTGTGACGGTTGTCGCCGGCCAGGATGCCGGGCTGCGTGACCGCGGAGCCCCACCAGGCTTCGCGGTCGTAGGGGACACTCCAACTGGCGAATGTGACCCAACCCTCATCGAGAAAAACCGCCCGCTCGTCCGCCCGGATAATCTGAGTCCTCTTCTTGATGTGAGGACCGGTGCTGGGCCAGCCGTTCATCGCATCGACGATCGCGTAGGTTCGCATCTCGCCGCGCCGGCCGCTCGGGCACTTGTACAGCTTCTCCGTCCCGCAATAGGCGAACAGGGCCCCCTCCTTGATCGCCTGGATCTGGGTGCCTTCTCGGGTCGCGTCGGAGTAACCTGCCCAGTGGACCCAGCCGTCTTCGTTGGTCGGGATCGGGGATTCGCCGCCTTTGCCGGTGCAGGCGTGCACGATCTTGTTGTCGTTCTCGTCGGCGTACATGATCCACGCCATCGTGAGTTGCTTGAGATTGCTCAGGCAGGCGGCCCGCTGGCCCTGCTCGCGGGCCCGATGCAGGGTGGGGATCAGAATCGCCATCAGAATGGCGATGATGGCAATGACCACCAGCAACTCGATCAGGGTGAATCCTTTGTCCTCGTCCATGGTCCCACCTCTTCGATTTCGCGCGCTGATTCCATCGGCCGACAGATAGGACGCGATGGCCAAAAACAGCGAGGCATCATTGCACACGCCCACTTTCCTTATGTATGATCTCTCTTGTGTGCCGATTCGTCAATCTATTCGGGAGGAAATGCCATGAGCGCAAGACCGAGTCTGCCGAAGATGCTCCTATCCGGGGCCTTGTTGTGTCTTTTGCCGGGGGGTTTCGTGTTCGGAGCATTCCGCGCGGCTGTTGCCGTGCGGGACGTGACGCCGGAGAAGTTGCTGCCGGTCTCCGGCGGGGTCGGGCCCTCGACGCCTGTCACGCGCAGAATCGGACAATTGACCGTCCGGGCCCTGGTGCTGGAGAACGAGGGCACGCGCGTTGCCGTTTGCAGTACCGATTTCCTCGGATTTCCCGGCGTCCTGTGCAACAAGGTCCGTGGCCGAGTGACGGGTATTCCGCCGCAGAACATCCTGATCGGCGCCACGCACTGCCACAGCGCCCCCGATTGCTACGGCTTTCCCGACCGCAATGGCAAGACTGCCGCAGACTTGGAGTATATTGATGGTGTCTGCGTGAAGCTGGCGGAGGCGATCAACGAGGCCGTGGATCACCTGCAGCTGGCCAAGGTGAAGATCGCCACCGGCAAGGCGCAGGGCAAGATCGCCTATAACTACTATGTCGAGAAGCTGTACGATCCGCGCTGCCACGTCATTCAGATTCTCAGCGCCGGGGGCGAGCCGACGGCCACGCTCATCAACTATGCCTGTCACCCCGAGGTCATTGGGCCGGATCAGGGAATCCTGTGTCCGGATTTCGTCGGGCCGTTGTGCGACCGAATCAAAGAACGAGGAGCAGGCACGGCCGTCTTCATGAACAGCGCTCAGGGAGGCATGGTGACCGCCGACTGCCGCGGACCTGACGGCAGGGACATCCAGACCTGGGATGAATGTGTTCGCATCGGACGTCTGCTGGCCGACGAGGCGATTCGGATTGCGGCGGACGCCCCGGTCCAGGAAGACCCGGCCCTGTTCTGTGGCAGCACGACCGTTGAATTTCCCGTCGAGAATGAGATGCTGCGCATGGTGGTGAGGCTGTCCCCGCTGGGTTTCCAATTGAGCGATAAAGGCACCGTGGCGACGCAGGTCAATGTCGTGAACCTCGGCGACGCGCAAATCCTGACCATCCCCGGCGAGGCCCTGCCGAATATCGGCTATT
Source organism: uncultured Pirellulales bacterium (assembly GCA_964354535.1). GTDB lineage: Bacteria > Planctomycetota > Phycisphaerae > Sedimentisphaerales > Anaerobacaceae > PLanc-01. Next base: position 9,210 of record CAYHAJ010000102.1, read on the forward strand.
ACCTCAAGCGCAACATGCACGGCGCGCACAATCTGCTCTTCGGCCTGACCAATGACGCCTTTGGTTATATTCTCACGAGAGTGGACTTCAACAGCTTCGAGCGCTACGACTACATCACGCGAACGTGCTTGGACGAGAAGACCGGCGAAATCCTCATCGAGAAGTCCCTGGCTTTCGTCAACACCTGCCCCCGGCCGGCCTCCGTCCAGCGGCAATAGTAGCACGGGCCGGAATGTGTCCGATGGAACCGGAAGAGGTACCTGTCGCCGTCCTGGTTCCTTTTTTTCCCCAAACACAACGACGCTCGGCATGCTATAATCATGGAGGCACTGGCTTTCGAAAGGATGGGACGCTATGCCGGAGCTTTGTCGGTTCTTTGGGATTGTCATACGCATGTTCCATGACGAGCATAACCCGCCGCACATACATGCCGAGTACCAGGGCAACAAGGCCGTTCTGGATTTCTTCGGGAATGTGTTGAGGGGAGATCTGAAGTCGCGGACGGCTCTAAAGCTGGTCCGGGAATGGATCGACCTGCGGTCTGACGATCTGAATGCAAACTGGCAGCTTGCGCAGGGCGGAAGAGAAGTGAACAGGATTGCCCCACTGGAATGAAGGTGGATCATGTGGAATCTGAATGAAGTTACTAAGATCAGATACAAAGGCGGTTACTGCTATCACATTGTCTTTGATGACGGGACCAGCGGCGATGTCGATTTCTCGGAGTACCTGGATAAAGGCCCAGTATTTGCGCCTCTGCAAAACCTGAGCTTCTTCAAGCGGGCACGTATCGAGGGGGGAACGATCTCCTGGCCAAACGGAGCAGACATTGCCCCAGAATCCCTCTATGAGAGAGTTGAGCGGACTCGCCAAACGGCGCAGCCCCCCCAACGCCGCGCCAAGCGCAAAGCCAAAGGCAGAACCTGATCGGGACCTTCGTGAAAGCAGGGACGCTGGGACGCACGGTTTGGGGGCAGATTCGATCTTGCTTCTCTCTGCGTTTCCGCGCGAGTGGATTCCGATTGCGGCCGAAGGCCGAACGACGCAAGAACAAGAACCGCGGAACTGGAAGAAGTACCGGACATCGTCCCGGTCCTCGGAGGCAAGCACGAATGGTCAAAACCCAAAATGATCAAAACGGGCCCTCCGGCGTGCGGCAGCGTTTCGGTCCTTTGTGCTTCGACTTTTGAATCATTCGGGTTCATTCCCCGCGGCTTGCCGCGTAGAAGTCGTAAGCCGATTGTTTCGATACCTCGCAGCTTGCTGCGAGGTAGTTCATTTTTGTTTGGGATTTCGAGTTTGGTGCTTGGGATTTCGCCTCGGGCCTCCCGTTTTTCTTCTTGCTTCCCTCGACCCATTTCGTGACACTTGAGGAAGCAGCGACGAAGTGGTTGGCGGTTCCGGCATGCCGGACGAGTCCGGCGAGGTCGAGATGAGTCGGATAGTCGTGCCAGTCCAAATGGCGCGTGAAACGGGGATAGAGGACGGCGATAAACGGTGGCCTGCTTCTGTTGGCCCAAATTGGGTATGGCGTGCCCGGATTCTCTTGGGGAAAAGGGGGGAGGTGTTGGTCACGATGTAGTGCGAAGATAGTCCACGAGAACCTCGGATAGCGTGTAGATTCGCTCCCTCCTGGTTACCAGCCCTTGATTCACCAAAACGCCCATCTTCTCACGCAGTTCTGGAATCTCTCTACGAGAATATGCGAAAAGCTTCAGGCTGGCATCGAATTTGGTGAGCACGTCGCGAATCACCGCTGATCGCCAGATTGGATGCTTCTTAAGCTCGCCTCGCATTACGGTTAGCAGGTCGGGCATTATCTGTTCTATGTACGCGAATTTCCGTTGATTCTCCCTGTCTTCCTTGAACCGATAGGCCATCTCCCTGTACAGTTCATCGCGCCAGTGACGGACTTCCTTCGGTTTCAGTCCCTTCGATTGTCGCGTCCTACTGTCATACTCATCATGGTGCGGTAGGCAGAGGAAGACAAGGTTCTCCTCTGCGCAATTGTTCTGTGAGCGTCCGGCTAACCCCGTTCCTTCCGCGGGGGTTTTCGGCATCACTTTTGCAGACGACGCGTGGTTGATCGAGGGCAGAACCGGGGATGGCGGTGGGATCGGAAGCGTCGGCCGCGTTACTCGGCGCGACGCTCGGCTTGGGCGGGGAAGCGCGGCAGAGTGATCTTGGGCAGGAATAGCTCTTTCCACTGCGGGGGAGTCAGTTCCTCGATCCGGTTGGCCGGATGCGTGTTGATCCGCTCCAAGACATCC
>CAYHAJ010000103.1:0-50684 GCA_964354535.1 uncultured Pirellulales bacterium
GATGATATCGGGGTCCTGACGCAACGCGTGCCGCAGGCCGGAGGCGAAGTTCGGACAGTCGGAGCCGATTTCCCGCTGCTCGATCATGCACCGCTCGTTCTCGAACAGATATTCGATCGGGTCCTCCAATGTGATGATGCGCTTGCCGTAGCGGGCATTGATCAGCCCGACCATGGCGGCCAGGGTCGTGCTCTTGCCCGACCCGGTGTGTCCGGTCACGAGCACCAGCCCGCGCGGCAGGTCCGTCAATTCCTTGACGATGGGCGGCAGGTGCAGGTCGTCGATCTTGGCCACCTGGTTCGAAATCACGCGGAACGACAGGGCGATCGTATCCCGCTGGACGTGGGCGTTGACGCGGAACCGATGCCCGCTGGCGATCTGGGTCGAGAAGTCCAGATCCCGCGTCTCCTCGAATTTCCTCGTTCGCTCCGGCCCCACCATCGCCGACACCATGGCATGGGCCTCCTGGTTGGTGACCGGCGGGCAATCCATGTCGATCAACTCGGTGTCCTTGCGCAGCACCGGCGGCAAGCCCACGTTGATATGCACGTCGCTGGCCTTGTTCTCGATGGCCGCGGCCAAAATCGTCTTGATGTCAATCATAAATCCTCACCATTTGCGGCTTGCTCTTTATGACTCAGGGTTCGGAGCGGACCGGAGGGACTCTCCCCTCCTCACTCGGCAAACCAACCCTTCATCAATCGGCAGTCAGAAATCCTAAATCTTAATTCTGGTTCTCCACAAACTCTTCGTCCTCGCTCTTTCCGTAGACCTCCGTGACCCGGAGAACCTCCTCGATCGTGGTGACCCCCTGGATCACCTTCTTGATGCCGTCATCGAACAGGGTGTCCCGGCCGCTGTCGCGAAACGCCCGGCGCATGTTGCTCACGGAGCAGTCCGTATGAATCATGTCCCGAAACTTGTCGTCGATGACCAGCAGCTCGAAGATGCCGGCTCGTCCGACATAGCCGGAGCCGCGGCAGGCGTCACAGCCGGCGCCGTGGACAATCTCCTTCGGCTTGCCGCCGGCCTTCTCAATGTACTTTCGGATGTGGTCGGGGACTTTGCAGGGCTCCTTGCACTTGGGACAAATGCGCCGGACCAGCCGCTGGGCCACGGCGGCGTTCAGGGAGGCGGCGATCAGATACGGTTCGATCCCGATGTTGACCAGGCGTGTGACGCTGGTCGCCGCGTCGTTCGTGTGCAAGGTCGAAAGGACCAGGTGGCCGGTCAAGGCCGCCTGGACCGCGATCCGGGCGGTCTCATTGTCGCGAATTTCGCCCACCATGATGATGTCGGGGTCCTGCCGCAGCAGGCTCCGCAGGGCCGCCGCGAACGTCAGCCCGGTCTTTTCGTTGACCTGGACCTGGTTGCAGGTCTGGAGCTCGTACTCGATCGGGTCCTCGACCGTGGAGATGTTCAGCCGCTCGCCCTCCATCTCGCCCAAGGCGGAATACAGGGTCGTGCTCTTGCCCGATCCGGTCGGTCCGGTCACGAGCAGGATGCCGTGCGGCAGGGCCACCTGCTCCCGGAAGACTTTGCTGACCTCCGGCTCCATGCCGACGTTTTCAATCCCGCGGGTGATGGACCTGCTGTCGAGAATACGAACCACGGTCTTCTCCCCGTAGTTCGTGGGCAAGATCGAGATGCGCAGATCGATGGCCCGGCCCCCGACCATGGCGGACACCTTGCCGTCCTGGGGCACGCGCCGCTCGGAGATGTCCAGATTGGCCATGATCTTGATCCGGGAGACGAGGGCCGGATGCATCTTCTGCGGCGCCTTCATCGCTTCGAACAGGACGCCGTCGATGCGGTACCGGATCTTCGTTTCCTTTTCCTTGGGCTCGATGTGAATATCGCTGGCGCCCTCGCGCACGGCGTTGCTGATCAGGTAGTTGACGAACTTGATGACCGGGGACTGCCCGGCCATCTTTTCGAGATCCTCGTTGACTTCCTCCGTATCCTGCACGACCTCGACCTCGGTCAGATCGCTGATGATGTCGTCCAGGACCTCCTCGGCCGGCTCCTCGTGGAACGCCGCGCAGACGGCCGCGATATCCTCCGGCGGGCACACGCGGGCGCGGACCTCCAGGCCCGTCTGCCGCTTCACGTCTTCCAGCGCGAAGATATTGGTCGGCTCGCTGGTCGCGACGAGCAACGTCTTGCCCTCCACCTTGACGGGGACGATGCTGCTGCGTTTGATGAAGTCCGGATCCAGTTTCTTGAAGGTGGGCTTGTCCACATCCTCGGGCTTGAGGCGCCGAAACTCGAGACCGTTGAGCTGGGCCTTTGCCTCCAGGAGGTCGTGGGCGCCGACGATCTTCTCTCGGAGCAGCCACATCGTCGGATCCGCCCCGGACCGGCTGCTCGACTCCTGCCGCAGCCGCGTGAACTGCTCCTGCGTGATCTTGCCCGATTCGAGCAGAACATCCGCCAGGTCACGGACGTGCGTGCAGCTCACAGGCTCGGGAGAGTACAGATCGCACAGCCCGCGCACTTCCGCGTCGTCCGGATAGATCGGGGTAGTCGGCGCCGCGTCCAGCCCGCCCCGGCTCGATCCCGAAGGACCTCGACCTTTGTCTTTCTGATGCGATAGGAAGCGTAGCATTATTCAGACAACTTTAGTGTAATTTTCATTTCTTCCGTTGGCGGCATCTCCGGGCCGGTGCCTCCGTTGGCCGGCCAGGCGAGCTCGACGAAACTGGTGCCGATCCGGGCGATCGTGAACCCTCCGACTTCCTCCCCCTGCCGCAGAATCTGGTCGTTGATCATGCAGGAGGTCCCCTGCTCGGAGCGCATGATGCTCAGCAGCTTCAGCGTGCTCGCCTGCTGCTGCATGCGCTGGCGCCGGATCAGCTCGGCCCGCGTCAGCGGGTCTTCCGCGACCGCGACGGTCTTGAGGTCCTTGGCGAAGCCTTCCACCTCAAATGGATTCTTCACCAACTCGTTCACCCGCACCTGCGCCACGTCCGAGAACTCGTAGAATTTCTTCACGATCTCGTCCGCGCGGTCCACCATTTCCGACCGGACACCGGTCAACCGGCTGATGGCGGCCTCGATCTTCGTCTGGTCGCCCGGGCCCGGGGTGGCGGAGGCCACCTGGGGCTGGCTGCGGCGAATCATCACCAGGAGACAGACCAGCCCGATGCCGACCAGGATGGCCACCAGCGTCGTGCTGCGGCGCAGATTCTGGCGGTTGGCCGCGACGGTCAGATATTCCTGCGCCTCGGGACTCTCCTCGGCCGGGCGGTTCCGGGGATCCGCTCCGGCGGAGGAACGGTCGGAGGCCTTGGGCGATTCCTGCTCACGCATGAAAGACAGCATAAAACCACTCCATCAATGTCGTCAGGCAGTCTTGTTCTGGAAGAAGATGCTCACAATGAACTCCGCCCCGATCTGGCCTTCCCCGTTCACCTCTTTGTCGAGTCGGAGCTCGCGAAGCTTCATAATCCGGGGCAGCTTCTCCAGCTCCAGGAGGAACGAATAGAAGGAGGTGAAGTTGCCCACCAGCTTCATATTCATCGGCTGTTCGATGTAGCCACTGTTGTTCTTCTGCACCAGGGTCCGGATCGTCTTGGGCTTGAGGCCCTGTTTCTGGGCAATCACCGTCACTTGTTCCAGGACCTTGTGCACTTCACTGGTCGGGGGCAACTTGCTTTCGAAGAACCGGACCGCTTCCTGCAACTGCGTCAACTGCTTGTTGAGGTCCTCGGTCTTGCCGGTCGCCTGCTCGAATTCGGCCAGCTTCGCCCGCTTGACTTCCAGTTTCTGTTTCGCGTCTGCCAGTTTGCGATTGGCAGGCTTGATCATCCACTGGTAGCCGATGGCCGCCACGCCGATCAGCAGGACAAAGAAGATGAATTGTCTCAAACCGCTTGTCATGGCCTGTCCTCAATCTAAAATTGGTAGATGGATTGCTCCGCCTTCGCTCGGATCTGGTCGATATCGTCTTTCGTCAGATGGACTTCCCGGGCGAGCATGGCCGTCAGCTTGAAATGTCGGAAGGGAATGTCCCCGATCTTCTTTTCGATCGATTCGACCAAGGCGACGTTGCCCAGCAGGACGGAGCTGCCCAGATGCTCGATGTAGGCCGCCACCTGCAGATCGCTGGGGGCGACCCCTTCGATCTCCATGCGCGTCTCCAGGTTCTTCTCGGCCGAGAGCGCGGGCTCAGGCTCCCCCCCGGCCGTCTCGTACTTGGGTTTCGCCGCGCGGTCCGCCGCGGCTTTCGGCGCTTCTTTCTGGATCATGTTCAGCTTGGTCAAGGACACGCCCGGCGGCAGAGTATTCGTCAGCGACGCCAGCAGCACGCTGCGTGGGACCGGCTCGAGCAACTCCGCGGTCGTCAGGGCCGTGCGCATCATTTCCTTGCGCTTGGTCTGCAGGTCCTCGAACTTCTTGATGGACTCCTCCATCTTCGCCATCTTCGTGTTGACCAGCTTTTCCTGAGCCGCGCAGGCCCGTTGCCGGATCCGGATCGCCACGGAAGAGCCGCCCAGGGCGGCCATAACGACGGAGAACAGGATCAGACACATCAGGTTGGCCCTGCGGGACTCGTTGCTCTGGATATAGTCGTCCGGTACGAAGTTGATGTTGGACATAGTACTCAATCTCCGAGGTTCCCAGCGGGCAGTTGCCGGTTGTCAGCCCGAAGAACGGACCACTGCCAACTGACAACGGTTCACTAACTCAGGCTCAGCCCAAAGGCCAGGGCCCAACTGGCGGTGGGGTTGCGCCGTTCCAGGCCGAAACGGTCGGGGTCCTTGATTTCGACGGCGGCCATGCAATCCCCCATCTGCGCCTGCACCTCCAACTGCTTGGCGATGGTGCGATAGACCTCCGCATCCACGGCCAGACCCGACAGGAAGATCAACCGCTCGATCTGAACATCCTTGTACAGCGTGAGGAACTCGCGTCGACCGGCCGTCAGATCCATCACGAGCCGGCCCACGGTCTGTTCGTCTGTGAGCTGCTTGGCCCCCACCGGCACCGTGTGGGCGTAGAGAGGATTCTTGTGCCGGCAGATCACCATGTTGGTGCAATCCGGCTGGATGTCGAGCAGCAGGACCACCGCATCCAAGTCCGTCTTGCGGCGGCCGAAGAACAGGGCATAGCACTGCGCTAACGCGACGGGCCAGACCCCGATCGACTTGATCGCCAGATTGGCACGCTCGTAGATCGCCAGATGATGGTCGATCACGGTCCGTTCCGTCGCCAGGACGATGAGGTTGTCCTGCTCCGCCGGAATGTACTTGATCAGCGTGTTCTTCTCGATGGGCTCGAACGGCAGCTTCTGCCGGACCTTGGCAAAGAGGGCGTCCTCAATCTTGCCGTCGAATTTCTTGGGCCATTTCAGATGGTCAATGAAGACGTCGTTGGCGGGCAGGGCCGCGACCACGTCCCGGCCTTTGAAATGCCCGCCGCCCGTCGTCTCCCGCATGACCTCGATCGCCCAGCGTTGCCAACGCGCCGTTCCGGGCACGACATCGGCCGGACGACCCACGCACTGGCCGGCCATAAGGTACGTCTCTTCCGTGCCGTTGGCCAGTTGCGCCAGTTTCAAGCAGTCGTTGCCCAAATCGACCCCGATCAGATATGACTGTTTCTTGCCGAATCCAAACATACCAGACTAACCCCACCCCTAAGACGTGCACGAAGTGTACAGGCCCCGCATATGACCGATCGCGTTTGGAACGCTTGTTGAGTTGGGATGACAAGAGGCTATGATCATCCGTTCCTACCCACGCGGCACCCTCTTTCCGACGACCGGCGCCGCAATCTGAACTCCTGCTTCGGTTCTTCACCCAGGCTGCCTCCGGGCCCTCACGCCACACGTCTCCGCTGAGCACCCCAGGGCAGTCCGGGCAGCACCGACTAAAGTATATGAAACGGATTTGTCCGGGGCCAAAAACCCGGTCGTACTATCCGTCGATCGCAGGGAGATGGACCGGTCGCGCGGAGTCACGACCCATAATGTGGGGCCGCACAGAAAAGGGAGGTAAGACACAGGCCGAGGAGAGAGGACGGGCGGGGAAGTGGCGGCCCTCCTGCGTCCACCATTCTCCCTCGTTATGGGGCGGTGGTTTCCCACTCCGGCTTGAGCCGGCGGCTCATCAGATCCTCGATGGCCAGGCGCACCGGCTTGCCTTGGAAGAGGACTTCGTCAACGGCCTGCGTTATCGGCATCTCGACGCCGTGCCGCGCCGCGAGCGCCACCACCGACTTGCAGGTAGAGACCCCCTCAACGACCGACTCGGTCGCCCGCAGGGCCTGTTCCACGGCTTGGCCGGCGCCGATCCTCGCGCCGAAGGAGCGGTTGCGGCCCTTCGGGGAAATGCATGTGGTCACCAGGTCCCCCAACCCGGTCAAGCCCGCAAAGGTCGCCTCCCGAGCCCCCATCGCCAACCCCAACCGCGTGATTTCCGCCAGACCGCGAGCCAGCAGAGCCGCTTTGGCGTTGTCACCGGCGCCGATGCCGTCGATAATTCCCGCCGCAATGGCGATCACATTCTTCATGGCCCCGGCCAGCTCAACGCCGATCAGGTCCGTATTGGTGTACACGCGCAGCCACGGGCAGGTAAACAGATATTGGACCTTCCGGGCGAGGATTTCGTCCTCCGTCGCCACACAGGCGGTCGCAGGTAGCCGTCGCGCCAGCTCGTCGGCGATGGTCGGGCCGCTCAAGGCCGCCACGGCCGTCTCTTGGCTCAGTACATCGGCAAGGATTTGCGTCGGCCGAAGCAGAGTATCATTTTCGATTCCCTTGGCCACGGAGACAATCGGCACGCCTCCCGGGACGTGCTTCGCCAGCCGGCTCCAAACTCGGCGCATGTACTGGCAGGGCACGGCAGAGATAATCACTTGCGCGTGCGCCATGGCCCGGTCGTCCCGGGCCTCGAACCCGAGCGCCTCGGGCAGTCGATACCCCGCCAGGAATTTCGTATTCTCCCGCCGTCGTTCGATCTCGGCCAACTGCGGGGCGTCGTAACCCCACATGCGCGTGACAACTCCCTTCTCACAGAGCAAGATCGACAAGACACTCCCCATGCCGCCGTCGCCGATGATGGCGACGTTCCCAAATCCACTGGGCTGCATACTACCTCAATCCTCACCCGCCGCGCCGGGGCGCCTCGGGGCCTGCTTCTTGCGGCTCGTCCCACCGGTGAGCCTTCGTCGCGATTAGAGCCGCCCCGGGGCAGGAAGTCAACCCTCGCCTCGGTTGAAAGGGGTGTGGTCGGAGTACAGTGCCGGTATTCTACCGCGTCCTCAGACTGCCCCAGGGCGAGGCGGTAGCCCGCAAGCAGGCCAGAACCTGTAGGTCAGCCGCCCCCGGCTGGCGGTTCTTGAGAGGTCCGGTTCTTCCCAGGATCGTGGCGGACGGGTGGGAGAACGACCCGCGGGCAGGGTCCTACTGGATCCCTCCGGAACCGCGTCAACATCGGGCGTGCGGGAATCGTCTTCTTAGAAACGAGGGGCCTTGAGGCATGTTCGCAATTAGCGGCTCGGCGGGAAGGGGGACCATGATGAGCGGGAGGAAAAAGCGGCGGCAAGCGTGGTCCTGCCGCAAGCGGCTGGGCTCGACTGAATGGGCAAGACTCTACCGAGACCTCTACCCGGAGGTCAGGTCTTGGCTTGCCGACAGGATGGGGAGTGAGCAGGATGCGGACGATCTTGCCGAGGAAGTGCTTGCGAAGCTGGCGCAGAACGACAGGCCCGATGACCTCAAGGCGTATATCGCCACCGCCGCGGCCAACGCGCTGGCTGACTATCGACGGCGGAAAGCAAGAGAGCGCCACCTGCTGCGAAGGCTTTTGGAGGTGACCCCAGGGGCGGGTGAGATACCCTTCGATGAGCCGGGAGACCCGTTAGAAGAGGGAGAATCAAACGCGGAACGCGGCCAACTCGAAGAGGTGCTCAGCACGCTGCCGCGCACACAAGCCCGACTGCTCCGGCTGCGGTTTCTGGAAGGTCGCCGCATGAAGGAGATCGCCCGGCGCGTGGGGTGCTCCAAGGAGGCGGCCTACAAGAGGCTCCAAAGGATTATCAAGCGTCTCCGCGAGCGTTACGGCGTCGAAACGCCTGCCCTTGGGGATGGAAAAAGCCGGAAAGACTCTTAGCGCCATAACTCGTTCCCCCAACAGATTTTACGCAACCAGAAGGTCCCCCCCGCAGAAGTGCACAGTTTTGTGTCCAATTTGGCCCTCTTCGAGCGTCTTTATATATAGAATAGGGGCAGAACAAGCGAATCCGTCAGGACTGACATGTGAGCGGAATGAAAGTCATGATGGCCCAATGGACCAATGCGTTAACGCGGCGAGAGGCGGACGCTCGGGGCAGGCTGGCAGGGTTCACCCTCATCGCGTTACTCGTAGCGATTGGGATAGTCGCGCTGGTGACGGGAATCCCGGCTTGGGCCGAGGGCCCTGCCGAGCCGGACCCACTTGCCCAAGCTTTGGCCGCCATCCGCGAGTGCATGGCCAAATCACCTGCACCCTGGCCCCAGGCGTGGCAGGAGGAATACCTGGAAACCGTTCGCCAAGTCGCCGTCGCGCACCAAGACTCCCCCGAATACGCGGCACGCTTGGAGATCCTCCGCAATGGGTTCGCGCCCTACTGGGAAGAAGTCCCCAAGAATGAGCAAAGGTCCCTGTTCGAGGTGCGTCAGGCTGAGATTCGCTGGTATTGCGAGAATCTGATGGCCGGCCCGTATCCCAGCGCCGACGACAGAAGGAGACTCCACGATCTGTACAAGGACTTGGTGGAGTACGCCATCGATGCCCTCTTGACTCAGTTCCCGTTTCTTGACCCGAATCAGGTCCGGCTGGCCCAAGCAGACCATCTTCGCGGGTGCGATCGTATCATTGAGTCCCCGCTCCTGCCGACGTTCTTCTCTCCTTTCACCGAGGCTCAGGTGGATCAACTCAAGGAGCGTTGGACGAAGTTGCGCTATGCCCGCGTCGACCTCTGGCGGCAGCTCGGCGGCGGTATCGCGACCACGCCTAAGAAGACGCAGCCCCCGTCCGGCAACGCGCATCCGGATTACGTGCTCACCGAACGGAGCCTGGACCAGTTGCGGGGGCAGATCTGGTCCCTGATTGCCACCCCTCCCGAGTACTACCGGGACGCGGCGGCCAAGCAGATTGCCGCCCAGAAACAGCGTGTGGAGTCACAGGCCGAGGCACGCGCTCAAGAAACGCGATTAGGAGTCGCGGTTTGGCAGACGGAGTATCTGAGCTTTCTACTGACGGCCCTCCTGGAGACGGCGGACATTTCGCAGGACAGCAGTCCGAAACGGGAAGAGAAACAATGATGCCCCACGGGGAGAGACAGAAAGGAGATAGCAGCACGAACCTGCGTCGGGCGACGCGAGGAGACCGACCCATCGTTCGGGACCAACCTTTTTCTGGTTTCTGTGGCTTCACGCTCATCGAGTTGCTGGCGGTGATCGCTATTATCGCTCTACTTTTGGCTATCCTGATCCCCGTCACACGCACGGCCCGCGAACGCGGTCAGCGGGCGGTCTGCCTCAGCAATCTCAGGCAACTCACTTTAGCTTGGACCGCCTATGCCGATCAGCACGACGGCAAGCTCGTCTCGGGGCGTGCCATGAGCGTGACTGACTCGGGTTTGCGCAGGCTGGAGGGCTGGGCGGGCCGCGCCTTCTCGTTTGCGCAGGACGGTTCGGCCCTGACCCTGCGTCCCGACAAGGGGCCCCTGTGGCCGTACCTGCGAAACGTCGACATTTACCGCTGCCCGCGCGGACAGGTAGGCTGCCTCCTGACGTACGCAACCGTTGTGGCAGCCAACGGTTGGCTCGTCGAAGGCACATACGTAGACGGGCGGACCAGCCCTGTCGAAATGACCCAGTTCGGCCGAAGGATTGGGGGGACCGCATTGAGGCTCACGAGGCTGACCGATATCGTCAGTCCGGGCCCCTCCGAGCGGGCTGTTTTCATGGACCTTGGGCATATGCCCGATTCCACGAGCTTCTATGTGCACTATCTTTACCCCAAATGGTACCGCACCAGCGCCCCTCCGATCCACCATGGCGAAGTGGTCACGCTGTCGATGGCGGATGGCCACGCAGAATATTGGAAATGGAAGGGGCGCGAGACGGTAATTGGTCTGCCTCGCAAAGTGATGCCAGGTGGCGATGCGGAGTTTTTGGACGGAGGGGATTATGAGCCGAAGACTGAGGACGGCTTGTACGACCTCCAGAGGACCCAGCGCGCGACTTGGGGAAGGCTGGGCTATTCAGCGAAACGAGCTCGGTAGCACGGACCGTGCCACGATTGAGACCGGCGCCTTTCGGCGCCAGGGAACATCGATAGCGTACAGGCGGTTAGTGAAGTAGTCACTTTGCGTATCCCGAAGGCAACTTAGGAGGAGTGCGCGCACATCTAGCCTGGATCGATCCGGAATCTGTGGCACATCCAGCGGCTACGCAAAGGAGGTGATGTCTATGGACTGAGATCAACCTCGTTAGGATGGAACACGAATAACTTACTTATGAGCCGATTTAGGCGAAAGGAGTTCAGCTATGAGACTGCAGTTCGGTCCTATGTGTGTTTTCGTCGCCTTGATGCTCGCTGCCTGCGTTCCTGCGTCGGCGGACATCTATGCGGTGGACAGCAATGACAGCGGCGAGTACGGCAACGGCGATGGTGATGGGAACCCGACGTCCTCCTACGCCAGTGCCAGCGCAAATGGGAGCACCCCTTACTCCTACGGTTATGGCTCCGGGTCGCGGAGTCTTTACACCACGGAGGCCGGAGTTTTCTATTGCTCCTGCTATGTCTATGCCTACGTACATGGGGCGGCGGATTGGGCCGAGGGTTCGTGTCCCAGCGGCGGCGGCTCCGCCTCTGCCAGTTCGGGCAGTGTCAGTGTGTCGGCCGGTGCCTACTGTTCACCGCCCAATTACGGGGCCTACTATGTCAACGACGACGGGGGATATCCAGGAGGCGATGATGACTGGTATCAGGTCGGCCTCGGCGCTTGGGAATGCGTGAGTTCCTCACAGAGTTCGGCGGCGTCGGCCTCGGCGGAGGGAGGCAGCGACAACGAGGCCTCGGGCTGCGCGATGGCCCAGACGACCCTGTCCCTCGAGTAACGTCTACTTCGGGAAAGAAGGTGGCGCAACGATTGCGCGCCAACCGCAGCAGGTCTTTGGAGGACAGTGATCCTATGCTTGACACGCGGCATCGGGTGAAATCGGTACTCGAGAAGCCTCAGGTTGTTCACCACGGATCCCCACGTTTGCTTACCCGCGCAGGCGGGGTCACTGTCCTGCTTTTGCTTTTAGCAGGCTTTGAGGGCACGTGCTCTGTGGGCGCCCAGACGCCTGATTCAGCTCTTGTCGAGTTCTCGTGCCAGTTTCATCTACCTGTAGGCACGGGCCGTCTTGATGGACTGATGATCTCGGACGTTTCTCGACGGCGGATCGCCATTTATTGGATCGAACCCGCGATGTTCCGCGAGGCGCCGGCTTTTCTTCGTTGCTGCGATCTTATCTTTGACCCGGACACTGTCCATTATTGGATACAAGGGATGTCCCAACCTCGAACGTTACCTGTGTCCGACCGCGAGAAGAATCCCCTGTTGCCGGGGCAAAAGTCGGCGGAGGCGATCCTCCGGTCTGCCTTGGCCATTGTGAGCGAGATCCGATGTTCTCGCGGCGAGACGGAAACCCTGTTGGAGGTCGCCGCGTTCTTTGAAAGGAGCCGTGGCCAGACCCAGTACCACTACCACGTCGCGCCCCGCGAGGTCGACGGGAGTCAGTCGTTCGACAGCACGGACTCCGGCACACAACTGCTCAACGCGTTGCCTTACGGGAGGGAATACTCGAAGGAAACGCGGGACGGCGGGTCCGTAGTATGGCGGTCGCAGAAGGGCGCGAACGGTCCGGCCGTGGCCACCGTGGCGATTCAGGGCGTTCACGAACTTGGGCAAGATGCCGCTCGTACAGCCTTCGACGTGCAAACCCTGGGTCACTGGGCGCTCATACCGGAGGCGTATCGCACCTACTGGTCCTTTGAGCGGGCGCTCGAGACGGTGCGCATCTCATCGGACGTCTGTACATCTGCGCGGGATGTCTACGCCAAGCTCAACTCGTATCTCGACGCGAACAAGGCGCCTGCGGAGGTTAGCCGTGCGCTGGATCGCCTGCGCTTCCAGGCGGCCCTGATGACGGCGGACAGCAATTGTGTCTGGCAGTCCGCGCAGGCGGTGGTCGCAGGACTCTGCGCGGACGAAGCGGTACCCGAGGAGCAATGTGTCGTGGACCTCGGCGACATGTCCGGGCGGATTCAAAAGCAATGTCCCGAAGGGATGGAAGAGGCACTGCGCCCGCTCGTCGCACACGTGGTCCGCCATGCCGGGCAGGCCGCCTCCACGGGTCTGGGTCGGCTGATGGCACGCATCACGAGCAACGGCTGGTTCACGTACGGAGAACTGTTTTTGGCGGAGATGCGCCGCGCGGGCCTGATCGATGATCGCGACGTGGACTCGTGGAGGGCCAGACTCCAAGCGTCCAGGGCGGCGAAGAGCGTGGGAGCATCCGATTCGTCCGAGGCGCCGGCGAGCGTACGACAATACCTGTCGCAATTGGATGCCGTTCCTCCACGAGGCGCTATGAACTGGAACGACGTGCGCCGTATCCTGAATGAAGGTCTCGCGAAGCGGTACACGGCGGAGCGGGCTGAGAGCAAACGGGAGATAGTGGAACGCGTGATTCGCTCGCTTCGTCTCATTGCCGGAGAGGGTCCCTTTTGTGGTGCCCCGGAGAAGCTCATTCCGGCGCTGGATCGTCTCTCCCGCAACTGCCTGCAAATGAACAGCGCAGCAGGATCCTTGGACACGGTCTTGGCAACGTTCCTGGCCCTGTCCTTCTGCGATACGTCCACGACGGAGGATCATAAACGGTTGTTTTCCCAACTGCAGAACTGTTCCCGCGTGCTTCAGTCCCTCGTCAGCGCCAGGTTGGGCGCCCACGGACTCGCCACGTTGGTCACACCCGAGGATGTGAAGCGCAGATTCGAGGCATACGAGCGGCGCTTCCAACAGTGTATTGACGATCCTCTGTGGCCGGCGTTCAAGTTTCCCTGGACGCGGGCGGAGGAAGTCAGGTTGGAGGGCGCGCTGAGATTGCGCCTCACGCAACTCGAACCCGTATTTGCGGAAATGGCCCTGAAAGTTGAGTATGGAGGGGCGAGTGAGGAACTCAAGGACAAGATAGGTCGCGCGATCACAGCGGCCGCCCAGCAACTCCTGCCGCAGGCCGCGTTTCTCCGTCTGCCCCCGTACCCGGGCGTCGGATACCGGTACATAGGCGGATACGGGTTTTCCGTCGCAATCCAGGGCCCGCTCTACCAGGAAGGCCATCGGCCCAGGGAGAGATTCCAGGCGATGAAGTATTTTCATCTTGGCCACAGACTTCAGGGCGTCGTGGAACGGGAACGAGAGTTGACGTTACACACGGAGAAAGAGGAGATGAGCAAATGAAGCAGAATGTTCACAGAGCAATTGCTGCCCCGTGTCAAACCAGGAATCATGCGGTCTCCCGTCGGTTGGCCTTGCGTTGCTCCGGCGTGGCGGTACTCGGTCTGGTGTCCCCCACCGCGTTTGCCCAGACGGGAGAGAAGACCACCGAGGCGCGGAGGCCAGGCGCCAAGCCTTCCCAGCAGATGCAAGAGAGGATGGAGCAATCCCAAGCCTTCACGCAGCGCCTGCGCAATGCCGAGAGCATGGAAGAACGCCAGCAGATCATGCACGAGCAAATGGCGTGGCAGCGGCAACAGACTGTCGAGGGCCTCAAAGAGCAGTTGGGGCTCTCGGACCAGGAGTGGGCGGTTCTCAAGCCGAGGATCCAAGTAGTCTACGATCTGGTGCATCCGGCACCTGGACCGATGGGCAAGAGCGACGCGCCGAGAACGGAGGCGGAACTGAGGAGCCGGGAACTGCGCGAGCTGCTACAGGACCAGAAGGCTCCGGTGGACCAGATCAAGGCCAGGCTGACGGCCTTGCGGGCCGCCAAGGAGCGCGCGGTGCAGCAGCTTGTCAACACCCGTCAGGGCTTGCGGCAACTTCTGACCCTGCGCCAGGAAGCGCTGCTGGTCCTGAACGGCCTGTTGGACTGAAGCGGCTCAGGGCGGGGGCCTACCTGATCCGTCCGGTATGGCTTTACTCGGCCCGTCCCCAGAACGGCTGCGGCGGCGCTCCGAGCGGCTGCGTCCAGGTGGTCCCGTCTCTGGCGAACTCGACCTTCTCGGCGTCGATCTTCAGGACCCGGACACCCTCCACGGTATCTCCCACTTCCAACACCTTATCGACTCCCTCAATCATGCAGTAGTACCCGCTGTTGACGCCGTGTCCGACGGACGCGACGGCGCCGAACCGCACCGGGCGCGACTCGTTTTGCCGCAGGTACTCCAGAATGCCACGAACTTGTTCCTTCAAGTGTTTTTCCCATTCCATGATCGTGTCCAGCCTCGCGTTTCTCTGGTTTCCAAGTTGCGCAAGCTGTAAGGCTAACTCCGTCTGCACTCTCCTCACCAGAATCAGAAGCTCCTCCGCGTGATCGCGCAGCAACGGCAACAGCGGCACCTCCGATCGTCTCTCCAGGCGCTCCTCCGATCGCTCCTCCACAATCTGCTCGAGCTTTTGCACGAATTCGCGGCTGGCCAGGAGGTTCGCCATCTCACTGATGAGGTACTCCTGGATCATCGCGTTGCCCAGCACGGCGGCCCGATAGCTGGAGAAGCCCGCGTTGAAGTAAGCCGGCGCATAAAACCGGTCGAGGTACAGGTCCGCATACTGGACCCAGAGTCCTCTCTCGGCCAGGCTCAGCCGGGCCGCCTCCCGGCGCGTGATCTCCTGTACCACCTCGTTTTGGCGGACCTTGTACCACTGTTCCACCCGTTCCCGGTTCTGGGCAGCCAGGGCCTCGATCTGCGGCAGTCTCGCCTCCTGAATCTTGACTCGTTCCGCGCTCTGAGACTGGGCCGCAGGTCCGGCCGCAGCGCACACCGCCATCCCCCAACACAAAAGGAGAACCCCCGGAACGATCCACTTGGAGCGTTTCATGTCTGCACCCCCCATTGGCACTGCCGGCTCTTAGTTTGACCCATCTCCCCAGCGATCAATCCGAGGCGGACCAACCGCCGGCTACGAGCCACACGCTTCCAGAGTTGAAAAGTCAGTTGTACATACGGGGAGCGAGTATCGCAGTGCTGCAAGGAGCAAGAAATGAGGAATTACCTGGTGGTCTCGGAGGTTCTGCACCGAGTTGCGTCAGGGCTTCCCGTACTTCCATTCGAAGTTGCAGATGTCGTCGGCGTCGCCGTACTCGCCGTCCCAACCAGCACTGATCAGGATGAAAGAGTCGCGTCGATAGGGCTCAGATGTGGCGCGGCTCTTGGGGTTCTCTGTGTTCTGGTAGAACCGCTTCGCATCGGCGAGGGCGTGCACTCCTCCCAGTTTGCCTCCCGGTATGCCGGGCTTACCCAGAAAAACAAGCGCCCGATTGTCTTGGTAATGGTAGATGTTCCGCGGATTGTCGGGATGATTAACGTCGTGTGTGGTCCCCAAGGGATCGGCTCGATAATAGAGAATCGGCATCCCGGTCTTCGCGCCGCCGGGCCGAGCCCGCCGGTAGCAGTCGCACAGGACGAGAGTATCCTCCGGAAACGGGCTAGTGTTGCCTTTGCCGTAGATATCCACAAGGCGATAGGCATTGGCGTTCTTCACCATCACAAAGGGCCCTTTGCGAAGCTGGAGATTGGCCGTATCAGGCTTAGGCGGATACAAGGGCTTCAGACCGTTCGGGTCCAGACCATCGACGCGATATGCGGACCGTGCATGAATGCCCCGCTGGTCCCGGCCGATTAGAGCTTCCGCCAGCTTCATAGCTCCGCAATAGGGCCGCCCCACCGGATCGTTAGCTTCGGAGGGAGGATACGTCTGAAACTCATTCTGGACTAGCTCAAGTGCCGCGGCGAGTGCGTTGAGCTGAGCTCTTTGCACGACTTCCCGGCGAAATCTGACTCTATGCGGCGCACTGAAGTAAGAACTGACGAGAATGACGCAAAACACCAGTACGGCAGACGCAGCGAGCACATTCGTCCACAACTTGCCTTGCTGAGCACGTCTCATGACGGTCTCCCTCCGAAGATGATCTGCTATCCTTGGACGATTTCGAGTTTCTCCGGGTGAAGGCGTTCGAGGTCGGGCAGTTGTCTTTGGCCCATGCGGACGTCGAGGACGACAGTGCTGTCGGTGTACTGCTCACTGAGGATCTCGCCATGAGCGCGGAGGAAACTCTGGACTTTGCCGTCGGACAGGCTGTTGGTGACCCGGACCACGATCTCGCGGCCCTGGTAGTGCTGGATCACTTTGCGACGAAGCTCATCCAAACCCAGGCCGGTCTTGGCCGAGATGGTCACCGACTCCGGACGAAGCGTTTGGAGTGTCTCCAGCGGCCCCACTTCTTTGATGGCATCGACCTTGTTGAACAACTCCAGCACGGGCTTGTCGCCGCAGCCGATGTCCGACAGGACCTGATTGACGGACTCGATCTGGTTCATCACCTCGGGATTGGCCACATCGATCACGTGCAGTAGCAGATCGGCGTTGACCGCCTCCTCCAACGTCGCCTTGAACGACTCCACAAGCTGGTGCGGCAAGTTCCGCACGAATCCGACCGTGTCGCTCAAGAGAATCTCGACGCCTCGCGCCGGCGTCCATTTTCTCGTGCGCGTATCGAGCGTGGCGAAGAGCCGGTCCTCGGCCAGCACGCCGGCATCGGTCAGGGCGTTCAAGAGGGTGCTCTTGCCGGCGTTCGTATAGCCGACAATGCAAATCTGGAAGAAATCTTTGCGCCCCTTGATCTCGCGGATCTTGCGCAGATCGATTCCCGCCAGCTCGTGGCGCAGCTCGTTGATGCGCCGACTGACCAGCCGGCGGTCGATCTCCAACTGTTGCTCGCCGGGGCCCCGCGTGCCGATGGCGCCGACCGCTCCGGCCGCCGGACCGCCGCTTGCCCCGGTCACCGTATCCAAGTGCGACCACATCCGCGCGAGGCGCGGATAGGTATATTCCAGTTGGGCCAGCTCGACTTGCAGCTTGGCCTGCTTGGTCTGAGCCCGCGTCGCAAAGATGTCGAGGATCAGCTCGCTACGGTCCACCACCTTGGCCGCGACAATCTTCTCCAATTCGCGAATCTGGCCCGGCGACAGGTCGTTGTCGAAGATGATGACATCGGCTTGAAACCGCTTCACGCGGTCGGCAAGCTGGAGGGTCTTGCCTTTGCCGATGTACGTGGAGGGATGCACCGCTCGGAGCTTCTGCTGAAACCGATCCACGACGACCGCCCCCGCACTCTCGGCCAAGGCGGTCAACTCCGCCAGGTTATCCCAACCGTTCGAGCCTCGCAAAATCGCGCTCACCAGGATCGCGCGTTCCTTTCGAACTGTCAGCGTTTGCCGTGATTTCTCCAATGAAGAATAAACCTCCTAATCACACTCATACTGTAGCATATTCTCAGCCCGTTTCAAGTCCCATAGGTCCTATCGGTCCCATGCGTCCTGTAGGTCCAAGAAAATTATGTCCGAGATTTTAGGCTTGAAAGTGGGCCGTGTGTGTGTTAACCTAATATTTTTGTGCCCTACGACGAAATATTATACGTCTCGTGACGGCGTTTGTTTGGGATCGGAAATCGGGTGTAGAAATAAGGAGTCCAGAGTGCTCAAGGTGAAGATGCGTTCCGGCGAGTCCGTTCAGCAAATGATTCGGCGTTTCAAGAAACTGTGCGAAAAAGAGGGGTTGATCCGCGATATGAAGCGAACGGCTTATTACGAGAAGCCGTCGGAGAGGGAACGAAGGCGCATGCGGAAAGCCCAACGCATCATCCGGCACTAAGCCCGAAGTCTACAACCCACCCTCAGAACACAACCCGAGCACAGGCAAGGATTTAGGATGCCTGTCCGGTTTCTCATTTCTCACCGTCAAGGTCTCTGCTCTGCACTTGGTTGGACAAGCACCGGCAGGTAACGGTTCAAAACATGGATGGCAGCGAGCATCTACAGCAGACGGCCAAGCGCAGCCCTTGGCAGGGCAACGTCCTGGCGCTGGGTCTGGTGAGCCTGTTCACCGACCTGTCCAGCGAGATGATGAACCCCCTGCTGCCCATCTTCATCGCCGGCTTGGTGCCCCTGGGATTGGCTCCCGTCTATGTCGGGCTGATGGAAGGCGTGGCGGAAACCACCGCCAGTCTCCTGAAATTAGTTTCCGGCCACATTAGCGACCGCTTGGGCAAGCGAAAAATGCTCGTAGTAGCAGGCTACGGCCTCTCGGCTGTAGCCCGGCCGTTGATGGCCTTGGCCGGCTTGGCAGGGACAGCATGGGCCGGCGGACAAGTCGTGGGGCTCAAGTTCCTGGACCGGGTGGGCAAGGGAGTGCGCACCTCGCCGCGGGATGCCCTGATCAGCGACTCGGTCGGCCCTGACGTTCGCGCTCTGGCCTTCAGCTTCACCCGTGCGATGGATCACGCCGGCGCGGTCGGCGGCTCCCTGCTGGCTATCGTAATTCTTTTTGGCTTCCTGGGTTACGGCTTATGGCGCAGCAGCACGGCCAAGCCCACGGCGGAAGAAATGACAGCCTTGCGCTGGGTTTTCGCCATAGCCCTGATCCCTGGCCTGCTGGCCGTGGCCACGCTCATCTGGAGAGTCCGGGAGATCACCCCCAAACAGGCAGACAATCGCGGTCCCAAGCATGTAGGATGGGCTTCAGCCCATGCGGGTCGACGAATGCTTGACGGAAAGGCAGCATGGGCTAAAGCCCATCCTACATGGCTACCGACCCGGTTCTACGTGTTCGTCGGGATCGTTGTGCTCTTCACGCTGGGCAACAGTTCCGATATGTTCCTGCTGCTCTATGCCTGGGAGAAGTTCCACCTCGGGCTGCTGGCCGTGATCGGATTGTGGATCGCCCTGCACATTTCCAAGATCGTCTTCAGCTTTCCCGGCGGCCTCCTGGCGGACCGGATCGGTCGCCGACCGATGATCCTGGCCGGCTGGACCATGTACGCCTTAGTCTACCTGGGCTTCTCGCAAGCCCAGGTCCAATGGCAATTCTGGGCCTTGTTCCTGGCCTATGGCTTCTACTACGGCATGAGCGAGGGCGCGGAGCGAGCCCTAGTCGCCGACTTCGTGCCCGCCGAATCTCGGGGGACGGGGTACGGCCTCTACAATGGTGCCATCGGGATCGCCGCCCTGCCGGGCAGCCTGCTCTTCGGCGTCTTCTGGGCCACCATCGGCCCCGGTTGGGCCTTCGGTATCGGCGCCTCCCTGGCCGGCTTGGCAGCTATTCTCTTGGCGGCGCTATTGGCGGAAACAGGCAGGGTAATCTCGTAGGGTGGGTTCTTAACCCACGCGTTTTCCCACTCGATGCGCCATTAACTACACTCGTTACGGCGCACCATATCAAGCGGGCAGGCCAAGCAGTCGCAGCAGGTTCCCACCCATGATCTGGTTCTTCTCCTCTGGTGTCACCTCGCCGTCGAGCAAGGCGTTGTACTCGGCGACGCAGACGTGCATCAGGGCGAAGGGGGTGTCGCTGCCGAAGCTGACTCGGTCGGCGCCGAGGGTCTTGATAGCGTCGAGCACGGAGGTGTGTCGGACCAGGCTCCCGATCAGCAGGTGGTGAGTATTTCCGCTGTCGCTTGGCCACCACGGGGAAAGGCAAAGAACACCCTCCGGAAAATTTTTTGCGAGAAGCACAATTTTTCTGTTGACATGTACTACATATGGAAGTACTTCTATGTGAGGTAATAGGAGAACATGACCTTCTAAGAAAGAGAGGCTCGGGGTATGAGCAGACAACCTCTGGACCAATTGGGAGAGCTGCAGCGGGCGGTCATGGAGGCCGTGTGGCACCTGGGGGAAGCCAGTGTCCGCGCGGTCTGGAAGCAGCTCGGGAAGAAGAAGGAGTTGGCCTACACCACGGTGCTGACGGCGATGCAAAGGCTGGAACAGGCGGGCTGGCTGCGGCACCACATGGAGGGCAAGAAGAACATCTACCGGGCGACGCGCACGCGGGAACAGGCGGGCGTCAACTCGGTGCAAAGACTCATCCAGCGCACGTACGAGGGCAGCGCTTTCCTGATGTTTCAGCACTTGGTCGACGAAGGCGAACTGAACGACGAAGAACTCATGAAACTGCGCGGCTTGATCGACAGCAAACGAAAGGAGAGGCAGAAATGATCCGGACCCTACTTCTATCGAACGTGTCCCTTTGGGGATGTCTATGGCAAAGCACCTTGTTCGCCGTCCTGGGCTTGCTGGGTAGTTTCCTGCTGCGGCGGCGGCCCGCCCGGGCCCACCAGGTGCTCCTGCTGGCCATGATCGCGGCTGTCCTCGTGCCCGCTCTGAGCGGCGTGGTCAGGCACTTCCATCTGGGCCTGTTAGCGCCCCAGGTAACCGTGCCGGAACTCGATGGGCCGCACGAGTCGGGGGCGATGAAGACCGGTGCCTTTGTGGCAACATCTGCTACAAGGGCTCAGCCGGAGCCGCTCGCGCAGTCACCCGCGGCATCATCGGACGACACGGGTTCGGGAGCGACCCACGTGGCCTGGCGCACAGTCGCACTGGGGGCTTGGGCGGCCGCAACCGCCGCCTTGGTCGGGCGGCTGCTCTTTGCGTTCGCCGTCGGAGTTCGTCTCTCCCGCTGCGCCCGGCCTCTAAGCAGTGGCCCCATCGTACAAGCCATGAGTCTCGCCCAAGCAAGGCTGGGAGTCAACAAGGACCTGCAAATACGGACGGACCCGGATGTTCGCAGTCCCGTGATCTGGTGCTGGGGTCGGCCACCAATCCTGTTGTTGCCCGACGATGTGAGTGGCTCAGGGCGCGGAATCGATTGGGTGGGCGTGATCGCTCACGAGCTGGCACATTGGAGGCGCGGGGACCATCTCAGCGGCCTGCTCGCGGAGTTGGCCGTATGTGCCCTGCCGTGGAATCCATTGCTGTGGTTGTCGAAGAAGCGTCTGGTGTCTTTGACGGAGCAAGCCTGTGATGACTGGGTCGTTGCCAGCGGGCAGCCCGCCGAGGACTACGCCGAGTCCCTCCTCGATTTCCAGCCCCAAAGCCGCATGGCCTTTGTGCCGGCGGTTGTCCACAGCAAAAGGGGCGTGGCGTCCAGGGTCCGTCGCATCCTGAATGACACGTGTGACGATCCCCGGACGGGAACAAAGTGGGCTCTCGGCGTGACTATTGTGGTGGTCTGCGTTGCTGTCGGCTTCGCCTTTGCCCAAACCCGTCCGGCCGGACCAGAGGGTGCAACCACACACCAAGGAGAACCGGCACCCCAAAGTGCAGACAAGTCCTCCCCGAGTAGTGAGAAGCCGGGCCAACCTCGCTATGCCGCGCGGACCTTCACCTCCAAGATGGCATTCTACGTCTGGGTTCAGGAGACTTCCGAATCCGAACAGAAGCCGATCGGGAGTATGCCGAGCGCCGTTCCGCTCCAGATCCCGGCATGCTGGCTTTGGGGCGTACACGCCCTGGGTGCGGTGCAGGACTGGGACTTGCTGATCCGGGAGATAAGCCAGAGTAGAGTCCCCGGTCTGGGATGGAACGGAGCCACAGACTCCGATATGAGCCGTTTGGCGGGTCTTACCGATTTGGTGCAGTTGAATCTGCTCTACAGCCAAGTCACAGACTCCGGCATAGCCCGCCTCAAAGACTTGACCCGATTGGAATCTTTGGACATGGATTCCCCCCGGGTGACGGACGCAGGGCTGGCCCACCTCGGGGGCTTGACTCGACTGCAGCGGCTGAATCTGGGCCGCGCCAAGCTCACCGATGCGGGCTTGGAGCAGCTCATCAAGGCCCTGCCTGGCCTGCAGGAGTTGGAGCTTGGAGGGCCCCTGATCACGGATACCGGACTCGAGCATCTCAAGGGTCTGCCCGGACTGCGGACATTGCGTTTGTCCAACACGAAAATCACGGACGCGGGTCTGGCCCAGCTCACGAGTCTGACCAAACTGCGCAAGCTGGACCTGCGTTACGCGCAGATCACGGGTGCGGGTCTAAAACATCTCAATGGTCTGAGCGAATTGTACGAACTTTGCCTGTCCGGCAGCCCGATCACGGATGCGGGTCTGGTCCACCTCAAGGACCTGACCAGTTTGCGCGCGTTGAATCTGGGCTACACGGAAATAACGGATGCGGGGCTGGCCCAGCTCAAGGGTCTCACCAACTTGCAGTCCCTGACACTGGGGGGCACCCCGATTACCGATGGGGGACTCGCGCACCTCAAGGACCTGACCGCCTTGCGCGAGTTGGATGTGACCCATACGAAGATCACAGACGCGGGCCTGGCGCATCTCAAGGGCCTGACCAAGTTGCAGCGGTTGGATTTCAATTGGTGCGACCAGACCACAGGCGCATGCCTGCAACATCTCAGCAACTTGACGGAATTGCAGAGATTCGAGTTGTGGCGCTGCGCGGTCACGGATGCGGATTTGCAGCACCTCAAGGGCTTGACCGGGCTATTGTACTTGAACCTGCGCGGCCCTGGGATCACGGACGCGGGGCTGGAGCACTTGAAGGCCCTGACCCGATTGGAGCGACTGTCCTTGATGAAGACTCAGATCACGGATGCCGGTTTGGCGCATCTCAAGGGCCTGACCGCCTTGCAGAACCTGGACCTGGAAAGCGAACGGATCACAGACGCGGGTCTGGAACATCTCAAGGGCCTGACGAAGTTAAAATCGCTAGGGTTCAGCGGCGCCCGGATCACGGACGCTGGCTTGGAACGTCTCAAGGGCCTGACAGGATTGCAGAGCCTTGGGTTGGAAGGCAGCCCGATCACGGACGCCGGGCTGGAGCATCTCAAGAGTCTGAGCGGATTGTCCCGCCTTAGTCTGTCCGACGTCCCGATCACGGATGCGGGCTTGAAGCATGTCGAGGGCATGACGGGGCTCGTAACCTTGGGAATGAACAACACGCGGATCACGGATGCCGGGCTGGAACACCTCAAGGGCCTGACCGGATTGCAGCAGGTGTCGTTGACGCATAACCGCATTACGGGTGCGGGTCTAAAAGACTTCAAGGGCCTGAGCAGCGGAGGATCCGAACTTCGCCTGTCCGGCAGCCCGATCACGGATGCGGGCCTGGAGCACCTCAAGGGCCTGACCAAACTGCGAATGCTTCACCTGGACGATAGCGCGATCACGGATGCAGGTCTGGAACATCTCCAGGGCCTGACCGGGCTGGAATATCTGGATTTGTCCGGCACCCAAGTCACAGATGGGGGTGTGCAGCAGATCAAGAAGAGTCTGCCGAGGCTGGACATCAGAAGAAGCGAGGCAGAGTAGAACTTGGGATCTCAGCGAACCTTCGGGCGCCGGGAAGGCGTGGCGTGCCTCGACGGATACACGCGACGATCACGGGTGGACAGCCAGGAGCCGGAGGAGATTGCCGCCCATGATCTGGGCTTTCTCTTCCGGCGTTACCTCGCCGTCGAGTAAGGCGTTGTATTCGGCGACGCAGACGTGCATCAGGGCAAAGGGGGTGTCGCTGCCGAAGCAGACCCGGTTTGCGCCGAGGGTCTTGATGGCGTCGAGGACCGAGGTGTGCAGGACCATGCTGCCGACCAAGTACAGGTTGGGGCACTCCTGAGCCATCTCGATGACGGCCTTGCTCAGGTCGGGGAAACCGACACCGCCCATGTGAACGCAGAGGATCTTCGTCTCGGGAAACTGCCGGGCGATCTTGGCGATCCGGAACGGATGCGTTCGCTCGTAGGCATCGACGCCGCAATGGAAGGCGAGGAGCTTGCCCGTCCTGGCGATCTCCTCGACCAGCGGCAGCGACAGCTTCGGGTCGTCGATAAAGAAATCGTTCTGGGCCCCGTTGAGCTTGACGCCGTGGAAGCCGTACTGGAGGAGGCACTTGCGGGCCATTTCGCGGGCCTTCTGCACGCCCAGCCGGGGATCGGCCCAGCCGAAGCCCAGCAGCCGGTCCGGGTGCGTCCGCACCGCCTGGGAAACGTAGGCGTTGGACTCGTCGATCTCGCGCTTGTACGGCGGGGTCAACCAGACCAGTGCCTTAGCCACGCCGGAGCGGTCCATCCGCTTGAGCAGCTCATCCGTTGTGATATTCGCGCCCTCTTTCAACGGCGAAATATGGCAATCCGCATCCACGATCATCGGCAACTCCTGTGCAAAACATCGAGTTGTCTATCTTACAGGATTGTCGTTCATTTGGCAAAGAAGGTGGTCGCAGATTGGGCCGGCGTCAGGCACAGCAGCGTGGTGCCCGCCAACTTCACGGGGCCGACGAGTTCGTACCGGTCCTGCGCGTCCGCGGTGCGATAGGCCTCGAAGGCATCGCTGCCGCTGCCGCGCACTCGCACCGCGATTTGCTTGGGATCTTGGCCAAGGTTGATGAGCGTGAAGGCATCGGGATGTTTCGTCCCGTTGCGGGTGAAGGCAATGACGGCGACCTCGGAGTCCATCGCCATCGTTTGGGCCACCGCCATCCCCGGCTGGCCGGCGCGGGACAGCAGCTTATAGTAGTAGTAGCCCCGGAGGACTTCATACGTGCCGTCCTCGGCGATCCGGAAGGCGGTGCCCGGGTTCGGGTCGCCGCCGACCCACTTCGCCGGCCGCTGGATGCAGGCCCAGGGGATGATTCCGTTAACCTTGGACGTATAGATGTTGCCGTGCATCTCCTTCATATTGCCGGCATCCATCTTGCTCCAGCTTGTGGAGGTCACCCAGGCATGGAGCTCGGGCCTCTTCTCGCGGAGGAGGTCGGTCCCGAGACTGCGGTGCTCGCCAAACCAGCGGCCGTAGGTGCCGCTGTAGAAGCCGTGCGAAGTGATCAGGCCGAGATTCGCCAGGGCCCCGGCGTCATCGGCGATCGCATCGGCATAGCCCCACGCGCTGAAGCGATACCAGTTCGTACACTCGCCGGGCGTGACGCCAACCTCCTGCAGGCCCGCGGCATCGAGCATCGGCCGCAGGAACTTGAGGAAGTCCACCGCCTGCTCCGGCGGCCAGAACAGGTTGTAGTCATGTCCCGTGCCAATGTTGGCGCCGGCGCCATCGGCGGGCCAGCGCATCCAGTCCTCGCCCTCGTTGTGCAGCGAGAGGTACTTGACCGGCAGCTTCTCCTCTTGGCGCAGGTACCGCACCCAATCGACCAGGTAGCGGGCGAGGTCGTATTTGCGGGCGGGGTCGAGATCGCGCCCCCGCATAAACTTCTGCTTCGTGGCCCAGGCGGGAGGGCCATACAGGGTGGTGATGATCGTCAGATTGTCGCCCCGGGCACGGGTGCGCTTCAGGCCTTCCCGGACAAAGTAGCGCATCCAGCGGGTGGTGCTCTCATGGTCGAACTCGCCGCCGGGCTCGCGCTGATGGTGTGGATCGAGGAACATCTTGACCAGGCCGGGCTTGAGGCCCTCGTCGCCGAAGACCATGTCCACGATCTGCCGGCGTTTCTCTTCGGTCAGCAGGCTGAAGCCGCCATATTCCTGCGGGTCCTGGGAGTAGTCGATGGCCTGGGCCACTTCGACATAATTGACGCCAAACCCGTCCCAGTCGCGGATGTGTCTGGAGAAATCCACCTCGGCCCGAACCGCCGTGAAATCCATTGCCTGACCGAAGGAATTGCCCGGGCACGCGACCAGCAAACCGGCCACGATCCATACCAAGCGACTTGTCCTTTTCATACCACACTCCTCACACGCTGAATAGCTACCAACCCTACCAATCCGAACGGGCCACGACACGTCCCCTCGGCCTTTCTTGCCCGTGGGCCCCGTGTCCCGAAGCCGGTAGATCATGCAACGATTGTAGGTGTCAAGTCAAGACTTGTCCCGCGGTTCGGCCCGACAATAGAAGAAGAGCCACGCCACGCGGGTGCGGGGGCCTTGCTGAAAACTGAGAACTGCCAACCGGCAACTGCTGTTGATCCACAGATTTTCAGCCGACAACCTTGTCACCCTGTCACCCTTCAAACGTGCGGGGTGTACGACTGAATAATGGCGGTCAGGCCGGGTGCCACGCCCAAACTTGTTTGAGCGTGCTCTCTCTCGTGCGCGAAAACACGCTCAAGCTTCGCTTGGGCGTGGCACCCAGGAACTGAGGACCTGACTCGCCAGGATCTTGTCGTACACCCGCGTGCGGCTCCGCCGCGCTTTCCTCTTGTCCCCTCTGCCTCCCTTTGCCATAATGGTCTTGAGAGAAACACCCCGACGGAGCTGCGATGAAGTGGTTGGACCCGTTGAACCATGAACAAGAAACTCTTTCTTTCCGCCGTTAGCAGCGAGTTTGAAAGCTATCGCAAGCTCCTCGCGGGCGATCTGAAGCGCCCGACGCTGGACGTCGCCGTGCAGGAGGACTTCGGCGTCACCGGCAGGTCTACCCTCCAGAAGCTCGATGATTACATCCGCGCCTGCGATGGCGTGGTGCACCTGATTGGCAAGGCTACCGGGGCAGTGCCGGAAGCCATCGCCGTGCGGGACCTGCTCGCGCGCTATCCGGATTTCGCCAGGCGGGTGCCCTCGCTGGCCCCCGCACTCGCACAGCCTGACCCCGGCTTCTCCTACACCCAGTGGGAGGCCTGCCTGGCCCTCTACCACCAGCGACCCGTCTTCATCTACCGGCCCACGGATTTCGAACTGGCCGACTGCCGGTGTCCCCGTGAGGCCCGCTTCGTCCACGATCCCACGCAAGAGAAAGCCCAGCAGGCCCACTACCGGCGGATCTGCGCCCTGGGGCACGACCGTGGGGAGTTCCTCAATTCCGAGCGGCTCAGCTCCGCCGTGCTGCGGGACCTGGTGGAGATTCTCCCCAGGCTGGAAATCCGCCTCGACATCCCGCCCACTCGTCTGCGGCACACCGCCGAACGCTTGGTGGGACGCAACGCCGAGTTGACCGTACTCGACAATGCCTGGAACGACCCGCACACGAACGTCGTTGTCATCCGGGGTAAAGGCGGCGAGGGCAAGACCGCGCTGGTGGCCGCCTGGATGGCGGAGCTGGCCCTCAAGGACTGGCGCGGCGCCGAGCGCGTGCTGGACTGGTCCTTCTACAGCCAGGGCACCCGCGACCAGGCCAGCGCCACGGCGGAAGTCTTCATCCACGACGCCCTCGCACGCCTCGGCGATCCCGACCCGAACCGGGGCGGCCCCGAGGAACGCGGGGAACGCCTCGCCCGGCTCATCGGGGACCAGCGTTGCCTGCTGGTGCTCGACGGCCTGGAGCCGCTGCAATACCCGCCCGGCCCCATGCACGGCGCGCTGAAGGACCCCGGCATGGCGGCGCTGCTGCGGGCCCTCGCCGCCCGGAATAAGGGCCTGTGCGTGGTGACCACGCGGGAGAAGGTGGACGAGATCAAGCAGTACTACGACCGCACGGCCACTGACCATGACCTGGTGGTCCTTTCACCCCTGGCCGGGGCGTGCCTGCTGCACGATTCCGGCGCCCGCCGGGCGGGGGCCAAAGCGATCGCGCCCAATGACCCGGAACTCCAGCAGGCCAGCCGGGAAGTGCAAGGCCACGCCCTCACCCTGTCGCTGATGGGCCAATACCTGCGGCTGACCGGAGACGGGGACATCCGCCAGCGCGACAAGATGAACCTGGCCGACGCGGACAAGGAGTACAAAAACGACACCACCCGCGAGTACGGCCATGCCTTCAAGGCCGTCGAAGCCTATGAGACCTGGTTTGCCGCCGGGGATGCAGAGGCGAAACGGCAACTGGCCCTCCTGCGGATGCTGGGCCTCTTCGACCGGCCCGCCCCCGCCGACTGCCTCGCCGTCCTGCGGGACGGAGAGCCTATCCCCGGCTTGACGGATGATTGGGCGCGCACCGCCGCCAAAGACTGGAAACTGGCGCTGGGCCGTCTCCAGGAGGTCCACCTCATCAGTGTGAGCGAGGAAGGCACGGTGGACTGTCACCCGCTGATCCGCGAGTACTTCGCTACGCGGTTGAAGGCGAAGAACCCCGAGGCCTTTCGCGCGGCGCACTCGCGGCTGTTCGATCACCTGTGTGCGACCACGCCGCACCGGCCTGACACCTTGCCCGGCCTCCAGCCGCTCTATCAGGCCGTCACCCACGGCTGCCTCGCCGGGCGACACCGAGAAGCGAGGGAGAAGGTCTATCGTGACCGCATCCTACGCGGTGCCGGCGACGATGGCTTCTACAGCACGAGGAGACTCGGCGCCATTGGTGCGGACTTGGGGGCAGTGGCGGCGTTTTTCGATGAGCCGTGGAGCCGGCTCTCGCCAAACCTCAGCGCGCCAGACCAGGTTTGGCTGCTCAACGCAGCCGCCTTCCGCCTGCACGCCCTCGGACGCCTCACCGAAGCCGTCGAGCCAATGCGGGCGTCATTGGAGCAAGCGGCCGATGCGAAGTACTGGGAAGGTGCCGCGGCAGTCGCCAGTAACCTCAGCGAACTGGAGGTGACGCTGGGCCAGTTGCACGCGGCGGTGGCCAATGGCCGCCGCGCCATCGACTTCGCCGACCGTTTCGGGGATGCGTTTTGGATGATGGCCGCTCGCACCACCGCCGCCGACGCCCTGCATCAGGCCGGGGAGCGCGTCGAGGCCGGGGCGCTGTTCGCAGAGGCGGAGCAGATGCAGGCCCAGAGGCAGCCGCGATTCCCTCTGCTCTATTCCCTGCAGGGCTTCCGGTATGCCGATCTGCTCCTGGCCCCCGCCGAGCGGGCGGCGTGGAGGTTTGGAGTCCCGCCTTCAGGCAGTCCGCGTGAAATGAGGAGAGAAAGACCGCCTGAAGGAGGAACTCCAGACGAGGAGGCTCTCGCCGCCTACGTCGAGGCCGAGCGCCGCGCCAACCAGACACTTGAATGGGCGACCGCCGGTAACCTCAGCCTCCTCACCGTCGGCCTTGACCGCCTCACTCAAGCCCGTGCCACCCTCTACCGCGTCCTGTTGACGCCCCACGCCCTCCAATCCGTAATCCGCAGGGCTGTCGCCCCGAATCCCGATCCGGGGCTGCTGTCCGCACTCGAAACGGCTCTCGCCAAACTCCGCGCCGCCAACGACCTTGGTTACCTCCCCCAAGCCCTGCTCACCGCCGCGTTCTACTACGGCACGCTGGGCCACGATCCCGACGAAGCCCGCCGGCTGCTGGACGAGGCCCAGCTCATCGCCGAGCGCGGCCCCATGCCGTTGTACCTCGCGGACGTCCACCTCCACCGCGCCCGGCTCTTTCGCGACAGGACCGAACTCGCGAAGGCCCGCGAACTGATCGAGAAACACGGCTACGGCCGCCGCCGCGAGGAACTTAAAGACGCCAGGGCCGCCCTTGACGGTCCGGACATCCGCATGGGCTAAAGCCCATCCTACTACTGGGACTATCCTAAACCAGTGGATCGAGGTTCGGAGTACCGCCTTCAGGCGGATTGACAGTCCGCCCGGCATCCCAGGTACCACTTTTACGCGATTTGGAGCCGGCTGCGCCGGAAGAGTCTCCGACCCGCCTGAAGGCGGTACTCCGAACCTGCGAAATCCGTTTCCGACATCCGAACATCGGCGTTCATCCGCATAGACCCCTGCCTTCCCAGCGCGGCCTTCGGCCACAACCAAAACCAGTTATCCGCAGATTTCACCGATTGGCGCAGATTTTCAGAGAAAAGGGCAAAGAACAAGAGGAAGAGACAACGGGCAGCGGTGGGCCTCCTTCCTCTCCGCTTTCTCCGTCTCTCCTCCTGCTTAAATCTGCGGAAATCTGCGTAATCTGCGGATCCTCCAACTCATTTACGTCTGGAGACTTGCAGCATGTCCCGTCAGGAAGCTTGTCAGGAAAACACGATGTTGCGCCTTTGCAGTGCAGGGGCAAGTGTGTCTGCGGTTGAAAGCCGGTCTTCGGTAGTCAGTAGTCGGTTGTCGGCAAGACAGGGATCAGGGGTCAGCAGGTCGCCGTCGTCCGTCCTCGGTTCTGGTCCTCCGCCCGTGGGCCCTGGCGCCATTCGCGTCTTTCGTGGATTTCATTTGACAAAGAACCGCACAATTGGTATAATATTTACCTAATATGATGAAGGATCAGAAATGAGAGACCATCAAGAAAGGAGGACGAACGACATGCCGGATGACAGACGACGGACGACAGAGGACGGCGAGGACCTCGACCCTTGGCGATCGTACCAAACAAAGCCAAAAGGCAGTAGCCGGTAGTCGGTAGTCAGGGGTCGGTCGGGAAGCCGCGGTACAAACAAAGCCAATTCTGCGGAGGTGCAAGCGTGCGAAAAAAACCCAATTCACCCTCCGGCCCTCCCGTGGCCGGTTGTACAAACAAAGCCAATCTGCCCACCGGCAGGCGGAGTCGTCGCGGCGGACGAGCACGCGAAACAAAGCCAATTCGCCCACCGGACGGGCTGGACTGCTACCGGGGCAAACGTGCGAAACAAAGCCAATTCACACGTAACGCCAGGAGAGACAAGCGTTTTATGGATAAGGAGTTATGATGAATCGGAGCCCTAAACGGCTTCAGCAAAACAAAGCCAATTCTCCCCGGGCGGGCAGGAATTGGGCAAGGAGCGGCGGGACCGCCGATACCACCACGGGAGTCCATTATGCGAAACAAAGCCAATCTGCCCCGGACGGACAGGGATGGACGCGGGCCGGCAAGGTCGGGGACAGGACCCCACTGGGGTCCGGCGCGCAAAACAAAGCCAATTCTCGCCAAACAGGCCGGACCGCCGGGGCGACCGTGTGAAACAAAGCCAATTTCCCGCCAACGACCCGAGCAGGCGGGCGCGGACAAGGTCGAAAACGTTGCCGCCGCTGAGCCGAATACTGCGAAACAAAGCCAATTTCCGGCGGAACGAGAGCAAGAGCAAGTACTTGGTGGGAAAACGGTTATGACAGATTTGGCTCTCACAAGGGTCTCGGCAAAACAAAGCCAATTTGCAGGCCCGGCGCGGGAACCCTTTGCCTCGGCGATATCGGCTTCGGCCACCCGACCCGGTGGCACGGGCATCTTGCCCGTGTATTCATGGGCGGGACGCCCTGCTACGGAATGCCGTCGGCTTCTGGCACCCGGCGAGGTAGTCCCGTGGATACTGGCGCTGGATGGCTTCCGTCCATCGCGTGGGAGGAATGGAACGTGGCCCCGGCGGTCTGCTGCCGGGGCCACGGCTTGTTGCGACCGGGTGAACTATACCACCTGGGCCTGGAAGCCGCAGAGCTGACAGAAGTCCTTCATCTGCTCTTTGAAATCTCCATAGAAGAAGATCTGGTGGAAACCGGGGAAGTTGAGGACCTCCTGGCCGCCGTCGAACTTTACTTTCACGGAGACGACGCAGCCGCCGCTGGGCGGGACTTCCATGTTGTCGACCACCGTGCCGGCGGAGATCAGGACGGTCGAGGGCTTCTGAGCCGCGCCGGGCAACAGATCGATATTGGTGACCCGCTGGCCTTTGCGCCAGATCGTCACGGGCACGGCATCGCGGTTGCCGTGATGATGCTTGATGTCGAACGGTTCCGGCGGCTGGTCGAAGCCATTGAGCCGCGTCGCGCAGCAGCAATGCGCTCCGATGATCGTGTCGTCCGCCGTATCCGCGACCGGATCTTGCTGGAAACCCGGCCGGTCAAACAGATACTGGACCATCAGGTGCGAGGCCACGGCCCCATAGTCCGCCTCGCAGGCCGCCGGGATGCCGTCGTCGTTCATCCGCGACCACGCGATACAGGGCAGGCTCACCGGGATCTTGCCGAGGGCCCCGAGGCAATCCATCGTGATCGCATCGGCGCCTTCCCGTTCGAGGAACTTGCCCGCGACGTAGTAGCTCTTGAGACCGTTGATCACGTCCTGCTTGGTGGCCGCGATGCGACGGCGGGCACGACGCATGTACTCCTCGGCCATGGCCAGAATCTCTTCGCTGTCCGGCGTGGCGTTGTACTCCTCGATGAACGACGAAGCGGGGACGTGCCGAAGCGTGATGCCCGTGTCCGCCAGCGTCGTGTCGTACCGTTTGTTGCCCTTGATCACGACGCAGCAGGTCCGGCGCATCCTGGCGGCGGCGCGGAGCATCTTCATGCCGTAGGCCGCCTGGCCAAAGTCATTCGTCGAATACACCACGCAGCCAGGCGTCGCGGCAAGGTCAATCGTGTTCGTCGTGAACGAGGTCCCCAGCGGGGAATAGACGATCGACGGGATCTTGCTCTGCGCCACTTTTTGCGCTGTCGGCCAGGCGTGTTGCTGCCGGTCGAGCATCACCAGGACCAGGCCATCGACCTTGGCCGCCTGAGCCTGGGCAATCCAGGCCTCGGCCTCGGCCAGGCTGTGAATCGCCTCAGGCCGCAGGTTGAGCTGGGCCCCAAGCTTCGCGGCCGTCTCCGTCACCTTCGTGGCGTACATCGCGCGCGCTGCCGCACCGTCGTACACGGCTCCCGGCCACAACATGCCGTACTCGCCCTGCCGCCGGACAAAGGCCGCCCAGAAGGTCGGCGTATACTGGGAAGCCGGCCCACACGGCCGAATCGGTTTCGAGGCGACGGGATGACGGCTCAGGGACGAGCACCCGCTCAGCAACACCGGCGTTGCCAGAGCCGCGGTGGTACCCTTCAAAAACCCGCGCCGACTCACACACTCTTGACCATGACAATGCAAGGGACATCTTCCAGCCGCCATCATGACCTCCCACAACCTGAAGAACATCTACGCACAGGTTCCGGACGCACTCCGGGCCTACGTTGTGAGGGCCATCTTATGGGCCATCCAGCGGGAGTTCAAGGATTTCCCGGTGTTGCAGAGGAGATCCTCGCGAGGCGGGCCGCCGAAATCCGACGCGTGACCTCGGGAGGAACGAGGAATAAGAGAAAGCCGGGGCGACCTTTACCATGGCGCCGCCCCGGCCACCACTCGCAGAGCTTCCAATTTTCGTCACCCGTCTCCGCGGCAACCCTCCGGCGGAATCAGGCCGCCTCAGTACCGAGAAGAATCCTGGTATTGACCGTAGCTTCTGTCGGATGCTCCGGGGCTCCGCTCGATTCCGAGCCAGTTCTCACTGGCCACGGCCGGCCAGCAATGGCAGCAGAGCTCCTGCCATCCAACTCACCCGGACCCATTTAGCTTCTCCGTTCATGATACACCTCCGCGTTTCATATCCGAAACGCCAAAAAGGTCACGGCTGACGAACGCGCTGTTTATCAGCCCTTTATCTATCATCATTGTCGATGACTCTACGTTCTCTCCGCCGGCCGGCCGGCCGGTCCTTGCGCGGGTGGCAAAAAACCCACCCCCTCCCGCGGCATTTGCTTGGGTCCCGGAGGATTGACGACGAGATCCCTGCCCGTCAAAATAAGGGCCAAGAGAAAGGGGCATCCCCGCCCCCTGGAAAGGAATAGAACATGGCCAGACGCGTTCTGATGCTCCTGCTGGCGGCGGTCGGCCTCGCCGGCTGCACGCCCACCTACCGGGTTCATGTAAACACCTTTTCCCAGTTCAAAGAGTCGCTGGGCAAGGGGAGCTCCATCTACGTGGCCATCGACCCGAACTCGCGCAATCCCATCCTCGCCCAGAAGATCGCCGCCAAGATGCGGCCGATGCTGCAGGACCTCGGCTACGGTGTTGCCGAGAAACCGGAAAACGCCCAGTACACGCTGACGTTCCGCGCGGGAGTGGACACGTCGAACTATCTGGACTATGCGCCGATCTCCCGCCCGTTCGGCGGGTACTACGGTCTTTACGGCGGATTCCATCGCGGCTTTGGATTGGGCTACACTACCTATGTGCCTTATATCGAAACCGTCTACGCTCATTGGCTGGAGACTCGTCTCTACAGTCAAAGCGACATCATCAAAGGCCAGGCCCAGCCGCTCTGGATTGGAGAAGCCCTCGTCGGCATGGACCACCCGGAATTGCGTCAAGCTGTCAACTATCTGCTCGTGGGATTGATGGAGTATTTTGGCGCGGATACTCAACGCTGGGCCACGGTGAAGCTCAAGAGAGACGATCCCCGCGCCCTGGCGGTGGCCGAGGCTCCTTAGGAGGCCGCAGAATCCCGGTCCGCCTCAGGCCCCACGGCCATTTACTATTTTCGATCTACGATTTACCATCTGCCATCGCTCGCAAGCGATCCACGGTGAATTGTCCATGGTAAGTGGCAAATATGACGGCAGACCTTTGCATCATCGGGGCTGGACCGGCCGGGCTGATGGCCGCCATCTACGCAGCGGCGCATCGGGCGCCGCCGCTGGTTGTCGAGGGCAACGCCGCTGTGGGACGTAAGCTTCTGCGCACTGGTGGTGGGCGGTGCAACTTCACTCATGCCGCTGACCCGGAGGAACTCGCCAGAGCATTCGGCCAAGCGGGCCGATTCCTCCGTCACAGCTTCTACGAGCTATCCCCGGACGATATCCGCGAGTTCTTCCAGTCCCGCGGCGTCGCCAGTTTCGTCGAGGCCGACGGCTGCGTCTTTCCGGCGAGCAATCGCGCCACGGATATCTGCAATGTCCTCGTGGAGGAGGCCCAGAGGCGTGGCGTCCAATTCCAGTATCGGTCCCGCGTGCGGAACCTCGCGGCTGAGGACAACGGCTTTCGACTCGACTTCGACCACGGGCAACTCCGTGCCCCACGAGTGATCCTCGCCACGGGCGGCCTTTCCTGGCCCCAGACCGGTTCTCAAGGCGACGGCTACCACTTCGCCGCCCGGCTCGCCCATACCGTGGTCCCGCCCCGGCCGTCGCTGGTGCCACTGGTCACACGAGAGACTTGGCCACACGCGTTGGCCGGCATCTCCCTGCCGGAGGTAAGCATCCAAGCCCCCCTTGGTGGACGAAAGCACACTACCACCGCGGGTAACCTGCTCTTCACCCAGAAAGGCATCGGAGGCGCGGCGGCCCAGGACCTGAGCCGCGTGCTGGCCGACGACCTGGGGGCGGAACACCCTGCGATCGAGATTCGGATCGATGTTCTACCCAAGATCGACGAAGCGCTGCTGGACCGGCAGTTGCAGCGGCAGTTCGCGGCCCATCCCCGGAAGGCCGTCGCCAGCATCCTGGCCGAGTTCGTGCCCCGGCAGGTCTCTCGCGCCCTCTGCCATCTGGCGCAGTGCGAAGCCGACGCGCCGGCTGGCCAACTCTCCGCCGAAAAACGCAGACGTCTCGTTGCCGTGTTCAAGAAGCTGCCCCTGGGCCTGATCGGCACGGAGCCTATCGCCAGAGCGACCGTGACCCACGGCGGTATCCGCCGGGAGGAAATCGACCCGCGAACCATGGAATCGAAGATCCGCCCGGGCCTGTTCTTCGCCGGCGAAATCATCGACGCGGACGGTCCCTGCGGCGGCTACAATCTCCAGATGTGCTGGTCCACCGGGGCCTTGGCCGGCCGCTCGGCCGCCCGCTCCTTTCACGATGGGAACGCGTCTACTTGATCGCGGGCGGGAAGATGGTCGGCGGCGGCGCCAACTGGCTCGTCGTCGCGGCCGGCTTGTTCTGCCCGGCCTTCCGGGCGTATTCCATCGCTTCCGGAACGAACTCTTCCTGCAACTTCTTGATGCGGGTCGCTTCGGCCGGGTGTGTGCTCAGGAATTCCGGCGGCCTGGCCTTCCCCTGGCTGGCCGCCGCCATCCGTTCCCAAAGGCCCACCGCCTCGTGGGGATCGTAGCCCGCCATCGCCATGAAGATCGTACCTAAGCGGTCTGCCTCGGTCTCCTGGACCCGGCTGAACGGGAGCAGGACCCCAACCTGCGCACCCAAGCCGTACGCGCTCATGAAGAGGCTGCGCGTCTGTTCGGGCTGCTTTTGCAGGGCCACGTCCAGGGCCGTGCCCAAACCCTGTGCCAGTAAGCCCTGGCTGAGTCGTTCCCCGCCGTGTTCGGCGTAGACGTGAGCAATCTCATGGCCGATCACCGCGGCCAGACCCGCCTCGCTTTTGGAAACCGGCAGAATCCCCGTATAGACGGCCACTTTGCCGCCGGGCATGGCAAAGGCGTTGACCTGCGGGTCCTCGATCACTTTGAACTCCCACTGGTAGCCGGCGAAGGGGTCTTTTTCGCTATGGGTCTTCGAATACTCCGCGACCGCCTGCACGATTGTCCCACCCACCTTCTGGACCATGGCGTTCGTCTTCGTATCCGTGCTCAGCTTGCTCTCGGAGATGAGCTGGGCGTACTGCTGGATACTCATGGACGTGACCAATGAGGTAGGAACGAAGTTCAACTGTTTGCGTCCCGTGATCCCCACCTCCGAGCAGCCGGCCAGCACGATCAGCAAACCTGCCAGTGCTACTAACGTTGATCTTGAGGTCTTTCTCATAATGATCCTCCCTGTATCAGCAAAGCTTCATCCGGCGGCAATCTGTGCCCGCATCGACTGGAACCGTACGCCTGATCCGTCCACACCATCTACTATTAAGCCCACTCCGGAGTTTTACTGCAATGGTTTTCGCCGGACGATCTCCCCCGCCAATTGGCTTTGTTTAGCACGAAGACCCCTTGGCGACCTTGCAGGGCAGACCATACCTGCTTGCTTTCCGTCCATCAGAGCAAATTGGCTTTGTTTGGCGCAGTGCCTCCGGCCCTCCTCTCGGCGGCTCCGGCCTGACCAACCTCCTCCCGCCAGCCAAATTGGCTTTGTTTTTTTGCCCGCTCATCTCCGCTTCTCTCCTGTAACCTTTTCTCTATTCAGCACTTATCGCTTTTCCACGCTCCAGCGAATTGGCTTTGTTCCGCAAAAAGGGTTCCCCGTATATCCCCGGCCCAGCCATCCCCACCATCCTCCCGCCGGAGCCAATTGGGTTTGTTTGACACAATGCCTCCGCCTGTCGCTCGCGCAAGGTAGGATGCGCCCCTCCTCCCCGGCTCGGACAAATTGGCTTTGTTTCTTCGCCCAGGCATCCCTTGTGTTCCCCTCGCAACTCTTCTCCTATCCAGCACTTATCGTCTTCCCGCGCCACGGCGAATTGGGTTTGTTTCGCACGAAAGCTCCCCCGGCTGCTTCGCAGGCCAAGCCATACCACCTTCGCTGCCAAGGCAAATTGGGTTTGTTTCGCACCCTTAGGTCCATGGCTCTCGCCCACGCGGAGCCCACGACCGGAATGATGTACCAACTCGCTCGGTGAGTAGGATTCTCTTCGTAGAGTGAGCGCCCCCGCTCGCCTGAAATCTGCGCAAGCGTCCGCCCTGAGTCTATCGAAGGGACGCGCGACCCACACGTTTGCCATGAGCAAAGCACCTTGTCTCGGCGAACACTGTTTTCCGCCTCACCATTAACGATTCGCTATTCCGTTTTTTTATTATCTTACAAGTGTCATAGTACTCCGTCAAATGAAATCTGCACAACCCGACGGTTTTTCTCTGCGCGTCGGGACATCTCGAAAGAACACCCCAAGTGGCGTGGATGCCCTGCGACGCCCCCGCCATGACAAGAGCAGGTTGGATTCCCAAACGCGATGAGGGAGTTCGCGGTTCCTTACCCTTGCACTTCGCCCAGAGTAGGTGAGTCGCGACGTGGCGAAGCGCTGCGATAGCCACCAGACCTCGATCGTATTGGTCAACGACCAGCGACCATGGATTCAGTGTCTGTCAGACGCGCTATCTGGCCGGCCGGAAGAGCCCAGACGTTCTCACCGAGTGGGTAGAACTCGGTGCCTGGGTAGACCACGAAGCTGCGTGTCGGCTGCAAATCCTCAAGTGCCGACCAGAAGCCCCGGGTCGGCCGCGGATCCAGTGAGAACTTCGCCTCTATGGCGACGGGAGCCTCACCAGCGGGCAGTTGCAGGACCAAGTCAATCTCCGCTCCCGCCTGGGTCCTGTAGAAATAGGCTGGGGTACTCGGTCGCAGCACGGAAAGGGCTTGTTCCAAGCACCAGCCCTCCCAGGAGGCCCCGGCGGATGGATGTCCCAGGAGTTGCTCGTGGGTCTGGATACCGAACAGTGCGTGCAGCAGGCCGGTGTCTCTCAGGTAGATTTTGGGCGACTTCACCAGCCGCTTCTTGAGATTAGTGTGGAACGGCGGGAGTTGCCGGACCATGAACGTATCCTCCAGCACGTCTAAGTATCTCCGCGCGGTTTTGGCGTCCACCCCGAGGCTGCCGGCGATCTTGCTGGCGTTCCACAACTGCCCCTGGCAGTGGGCCAGCATCAGCCAGAACCGCCGCAATGTGACCGCCGGTATACGCAAGCCGAGATTGGGGATATCCCGCTCCAGGTACGTCTGGATGAAGGCCTCCCGCCATTTCAACGACGACGCATCGGACTGGGCAAGGAAGCTCTCCGGATAGCCACCCCGATCCCAAAGCCGGTTGATGTCTTCAGGCGAGGCACCCACTTCCCGCGAATTGAACGGCTTCAACTCGTGGTATACGATCCGACCGGCCAGACTCTCCGAAGACTGTCTCAACAAACCCGGCGACGCGGAACCAAGGATCAGAAACCGCCCCGGCCGCCGCTGCTCGTCGATGAGAGACCGCATCACCGGGAACAAATCAGGCCGGCGTTGAATCTCGTCGATGATGACCAGAGAATCGACCACGGAGCGAAGGTACAATTCGGCATCGCCCAATTTGGCCAGATCGGACGGCCGTTCCAGATCGAGATAGACCACCCTATCCCGGCGGCTTTCCGCAATCATCAGAGCCAACGTAGTCTTGCCGACTTGGCGAGACCCGATAATCCCCACCGCCGGAAACTGGTCCAGCGACAAAAGAATGTCCTTTTCGAGACTTCTTGCAATCATCCTTGTATTTTAGGAATCGAATTCCGAATTTGCAAGGATCATGTTGACGAAGCCCCGTGATCAAGCATAGAATCGCGTACGAGGTATTCCTATGAACGAGCAACTCGCGGTAGACAAGGACAGAATCGCGGATTTCTGCCGGCGGCATCATATCCGTCGGCTGGCGATTTTCGGCTCCGCCCTGCGAGACGATTACCGGCCGGATAGTGATGTCGATGTGCTGGCGGACTTTGAGCCGGGCCATGTACCGGGGTTCTTTCGGCTGTTTGATATGGAAGAGGAGTTGTCGACCCTGTGTGACGGCCGTAAGGTGGACCTGCGCACGCCGGAGGACTTGAGCCGCTACTTCCGTGACAAGGTACTCGCCCAGGCGGGGGTGCAATATGCACGTGATGCTGTCGGGACGAGACATAATTCAGAACTGGCGTTAAGCAGAGCGCGCGAGGAATGTCGAAAGGAACCCGCATGAGTCACAATCGGCCCTGCGATATTTTCATTAGCTATTCCAAGGACTCCGGCGACGAAGCCGCCAAACAACTTAGCGCCGCAATCGAGAAACAAGACCTTCAGCCGTTCGCTTTCGACTACACACTCCGCAGCGGCGATGTTTGGAGTCAAGAGGTTTTGGACGCGCTGCGTTTTTCCCGATGTGTCCTTGTTCTTGTCCCCGCGAGCGATAAGAAACTGACCGACTACATGAACCATGAAATCGGCATAGCGCACATGCTGAAGAAGAAGATCGTCCCCGTTGCTCTCGGAGGCGATTTCTCGTCGTCGGCTCCAATGACCGATGTGCTCAGACAATACTGGGGTTGTCCATTTGACCATTTTCTCAATAACCTCGGCTCGTTCATTAAGAAGACAGAGATTCGCTCGGCCATGTTCCGCACGATAGTGTGGTCTCAGTACCTGGTTTCTGATTCGGCCTGCGTAGTGGTGGGTGGCATCGACCCGGCCAAGCTTCAGGACCAAGAGCAAAGATGCGGACAAGGACTTGCGGGGGACTACTTTAGTATCGGTGTCTTCCGTGCCACCACGCGATTGTCGTGCTTCTTCTTACAGCAGTTCGGGGCAGACTTCATAGATAAGTTGCTCATCGCGCAGAAAGTCACCTGTGAAGAAATCTCACGGCATGATCTCATCGTGATTGGGGGGCCTATCTCACTCCAAGGATCTCCACTTCAAACCTATCATAAGGACTTGAGAATAGACTGTAACCCTGACCACAGCGCCTATGTTGTTGGCCCACGAAGCCATCAAGTCACGATGGAGCATGAGGCGGGCGACCGTGCAAGGGAGGGCTGCGTTCTGGCCTTCGCCCGCAATCCGATGAACTATCAAAAGGAGATGTTACTCGTCTCCGGCATCTCCGGTTATGGCTGCCAGGGCGCGATTGAGTATCTCATTGGCAATAGGATCGATGAGAAGCTCGCTAAAGCGGTCGACAGATGGAGGAGTGACGAACACTACGACCCGCTGCTTTTCGAACTCTCCACGGAATTCAGAAGCAACACATATGTGAAAGACTCGGGCAAAGCGACACAAATCAACGCCGATCCACCAGAAGCTATCTGACCTCGTTCACTGTCTCATCGCTGATTGTGCTCATACATCAGGGATCCAAGTCCTGACTTGCAGGGATCACTCCGTTGCGATTTCCTTCTTGATCTGGCTCAGGAGGTTGATGGCTTCGAGGGGGGTGAGGTGGTCGACGTCGGTCGAGGCGAGCTTGTCTAAGACGGATTTGTGCTTCTGGACGAAAAGGGCGTCGCCGTCGGGCTCTTTGGTCTTGTGCTTGGCGAGCCGCTCGCCCGTGGCCTCTTTGGCCCGGGGGACACCATGCTCAATTCGAGGCCAAGCCAAGCACGACACCGCCAGAATAGGCAACAGGTCATTAGACCGGGAGATACGGGGTCAGGTCTTCATTTGTCATTTAACGCCTGC
The DNA here is from genome assembly GCA_964354535.1 of uncultured Pirellulales bacterium. Taxonomy (GTDB): domain Bacteria; phylum Planctomycetota; class Phycisphaerae; order Sedimentisphaerales; family Anaerobacaceae; genus PLanc-01. The sequence continues at coordinate 40,651 of CAYHAJ010000103.1, forward strand.
CCGGCGGAGTTGTGGAGTTCCGCACGATAGAATAGACTGCGTCTGAGGGTCGCTGTTCTGTCCTCTTTTGCGAGCTTCTTTCGTTTGTTGCGGCTATCCTGCACGGGTGGCGGTCGAGGAGTTCCGTGCGGAAAGAATCGGGGTGCCGCCGTGAAAGCCCTATCCGAAGGACGGTAGTCGGTTGTCGGCGCCGGCTACGCCGCGGGCGATGAAGGGTTTGAAAAGTGCGAAGGGTAAGAAGGGTGTGAAGGGCCGGTTAGAGCCTCCGGTCGGCCGGCCGCCGTCGTCCGTCTCAGGTCCTCAGCCGGGGGAGAACCTGGTTTCCCGCCCCCGACCTGACCGGGGGCGGGAAACCAGATTCTTCAACCATGGAGCCACAGAGGCCACGGAGACCGGAGGACAGAAGACTGGCCGACTACCGAATACGGACTACCGATGACCGTTTTTCCACCCCGGAGACCCCAGCCCGGCCTCGGGCCGCAACCAAAATGCTTTTCCACCACGACTTGCACTAATGACCCAACGCGGCCTTCGGCCGCAACCAGAACCGATCCTCTCGCCAAGACGCAAAGAGCGCCAAGAAGAGGGGGCAACGATGATCTTACCCTTGGCGATCTTGGCGTCTTTGCGCGAGACACAATTCTTTGGCTTTCAATGACTTGTGTTATGTTCCGGCGGAGATTTGCGTGGGAAGACAAGATTCCAGCAGGTAGTAGTACGAATCTCTGCCGGAAGTCCTTCGCATTCGCGCGATCCGTGTGATGCGTTGTTCCTGCAGATGATAAATCTTTACTGGATAAGGATTTACGCCTACCTGCGGCCTTCGCGCACCTTCCGACATTCGCACTTTCTCACCTTCTGTCCCGCCGGCACCCCGGCGGGCCCTTCACACCTTTCGCGCCCTGCCACCCTGCAGACCTGCGGCTCCGCCGCTGCCTGCCGCTCCGTGCGGCTACGCCGCTGTCCCGTCGCAGCGGCCTCCAGGGCAAACCTGAAGAAAGTTGTCACGAGACCACTTTTTCTCTTGCTCTGGCCACCCGTTTCCGCCATAATGCCTCTACCTACTGTGGCTGAACATCTTGGACGGAGTGCGACAAACCGATTTGAGGCTGGAGGCGTAGGGAAGTCCCGAAGTGACCATGGGGTCCCGCGAGGTGAACGACGACAGAACAGAGATCCAACAGATGGCTGTCGCCCATGGAGAAAGGAGGAACGGCAAGTACAAGGAATCAGCGTGGTAGAGACCCACTCAGAGAAGCTCGCGTGACACTTTAGGAGGAGGAATGATGAAGAGCAGCAGAGTAATGCTCGCCAGCGGTGTATTGGTGTTCATGTGCGTGTTTCTTCCGGCTGGCGCAAACGGTCAAGCGATCATAGATCGGTACGTGACGGTTCAACCGGTTCAAGTTGCCAATGATGATGGAAGCGATCCCGCCCCATTAGCTTTCTATGGTCCCGAAGCCGCCAAGATATATGAGCAGGCGGGGGTCACCTTGTTCTTTCTACCAGCAGTTCAAATCAATAATACGGCCCTTCGTGATGCGGGTGTGCAAGAGATTCAGAATGCCGGGTCACCAGGGCACCATGCAAACTCCAATACGGTCAACCTGTGGTTTGTTCACGACCTGCCCACGACACCTGGTAACATCCTCTACGGCGAGGCCTGGGTCGGGGCCAATGGTGTGGCCATCAATGCCCCGGCAGTTCAGAGCTTCAATGGCGGGGTCGGCAGAGTGGACACGGCGGCGCACGAGACGGGGCACAATCTCGGGTTGGGTCACAACAATTTCGGTGCGGGGAATGCCAACAATCTCATGACCGCCGGCAGCGTGCGGAATGTTCCGGGGGGGGGGTGGCCGATATCGCCCCGGACGGGGCTAATCTGGACCGGCTTACCCAAGATCAGATCAATCAGATCAGAGCCAGCCCATTCGTGAACCAGGTTCCGGAGGTCACGGTCGATACGCGGGGTTCGACGCCGTTCGATACGGATGACTTCTTCCTTCTGGATTTCGCGCAAGGGCCGGCGGCTGTCTCGCTCAGCAGTCTCACGATGGATCTGAACCCGGTGAATGCTTTCTTTGACCCGACCAACGCCCCGCCGGGTTATGCCGGGTCGCCGTTGCGGTTTAGTAATCTGAATGGCATACTGCAGAGCGACATCATGGTGAACGGAGCCGTGGATGGTAGCCAGCAGCTTACCATGAATTTTGGCAGTGACACATTTATGCTCGGTGATTCTCTCCGATTCGGCATCGACGTTGACCTTTTCAGCAACATCGACGGTTTCGGCGCGGAACCGGATCAACTCGTGGGCATGTCGTTCTCCTTCGTGTTCGAAGATGGTTTTGCCACGAAGGCGGAGATCGGCAGCGATCTCATCGCGAGTTCTATCCGGCCCAGTGGATTTCTGCCCTTTGTGGGGCAGCCATTCGGAGGACCCGTTATCCCGGCCGGCACGATTATCGCTCCGCCGGACCCGGTAGCGCCGGTCCCCGCACCGGGTGCGGCTCTCCTTGCTGCTATCGGAGCCCTGATCACCGGCTTTGCCAAGCGACGAACGCATCATGAACACACCTAAAGCATCCCACGTGGAACTCCAGGGCAGGTGGACACCTCCACCTGCCCTGCTTTCTCACGGTAGGGATGACGGAGGTCATTGTCTTGCACTGGGTCTCCTATAGCGGCTTAGCTGTATTTTGGATGTCTATAAGCCTTGTTGGTCTGATCGGCCGGGGCTGTGCAAGCGAGGATGAACCGTTGGCAGCTCAAGAGGCAGGTAACGTACAAGCGGATAGTGGTAAGGCAGAAGCGGACAGTGATAGCATCGCCCTGCCGCCGACAACCCGAGAGTCCTTTTCCAGCAATAAGCAGTACCAGTTTGTTATTTCCAGCGGGGATGGCTGGAAGACGAAGCATCCGGCAGGTCACCTCTATGGGTCTGAAGGTGGTACGCGCAAGCTTCTTTGGCAAGGGACGCTGCCCCAAGAGTACGGACCCCGCTTTGTCCTGGTCAGCCGCCGAGGAACGGTATTGATGCTGGACGAGTGGATCAACGTCAAGAGCTCTTACGCCGTTGTGGTCTTGAATCCTCCCGCGAAGAACTGGATCCGTCATGGCTTTGAGGAGGTGGAAGGCACCCTTGGCGCAGCAAGAAGCGTCCTCGTAGACAGCGCGAAGTTCGGATGGTGGATATCGTCGATGCCCACGTTTCTCGACGACGAACGTAAGGCCCGAGTGGGTGCCGCCGGCAAGCACTTAGTCGTCGATCTGATGACTGGAGAAATGTCCCCAGGCCCGTGACATTTTGGGGAATCGGGGGACACCATACTCAATTCGGGGCCGTAAAAAGTAAGCTGTCTCCGGAATTCCTCAACAGAAGCATTGGCGCATCAGCCGTTCCGGAGCCTCCTGGGAGATGCCGACTACGAGTCCGAGGGATTCCATCGGCTCTGCCGCGAGCGGCACGGCATTCGTAGTATCCGGCCGACGACGGATCGCGGCCGGACGGGCACTGGCGGTCCGCGGCCGGCCGGGATTCAATCCCAATCGCGCAAGATGAAGCCAATGCCGATCCGATTGACGCTGTGATTATAATCCACCAGGCTCTCGCCATAGCCGGTGAAGAACTGCACGTAGCCGCTGATGCGTCGGACCAGGGGAAAACTCCATTCCAACTGCAAAGCGCCGCGGTTCTCGTCGAACCGAAGATTATTGCGCAGCATCGCGCCGAATCGGTGTCTCTTCCACAGATAGTAGCCCCAGATCTCGCCGTAGCCCAGGTAGCTTTCGATCCCCGGATTATCATCCTCTTCCGCACTCTCCGGAATCCGGTACCAGCTTTGCAGCAGCAACGTGAAGGGCCCCTTCTCCACGCCGACGTTGCCAACCACGCGATTCCAACTCCGGGACAGCGGCTCGGCACGACCATTGGATTGATGATTGAAGCCCAGCGTGATCGTGCGGACTCTCAGCCCCGCGAGGGGAATGTCCGTGCGGAAATTCAGCAGGGCCTCCGGCTCATAATTGGTCTCGCGGAACGGGGAAGAATCGACCGTGTTATAGAGTTGCCAGAAGGATCGTTGCGTGTATCCGATCCAAAGGTCCATATCCCGGCCCAGAACGTCCTGCCAGAGTTTGATCTTCGGGCTGAGCTGAAAGACGGTCTCCGCCTCCAGAACATTCTGACCGGTCGCGGCGCGGATGGGATCGAGGTTCGGGCGATTGTTGTACGTAAACGGCAGGAAATAATTGGACCGGTGGGCCATGAGGGTGTATTGCCCGCGGGGCTTGCTCTCATCCAGTTCCCACAATTGGGAGAGGTAGGATTCCGGCTCCGCGACCTGGTCCTCGGCCGAGAGCCGGGACGTCGCCGTGGCGAACAGCCAAAGGACCAGCATGATGGCCAGGAAGTTCCCGCCGTCCCATGGGAGAGTTCTCATCCGCAACGTCTCCTTCCTTTCGACCTCGAGTGCGCCCATCCGGCCCACACAAGACTCCAACCAGTTGCTCAACGCTTGATCGCGTTCCTCCACAGAGTATCGTAGCGGACACGCGTGCAGCAGAAAAGGGGAAAAAGTAGAGGAAACAAAGCAAGCGATGGGATGAATGGCACAGGGAGGGAAAAAAGCCCCCGCGCTTTGGAGGGAGAGGAAGCGAGACAGCGCGGGGGCTGGTAGACAACTCCGGCCGAGAACCTTCTATTCCGTCTTCTCCAGGGCCCCATTCTTGAACAGATAGAATTTCGGCTGACGGCTTTGGTAGGTGAACTTGTCGTAGCCGCCCTCTTGCGCAATCTGATCCGGTATGCCCAAGCTCGCGATCAACTGCTCCTTCGTCATCCCCTTGAGGGCCGCCTGGTTCTCGATCGCGATCTGCACTTCGGGCTTGACGTCCGAATGGGCTTTCAGATACTCCTGCTGCCGCTGGGCCACCTTCTGTCCGCTTTGACTGAAGTCAAAGTGAACCTCGGCCGGGATCAATTTGTCGGACGAGCCGGTCGCCAGGTCCACCACGCCGGGGATGATCCCGAGAAGGATGTTGCCGTAGAACCACTTTTGGAGTCCATGCTGGAGCGTCCTTTGTTGGGGCTCACAGCCTTCGCGCTCCGCCACCAGAACATGGTTTTGGCTTCGCGCCAGATTGAAACTGCCGGGCGTGATAAGGGATTCGCCCGTTTCCGACCTGACCTTCACGCCGGGAGGGTCCGAGGTCACCATGACTCTTTGGTACTTGCCCGTAGCAACGGTGGCACATCCGGAACTACAGACCAGGGCCGCCAACAACATGACATACAATGTGACCTTCATGCCTACTCCTTCCCAAGCAGTTGATGAAATGACGTTCGCCCGTATTGCTGCAGTGCTTCACGCCACGTAGCAGGGCTTCCAACGGGCTCGATTCTACTCTCGCGGTCCGGGGAGACAAGAGAATTCTTGCCTATTCGGCCACGTGAGCTGCGGGGAAAACGTCAGGAACTGGCAGGCGGCCGTCCGTAGTCGGTGGAAAGGCAGTTCCCAGTTGACAGCTCCCCGTGGGTGGTCTATCGTCCGTCCGCCGCTCCGCTCTTCCGCAAGGTGCCGTCTGGAAGCACTCGGCCTGCCTTCACCTCACGTACTGGGCGATGAAGGTGAGATACCCGCTCCGGCCGCCGCTTTTGTTCCAGCGGTGGACCGACTTGAGAATCCGCTTGAGACAGAGCAGAACCTCATCGAGCGTCACCGGCTAGGGCGCGGGTCCCAACTCCGCCGCGTCAGCGTCCTCCGGATGGAGGCGGCCGAGACGCCATTCGCACATGTTGCGAATGGCTCGATAGAGGTCCGCCTCCACGGGCGACGCGGAAAATTCCTCCGGCGTCCGGCCGGCCATTTCCGCCCGGTAACTGCCGATCACCGCCTCCAGGGCCCAAATGACATGGGCGTCCACCGTCTCCGGGTGGTCGTGAGCCGTAGAGACAATGGCAAATTCGATATTCTGCAAGACATCCAGATACTCTTGTTCAACCGCCATAGCACTCACCCCGGTACAAGATTCACCGTTCTCTCTGTCTGCCCCTGTTGGGTATGCGGCATTCTCGGCGGCAATCCCTTCTCCATCTCTGCATACCCTTTCCGGTTCATGACATCCTTCTTGCCACATCATGCATCTACTTGACACACAACTTTATACGCCCGGCGTTGCTGATGCGGTTCATCCGATTCTCGCGTACGTGTGGATCGAAAATCCACCCTCACCTGACACAAACGCGGTTCCTCCTCGTAGCCGGGGATGGCGGGAGTTGGAGAAGGTTAAGGACAGAGTCATTCCTGCATTCGCATCGAATCCTTGTCTGGCCTTGGATGATCGGTTGGACAATCGGGCTCTGGACCTTGGGTAGGATGGGCGTTAGCCCATGCGGATACTGCGGATACCGCCCTCAGTAGATGTCCACATAGGCGAGTTGCTGGGTCAGGGAGCGGGCGAAGCCGGCCAGGTCGGGGAACAGCACCTCCGTGCTGATGTTCATCGCGCGCAGCTCCCGCAGAATCCGGTTCCGCTCTTTCTGGCTGGGCTTGAGCACGATCTTGCGCAGGTCGGCGCGAATCGCGGCCTCGTCGTGGTCGTAGCTGTGCCGCAAGTTCTCGACGAACGGCCGGCGGATGTCGCCGGAGATGAGGAACAGGGCCTGCTGGATGATCAGGCGCCGGTTCAGGCGGAAGGGATTGACGACGTAGACCAGGGGCAGCGGGTCCTCCGCGAGAAGAAGATGAGTGACAATCGCCAGGTCGCCCAGCGTGTCCCACTGCCGGCGGACCGTCAGGACGTTGTCCATCCCGGCGAGCCGCTGATGCAACTCCTCGAGCCGCTCGCGTCCGCCCGCGTCGGCGATGGCCTGTTTCACCCGGTCGGACCGGTTCACGCGCGCGGCATTGAACGACCACACGGCCCCTTCCAGATCGTCCGCCAGAGCGAAGTGCACCGCCACATAGAACGAGTAGGTCCAATCCGTCAGGCGGGTCGGCGCGCCGTAGTGCCGCATCAGGGCCAGCCATTCGAGCACATCGTCCTTCTCCGGCTCGCGGTCCAGGTACAGGCCGGCCTTGCGCTGGAACTCACGAATCATCTCCATCTCGTACTGGCGCTTCTTGTCCTGGGGCACGCCATAGTCCTCGAACGCCCGCTCCAGCTTCGTCTCCAGGATGGAGCCGGCGGTGTCGCCCCGAAAGATCCGGCGACAACCCGGGCCGATGGGGGCACAAGCGTACTCCCGGTGCCGGGCGTCGATCTCTTCCCACGTCTCGGCCCGCTCCGCCGTATACCACGTTGGTTCCGAACACCCCCCACTGCCGCTCATGGCGAATCCTTTCTGCGAGGCTTCGTAGGATGGGCTTCAGCCCATGCGGACAGTCGGCCGCACATCTGCAAGAGCAGCATGGGCCCAAGCCCATCCTACGACCTCAAACTCCGCACGTCTTCACGCGCCGAACAGCTTCTGGCGGAAGATGAAGAACACCGCCCCCAGAATACACAGACCCGCCCAGAGGTAGTCCAGGCGAATCCGTTCCTTCATATACAATACGGAGAAGGGCACGAAAACGGCCAGCGTGATCACTTCCTGGAGGATCTTCAACTGGCCGACGTTCAGCGTCTGGTGGCCGATCCGGTTGGCCGGAACCTGGAGCATGTACTCGAAAAACGCGATGCCCCAGCTCACCACGGCCGCGATGAACCACGGCTTGTTGGCGAGGTTCTTCAAATGCCCGTACCAGGCGAACGTCATAAAGATATTGCTGCAGCACAAGAGAATCCCCGTCGTGACCACTACCCGCATACCGTCCACGCCTTTCAACCATAATCTGATCTGCGCACGCCGGCGGCCTGCCACGAAGCCGCCAGCCAACATGGACATTATACCGTCGCCATTGAGCGTTGGCTGCTCCTACGAATTGCGCTTCAGGATTTCGTGGTCGGCCTTGGGCCCGACCCACTTCGGATTCGGGCCGGTGACGGTCGGGTCACCGCGAAGCTTGAAATCTTCACCAGTATGTGACAGAATATATCCATCAGGTGCCCGAAATGGTGGGGAGTCGGCATGAGTGATGTCACGCGTATCTTGAAGGCCATCGAACGGGGGGACACCAAAGCTACGGACGAACTCTTGCCTTTGGTCTATGACGAGCTCCGCCTGCTGGCGGCTCAGAAGCTATCCCAGGAGGCGCCCGGCCAGACGCTCCAGGCGACCGCCCTGGTGCACGAAGCATACCTGAGACTGTTGGAGGCCGATGACCAGGACTGGAACAGCAAGGGGCATTTCTTCAAAGCGGCGGCGGAAGCGATGCGGCGGATTTTGGTGGAGAACGCCCGGAGGAAGAAGCGTATCCGGCATGGAGGAGAGCACCAGAGAGTCGAGCTGGATGAGGCGGACCTCGCCGTCGGCGGCCCCTCCTGCGATCTCCTGGACTTGGACGAATCCCTGGCGCGTCTGGAGGCCGAGGAGCCGGCGATCGCCGAACTTGTGAAGCTCCGCGTGTACGCGGGGCTGACCCTCGACCAGGCCGCCAAGGTTCTGAACGTCTCTACTCGGACGGCCATCCGATATTGGGTATACGGGCGGGCTTGGTTGTATAAAGAAGTCGGGAAGGGCTGAGCCACAAGGCCGTCGGTTGGCCGGCCCAGATCGGGCGGGATTCCTGCTGCGGACGGCTCCCCGTGGGGGGCTGAGGGTACTTTTTGTCAGATCGCCCAATTTTCCTTGTCACTATCGCTCCGCAGATGTCGCACTCTTAAACAGAGGCAGAAGGACGGGGTCTTTGGCGATGGGTGAAGAGAAAAAGGACATCAAGGCCATCTTCTGGAAGGCAGTGGAATGCCAGAGCCAGGACGAGCAACTGGTCTATCTGGAGGAGGTCTGCGGCAGCGACGCGACGTTGCGGGCGCAAGTCCAAGAGCTGCTCCGAGCCCACGAAGAAGCCGACGATTTTCTCGAAATCCCCTCCCTTGTCATGGGAATTTCTGGCGACGGTTCTTCCCTTTCCGAAGGTCCCGGCACCGTCATCGGGCGGTACAGGCTCTTGGAGAAGATCGGCGAGGGCGGCATGGCGGTGGTCTACATGGCCGAGCAGACCGAGCCCATCCGCCGCAAGGTGGCCCTCAAGATCATCAAATTGGGCATGGATACCCGCCAGGTGATCGCCCGTTTCGAGGCCGAGCGGCAGGCGCTGGCCCTGATGGACCATCCCAGTATCGCCAAGGTCCTCGACGCCGGAGCCACCGAGACCGGCCGGCCGTACTTTGTCATGGAGTTGGTTCAGGGTGTCTCCATCACCGAGTACTGCGACACCAACAGTCTAAGCACCAAGGACCGACTGGCCCTGTTCCTCCAGGTCTGCCACGCCGTGCAGCACGCCCACCAGAAGGGCATCATCCACCGCGATATCAAGCCCTCCAACGTGATGGTCACGCACCATGACGGCAGACCCGTCCCCAAGGTCATCGACTTCGGCATCGCCAAGGCCACCAACCAGCGGCTGACCGAAAAAACGCTCTTTACCCGCTACGCTCACATCATCGGCACCCCGGCCTACATGAGTCCGGAGCAGGCGGAATTGAGTGATCTCGACATCGACACCCGCTCGGATATCTACTCCTTGGGTGTGCTGCTCTATGAACTGCTCACCGGGACGACACCCTTCAGCGAGGAGGAACTGCGGAAGGCCGGTTACATCGAGATGCAGCGAGTGATCCGGGAACAGGAACCGGTCAAGCCTTCCACCAGAATCCGGGCGCAGTTGCCGTGGCGAGGGCATCTTGCCCTTGCACCTCGTGTCGAGGGCGTCCCGCCCTCGAATCGCGGGCAGGATGCCCGCGACACGCAAGGGCAAGATGCCCTCGCCACGGGGCGGGGCACGCCGTACCAGCAGGTCCGGGGCGACCTGGACTGGATTGTGATGAAGTCCCTGGAAAAGGACCGCGCCCGGCGCTATGAGACCGCCAATGGCCTGGCGGAAGACGTGCGGCGGCACCTGGAACACGAACCCGTGGTGGCCCGAGGACCC
>CAYHAJ010000104.1:0-33871 GCA_964354535.1 uncultured Pirellulales bacterium
GTCACCAGCCTGACGAGCAACGCGAGGTATCCTGGCAGTCCGGACACTACCCAATTCCTGGACTCGTGGCTGTTTCCCCCTGGATCGACGGGCGGAAGCGACTGGGCTGATAACTACGGCGACCGCCTGTTCGGTTGGCTCAAGCCTGACCAGACGGGCGACTACACCTTCTGGATCTCCGGTGACGATCTCTCTGAACTGTGGTTGAGCACCGACGGTAGCCCGACGAATGCCAAGATCATCGCCCGGGTCACCGGCTGGACCGATGCGATGGACTGGGACGGCAACACCGGCTCCACCGATCGGGCGGCCCTGAAGTCGGCGCCGATCCCGCTGAAGGCCGGCGAGAAGTACTTCATGATGACCCTGATGAAGGAAGGCGGCGGTGGGGACAGCGTCGGCGTGGCCTGGCAGGGCCCGGGCATTGCCACCCGTCAACTCGTGCCGGGCAAGAACGTCGACATGTTCAATCTGCCACCGCTGCAGGCGTTCGGTCCGGATCCGGCTAATGGGGCCGTGGATGTCTTCCAATCCCCGGTTCTGAGCTGGACCGCCGGCGAGAAGGCCCAAAAGCATGATGTCTATCTCGGCGACGACAAAGCCGCCGTCGCGGCCGCCGACACCAAGAGCCCGCTCTACAAGGGCCAGCAGGCCGGCACCACCTTCGCCGCCGGCGACCTGGAGTGGGGCAAGACCTACTACTGGCGTGTCGATGAGAGCAATCCCGCCGAGGCGGAGAGCCCGTGGAAAGGCGCTATCTGGAGCTTCACCACGGCCAGCTTCATCCCCGTGGACAACTTCGAGACGTACACAGATCAGGCCGGCGCGGAGATCTTCTCGGCCTGGGTCGACGGCTACGTCGACAAGTCCAGCGGCTCCGTCGTCGGTTATGAAACCGCCGCCAACGGCACGTTCGGCGAAACCGCGAACGTCCACGGCGGCAAGCAGGCGATGCCGCTGGCCTATGACAACAGCAAGTCGCCGTTCTACAGCGAGGCCGTCCAGACCTTCGCCACCGCCCAGAATTGGACGGTCAGTGCGGTGACCGACCTGAGTCTGTGGGTCCGCGGCTATCCGGCCGTAGGGACCGTCGCGGTTACCGAAACCGGCGGCAAGGTGACCCTCACCGGCGCCGGCACCGACATCTGGGACAACTCCGATCAGTTCACGTTCGCCTGCAAGACCCTCACCGGGGACGGTTCCATGATCGCCCGCGTGGTCAGCGTTGGCACGGGCTCCAATACCTGGGCCAAAGGCGGCGTGATGATTCGCGACAGTCTCGATGGCGGTTCGATGCATGCCTTCATGCCCATGACCGGCGGCGGCGGCAATGGCGCCAGCTTCCAGTATCGACTGGCCACGAACGCGACCTCCGGCAACAGCGACTCGATCAGTGTTCTGACCGCACCTTACTGGGTGAGGATCGAGCGCGTCGGGGACGGCATCACCGGATACCTCTCGGCCGACGGCAAGACCTGGAGGACCCAGGGCGCGACCCAGATCATCGCGATGAACGCGCCGGTCTATATCGGCCTCGCCGTGACCTCTCACGCCGGCGCCGAGCAGCGCACCATGCAGTTCGACAGCATCTCCTCCACGGGTGGTGTCAGCGGCTCCTGGCAGGGCGCCATCATCAGCGCCGCGCGGCATAATAGCGCGCAGCCGATGTACGTCGTGGTCGAGGATAGCGCCGGCAAGAAGGCCAGCGCTACCAGCGCGACCGCGGCGGGTGAGGCCAACTGGACCCAGTGGAAGGTTCCGCTCAGCGGCCTGACGGGCGTGAATCTGGCCAAGGTCAAGAAGTTGACGATCGGCGTCGGCGACCGCGCGAATCCGGCGGCGGATGGCGCGGGTCTGGTCTTCGTCGATGACATCCAGGTAACCAAGTAACCGCGGATCGGGGCGCCGCACTCGGCTCCCCCTGTCGCGGCGCGAGGGGACACCGTCTCGGTGTGTCCCTCATTGCAGAGTGATTTCGAATCGGGGCCTGTGCCTCCGGGTACGGGCCCCGATGCTTTTATCGGCCGGCCGGACCGGGAACCACAACGGTCAGAGTGATTCCCACGCTGTCTCGGACGATCTGACAGACAGACCGGGCCGAAGAGAATCCGCTCACTCTCCTTCGAAACAGCTAACCACGGCTCAAAAGTCTTGACGCCAGTTGACCGATATGGTATAGAGGATCTTGTCTACTGGATACACGGTACACGCCAGAGAAGACCGGTATCGGGGCTGAAGGAGCGGTGTGGCCATGTGGTAGGATTGCCCTGCGACGGACGCTCAGAGCTCTCAGGAGGCGAAGCTCGCGTCCACCCACTTGGCAGTCGCGAAGGAGTCCACGGAAAGGAGGTGTCACCATTAGGAAGCAACGGTTGCGCGTTTCGAGCGTTCCGTCCTTCATTCCAGGCGCAAATGTTCGTCGGACCGGCGACCGAAAACCTGAGGCGAGGAATCCCCAAGTAGTGTGCCCGGTGTGTGGCCGGGGGGAATCTGTTGTCCCTTTTCCATTAGCGTGTAGGAGAGAGAATCATGAAGAAGATAGCGTTGGTGCTCGGCATCGCCCTGGCGTGCAGCACGCCGGCGAGGGCCATAGAGATCGCGATTTCCACCCAGGCAGGCTGGTGGACGCAAGCGGCGGCAGACCGCGAAATGCAGGAAATTGTCAACAACGTCAAGGGCGCCACGGTCACGCTGTTCAACACGGCGCAACAGCCGGACCTGGCGAATTGGGTGCGGGACCATACCTACGATGGCCAGCCCGACATTCTGATTCTCTGCGGACGGTTCCCGACCAGCATCTACCCCGCCGCCAACTACATGGTGAATGGCTCCTTGGCCGAACGGTTTCTGGATGCCGGCAATTGCATCGTCAACACCGGCGACTATATGTTTTACGTCGTCAGTTCGGGAACGAACAACGCCGCCGCCGGCTTGCAGAATATGACGGACCGTACCGCCTTCAGCACCATGTCGGCTGACAATACCGTGGTGGCGGTCACAGCCGACGGTAAGAAATACACCCCGTCCCTGACCATTACCTCGTCGGACCGTCTGTTCTTTCTCGACCAGCTTGGGGGCGACTGGTATGCGGAATTGATTCTCGCGCAAAACGCCGCGGGAAACCGGGCGGAGCCTGCGATCATTACGAATCGAGTCACGGGTGGCCGGCTGGGTATTTTCTACCAGACGAACGCTGAGGATACCAACCCGCGCGGCGAGGTCATCAGTGAGTGGATCAACAACTGGTATCTGCCCGTCGTGGTCAATGGCTCCTGGGCCAAGGGTCCCCTGCCGATGGCGAAAGCCACGGATGTTCCCGCCGACGCCGTCCTGAGTTGGACGCCCGGCCAATTCGCCGGGACTCACGATGTCTATCTGGGCCAGACGCTCGCCGATGTCGAGGCGGCCAGCCGAACCGACAAGAAAAGCGTGCTGGTCAGCCAGGGCCAGGCTGGGGCCACGTTCCAATCGGGCACTGGGCTGGAGTATGGCAAGACCTACTACTGGCGGATCGACGAAGTCAACAAGACGCCGGATAACACCATCTTCAAGGGCGGCGTGTGGTCCTTCACCGTCGAGCCCTATGGCTATCCGGTGAAGCCCGTGAAGGCCACCGCCTCCAGTGCGCAGGAGGGAATGGGCCCAGAGAAGACCATCGACGGCTCGGGCATGACCGGTGACCTGCACGGCACCGTGGAAACCACCATGTGGTTGACGACCGGTGCTGCGCCCAACTGGATCCAGTACGAGTTCGACAAGGTTTACAGGCTGCACGAGATGGTCGTCTGGAACTCCAACCAGATGATTGAGACCTTCCTCGGTTTCGGCGCCAAGACGGTCACGGTCGAGACCTCGACCGACGGCACGACCTGGGCGCCGGTGGCCAACGCGCCGGAATTCAGCCGGGCACCAGGCGCGGCGAATTACGCGGCGAATACGACCGTGAGCTTGGGTGTGGAAGCCAAGTTCGTCAAGCTGACGATCACAACCAACTGGGGCGGCCTGGCGCCGACGGTCGGGCTGTCTGAAGTCCAGTTCTCCTATGCCCCACCGTTGGCCCGCAGCCCGCAGCCGGCCCACGGCGCCACGAACGTCGCGGTCGACGCGGACCTGAGTTGGCGCCCCGGTCGCGGGGCGACCTCGGAGAAGGTCTCCTTCGGCACGGACGGGCTGGCCGTCGTCAAGGGCGCCGTGCCGCCTCAGCCGGCGACCGCGCATGCCCTTGACCCCGGTGTGCTCAACTTCGGCACGTCCTACTACTGGAAGGTGGACGGACTGGGCGCGGCGACCTATCCGGGCAGCACCTGGATCTTCACGACACAGCAGTACCGAGTCGTGGATAACTTTGAGGACTACACCGACGTGGCGGGCGGAGAGGTCTTCTCGACCTGGATCGACGGCTTCGCCGATAATTTCAAATCCAGCGGCTCCACCGTCGGTCTGAAGGACCCCGTGTACGGCACGTATAATGACACGACGATCCGCCGGGGCACCCAGTCCATGCCCGTGGAGTACAACAACGCCAAGCTCCCGTTCTACTCCGAGGCCACGCGGACATTCGATGAGACCCTGGACTGGACCGCCAGCGGGGCCAACACCCTGAGTCTGTGGGTCCGCGGCTGGCCGGTCGACTTCGTCGATAAGGGCAACGGCGCCTTCACTGTCGCCGGGTCCGGCCATGACATCTGGGACGCCGCCGATGATTTCCGCTTCGTCTACAAGAAGCTCAGCGGTGATGGCTCGATCGTCGTCAAGATCGACAGCCTGGTGGGCAGCACCAACGCCTGGGCCAAGGCCGGCGTGATGATCCGCCAGAGCCTCGAGGCCAACTCCGCGATGGTGGACATGATCATCGCCAACCCCAGCGGCGCCAACGGCGCCAACTTCCAATGGCGTGCCACCGCGGGGGCCGGCGCCAGCAGCACCAACTCGCCCTCCACGCAGAACATCAAGACGCCGCAGTGGGTGAAGCTGACGCGTAAGGGTAATGTCTTCTCGGCCCAGTACTCCGCCGACAGCGTCACGTGGCTGGACATCAAGAATCCCGCCCTCACCGGCACACCCGTCACCACCACGGTCAACATGGTGGGCGACGTCTACCTCGGTCTGTGCGTCACCAGCCATGACCGGCCCCAAACGGCGGTAGCGGAGTTCTCCGGAGCGGCGACCACCGGTACGGTGACCGGGGCCTGGCAGCAGGCGTGGATCGGCGTCGATGCGGACCTGACGAACGATACGGCGCCTCTGTATGTGACCGTCACGGACAGTGCCGGCAAGAGCGCCACTGTAGTGCACCCCGATCCGCTGGCCGTCAACGTCAATGCCTGGGCGGAGTGGAAGATCGCCCTCAGCGACCTCAAAGGTGTGAATCTGGCCAAGGTCAAGAAGTTGACGATTGGCGTCGGCGACCGGGCCAACCCGAAAACGGGCGGCGGCGGCAAGCTGTACCTCGACGACATCCAGGTCGGTGGCATCGCCGCGCTGGCGCCCAGCGCCCCGCTCGGCTTGGTGGCGGCGTACTCGTTCGAGAACGACGCCAAGGATAGCTCCGCCAACGGCTTTGACGGCATGGTGCTTGGCACCCCGACCTACGTGGCGGGACTTGCCGGTTCCGGCATGGCCCTCAAGCTCAACGGCACCACCGATTGCGTGGACCTGGGTACCTCGCCCGCGTTCAACTTCCGGGCCAGCTTCAGCCTCTCGGTCTGGGCCAACATCGGCGCCTGGACGACCAACTGGCAACACGTGATGGTGAGCAATCGCGGCGAGAGCGGCATCGGCTGGCAACTGCGGCGGCGCGATAACAATAGGATTGTCTTCACAACCCGCGGCGTGGGTCAGGACGACGAGCCGAGATCGTCGAAGGATGCCACGCTCAATGAGTGGGTCCACATTGCTGCCGTCTATGACAATGCCGCCAACACCAAGACACTTTATATCAACGGTGTGCAGGATGCCTTCGTGGCCACGAACCCCGGCCGAATCGCACCGACGACGCACAATACGTTCATCGGCGCCCGGGCCAACGCGTCCAATGTGGTGGAAGCCCGCTTCACCGGGATGCTGGACGAGGTCAAGATCTACGACATCGCCCTGACCCCGGCGGAGGTGCTCAAGCTGGCCGGCAAGTGAGACACAGCCCTCGGTATTTATGAATTATGAATTACGAATTATGATTTGGCAGAGCCGCGTTGCGGGCGTTTCTTTCAGACTCCCCCCAGCGCGAGCCCAAATGACAAATCATAAATCATAAGTCATAAATCCGGGGCGGCGTGTGGCAGTGTAGAGGCGATTCGGGGCCTGTACCCTGTGGGTACGGGCCCCGGGCATTTATGGCGGGCCGAGAGAAATGCCCCCACAACGGGCAAAACCCTTGACGCCAATTCACCGATATGGTATAGGAGATTCTGGCTATCATAGCAGCCTATCGGAGCATGTTCTCCGCCTCTGCCACCCCCGACGCGCAGCGGCGCTGCGGGCTCAGCAACACGGCAACAGGCGTCTTTCGGATTTGAGCGTAGCGTAATAACGACAAGTTACGGTATGTTTTGAAGGAGGACGACCATGCGTGCGAAATTGGTTTCTTGTCTGATGGTGTTGATCTTTGTCGGGAGTGCCTCGGCCGAGCTGGTGGGGTACTGGAAATTGGATGACGGCGCCGGCACGAAGGCTACCGACCGTTCGGGAAAGGGACATCACGGCACGCTCATCGGAGCGCCACAATGGGTGGCGGGGTACTATCGCGGTGCCTTGCAATTCAATGGGCAGAACAGCTACGTGGAGATTCCTACCTCCAGCAGGCTGGAAATCCGTGGCCAGGTGACCGTCGCGGCCTGGGTCAACTGGACCAATGCCGGTGACACCTGGCTGTGCATCCTGGCCAACGGCCAGCAGAACGGTCCGTGGGAGAACTACGGCCTGTTCGTGAATCGCACGTCGCTCTTCCCCTACTTTACGCTCTCCCTGAACGACGCACATGTCCCGAATCAGGGACCCAATAACACCATTGTGGCCGGCCGCTGGCAGCACCTCTGCGGGACCTGGGACGGTACGACCGCCCGAATCTATGTCGATGGCAAACAGGTGTTTGAGCAGGCTCGGACCGGCACCCTCACGTCGCCGCGGATGCCTCTGCGCCTGGGGCATCGCAACGCCAGCGTCCACTACTACAACGGAATGATGGACGAGGTGGCCGTGTTCGACCAGGCGCTGACGCCAGCGGAAATCCAGGCTGCGATGCAGGGCCTTGCCCCGGCGGAACTGGCCGCCGATCCAAGTCCCGGAGACGGCGCCGTGGATGTTCCCCGCGACGCCACGCTCGGTTGGACGCCGGGCAAGCTCGCCGCGACACACGATGTGTACTTCGGTCCGGTCTTCGCCGACGTGAACACCGCCAGCCGAACGGACAAGAAAGGCGTCCTGGCCAGCCAAGGCCAGGCCGACCTCGCGTTCGATCCGCCGGGTTCCCTGGCGTATGGGCAGACCTACTATTGGCGCATTGACGAGGTCAATAAGGCCCCCGATAACACGATCTTCAAAGGCGAGGTCTGGTCGTTCACCGCCGAGCCTTATGGTTACCCGCTCAAGCCGGTGAAGGCCACCGCTTCCAGCTACCAGACCGGCATGGGCCCCGAGAAGACCATTGACGGCTCCGGCCTGACGGGAGACCTGCATGCCACCGAACCAACGACCATGTGGCTCAGCGCCGGCGCCAAGCCCAACTGGATCCAGTACGAGTTTGACAAAGCCTACAAGCTGCATCAGCTCGCCGTCTGGAACTCCAACCAACTGATCGAATCCTTCCTTGGCTTCGGGGCCAAGAAGGTCACGGTCGAGACCTCCCGGGATGGCACGACCTGGACCACGCTGGCCAGCGTGCCGGACTTCAGCCGCGGCCCGGGAACGCCGGGATACGCCGCCAACACCACCGTCGACTTCGGCGGGGTCGAGGCCAAGTTCGTCAAGCTGACGATCACCGCCAACTGGGGCGGCATGGCACCGCAGTCGGGCCTGGCGGAAGTCCGCTTCTCCTATGTCCCGGTCCAAGCCCGTACGCCGCAGCCGGCGGCCACGGCCACCGGAGTCAGCGTCGATGCCGACCTGAATTGGCGGCCCGGCCGCGAAGCGGGGTCCCATTCGGTGTATTTCGGCACCGACCCGAATGCTTGGGGCGCTGCCCAGAAGGTGACCGACCACAGTTTCGACCCGGGGGCTTTGAACTTCGGCACCAAGTACTACTGGAAAGTCGACGAGGTCAACACCGTCACCTATCCGGGCGACCTCTGGAGCTTCACCACCCAGGAATACCGGGCCATCGACGATTTCGAGAGCTACACCGACAAGGCGGGGGAAGAAGTCTTCACGGCCTGGGTCGATGGAGTCACCGACGGCCGCAGCAATTCCGTGGTCGGCCTCACCACGTCCGTCAACGGCACCTTCTGCGATACCGCGATCTTCCACGGCGGCAAGCAGTCCATGCCGTTGGCCTACGACAACACCAAGGCGCCGAATGTCTCCGAGTCCGAGCGCACGTTCAGTCCCCCTCAGGACTGGACCAGCAACGGGGCCGAAAACCTCGTCGTGTACTTCCGCGGGTCGGCTCCGGGCTTTGCCGAGACGGCCGTCGGCAGCGTCGTCATGAACGCCATCGGCACCGACATTTGGAACAACGGCGACCAGTTCCGGTTCGCCTACAAGAGCCTCAGCGGCGACGGCACGATGGTGGCCCGCGTGGACAGCATCTCGAACAGTAATGTCTGGGCCAAGGGTGGCGTGATGATCCGCCAGAATATTCAGGGCGGGTCGGTCCACGCGTTCATGCCCATCACCCCCGGCGGCGCCAGCGCGGGCAACGGCGCCAGCTTCCAGCGTCGGCTCGCCGCCAACGGCGCCTCGACGAACAACGACAGCACGTCGCTGGTGGCAGCCCCCTATTGGGTGAAGATCGAGCGCAAAGGCAACGACTTCTCGGGCTCCATTTCGCCCGATGGCAAGACATGGACCCAGTTAGGTACGGCCCAGACGATCACGATGACCAACCCGGTTCTGATCGGTCTGGCCTTGTGTAGCCACGACGACGCCATTGCGACCGGTGCGGCGTTCTCCAACGTCTCGACCACCGGCAACGTGACCGGCGCCTGGCAGGTGGCGGAGATCGGGGCGGCCCAGCCGGCGGGCAACTCTGTCGAGGGTCTCTACCTGTCGGTCAAGGACAGTGCCGGCAAGACCAAGGCCGTGCAACATCCGGATGCCGCCGCCAGCGCGTCCATGGTGTGGCAGCCGTGGACGATTCCACTGAGCCAGTTCACCTCGGCCGGCGTGAAGATGACGGCGGTCAAGTCGCTGACGCTCGGTGTGGGCAACAAGGCCGCGCCGAAAGCCGGTGGCACCGGCACGGTGTACCTCGACGACATCGGGTTTGGCAAGCCGGCCCAGTAAGCACACGCGTACGGGCCCCCCAAATGCGGCCGATCGCATTGGGGGCCCTGTGCGGAAGTGATTGGAGACACGTGTTCAAACCGCTCCCTGCGTCCCCCGAGCCGCAGGGAGCGGTTCTCTTGTGCGCGTGCCGCCGTGGCCACCTTTGGGGCTTGAATTCCCCCGCCACATCTGACACACTGTTGTGCGGATGGTTCCGCGTCAGGATTGAGCAGGTACGGTTGGGGCCTCCAACGCCTTCCTGCGCGTTGGGGACCCCTTGGAAAGCCCGCGTGGTACGTACGAGAAGAACGCGATTCGCTGCCACGGCCCTCTTGGGCTGCGTGGTCGCCACTTTGGGATTGTGGATGGCGTCGTGCCGTCCCCAAGCCTTGGCGAAGTCTAACGAGGTCGACCGCGATCCCAACCTGAGCCCCGACTACTCCGGGACTGTGATCCCCCCCAACATCGCCCCGCTGAATTTCCGAATCCTCGAGGCGGGACGGGCCTACTTCGTCACGGTGCGTGGCGATCGTGGGCAGCCCATCCCTATCTCCAGCAAGACAGGCCGGATCCGGATCCCCCTACCCCGATGGCGTGCCCTGCTCGATGCCAATCGAGGGGGCAGCATCTTCTTCGATGTCTATGTCCAAGGCGACGATCGTCTGTGGAACCGATTCCGACCGGTCGCCAACCGGATCGCGCCGGAGGAGATCGACGGAACCTTGGTGTTTCGCTTCATGAAGCCTATATACAATTGGTGGAAGGACATCGGCATCTATCAGCGTAATCTCGCGAGTTACGACATGTCGGTGGTTTTGCACGGCCGGTCCTTCGGCGGCGGATGCCTGAATTGTCACAGTTTCGTGGGCAACGACCCCCAGACCATGACGATCGCGCTGCGCAGCGCGACCTACGGCAGCCATACGCTGCTGGCCCGTGACGGCTCCGTCGACAAGATCGGCGCCAAGTGGGGCTACACGGCCTGGCACCCGAGCGGCGCCGTCGCGGTATACTCGCTCAACAAGGTGACCCAGTTCTTCCATGCCGGAGGAATGGAGGTCCGGGACGTGGTGGATCTGGACTCGGCTTTAGTCTGCTACCGCGTGGAAAGCCGCCAAGGCACAAGCCCTAAAGAGTTGGCCGACAAGGACCGGCTCGAAACCTATCCGGCCTGGTCTCCGGATGGCAAGTACCTCTATTTCTGCAGTGCGCCCGTCCTATGGAAGGATCGCAATACCGTGCCGCCCGAGAATTACGACAAGGTCAAGTACGACCTGCGGCGCATCTCGTATGACGTCGCGACGGACCAGTGGGGCAAGGCCGAAACCGTCCTTTCGGCTGACCAGACAGGCCAAAGCATCCTGTTGCCGAGGATCTCCCCGGATGGACGATTTCTGCTCTTTTGCCTGTGTAATTACGGGTGTTTTCCCGTCTATCAGCCCGGCAGCGATCTTTACCTTATGGATCTGGCCACGAACCAGTATCGTAAGTTGTCCATCAACAGCGAGTTCTCCGAGTCGTGGCACAGTTGGTCCAGCAACAGCCGGTGGATCGCTTTCAGCAGCAAGCGCCAGGACGGCCTGTTCACCCGGACCTATTTCAGCTATATCGACAGGGAAGGAACGGCCCACAAGCCTTTTGTCCTGCCGCAACAGGACCCAGCCTACTACGATTCGCTGTTGGAGACGTACAGCGTTCCCGAACTACTCAAGGGGCCGGTCACGGTGAGCAAGGCCCGGCTCGCCCATGCCGCCCGCGCCCAGCCGTCCGTAACACCGGCAATCTCCATCACAGGAGCCAGTCCGAAGGCTGTGCCGTACGATCCTCAGCGGGAACGTGAGTAATCGGCTACGTAAGCCGTGCAGGATGGGCTTCAACTCATGCGGACCTTCAGGGCATGGTAGGAGCAGCATGGGCTAAAGCCCATCCTACGAACGTGGAGATGCCAAAGCATGGCAATGAAACGCGAAGGTATGAAAGAGGGAGGGGAAGAAGGTAAGAGGGCAGGAGTCACAGGCCTTCTCACCTTCTCACGTTCTCACCTTCTCTTCTTCGTGCTCTGCTTCTTCTTTCTATGGCTGGTGGTCGAGCCGCACCTGATCTATCACGGTTTCGGCACGCTGCTGCCCAACGCACCCCTGTTTGCCACCGGATGGCCGTTCTTCAAGGACTCCCTCAGCATGCCGGGCGGGCCGGTGATTTACGTCTCCGGGTTTCTTTCCCAAGGATACTACTACGCCTGGCTGGGCGCCGGAATCATCGTCCTGACCGGATTCGGCCTGGGTGAGCTTACCCGACGACATCTGGTAGCAGCCCGCTGGGGCCAGGCCTGGCTGCTCGTTCCCTTCCCGGCCATCATATTCTTTCTCATCTACAGCCAGTACCATCACCCGTTGAGCATCTGCCTGGCGGTATCATTGGGACTGCTCTTGTCTCTGGCCTACGAGAAGTTGCCTTTGCGACAATCTTGGGTTCGCGCCATCGCCTGCTGCCTCGTGGCCGTGGTCGGCTTCTGGCTCGGGGGTGCGGGGACATGGCTGGTCTTCGCACTCATGACCGCGATTTACGCGCTGCGTTCAGTCAAAATATGGTGCGTCGTATGCACCCTACTGGCCTTGTCGGCCAGCGCAGGGATCGCCTGGGCCCTGGCGGAATACGTGTTCCTGATCCCCGCGCACGAAGCGTGGCGCATCCTCACGCCTTTCGCACCGTCCGCGACAGCCGGCATGGACCCCTTCCTAAAGATCCTGGTTTTCCTTTTGTATGGCTTCGTGCCTGGGGTGGTCCTGCTGGTGTTCGCCGGCAAAAGCCTCTTCGGGGGACGGGAGCCGAGGCCCCACCTCACTGCGAGGAAGACCGGGAAGAAGGAAAAGCACACGCCCACACCGCGAAGAAGATTGTCCTGGACGATCTTCGCGCAGCCGGCCCTGTCCGCCCTCCCCATTGTGTTGATGGCCCTGGGGTTGTATGTCAGCCACAAGGAGCTGCGCAAGCCCTATGTCCTGTCGAACTACTACGCCTGCCACAAGCAATGGGACAAGGTCCTCAATCTCGCGCGCCGTCTGCCCAAAGACAAGAACAACGTCTTCGTCAACCACGATATCCTCCGCGCCCTGTATCACACGGGCCGGCTCCCTTATGACATGTTCTGCTATCCGCTGGTCCCGGAGTCGATCCTGCTCACGCACGAGAAGAAGGAGTCCGATCTGACCCAGTGGAAGCTGAGCGACATCTTTCTGGAGTTGGGGCACGTCAACATGGCGCAGAAGCTGGCGTCGGAGCTTCTGACTACCCAAGGCAATCTAGGCCCCGTCCTCGAGGAATTGGGGTGGATCGACACGATCAAGGGACACCCGGCCGCGGCCCGCGTCTATTGGGAGGCCCTGAAGCGGGACCTCATTTACCATCGGCGGGCCAAGTCGCTCCTGCACAGCCTGGACCACGGCTTTCCGGCGGAGCAGGCCTCCTACATCGACCAAATCCGTTCCTCAATGCGCGACGACATCACGACCGTGACCGTTGGAGAAGCCCTCGACCAAACGCTGACCGCCTTGCTGAAGCGCAACCCCCGCAACAAGATGGCCTTTGAGTATCTCATGGCGTGCTACTTAGTCACCGGCCAAGTGGACAAGATCGCCGCCCAGGTGGGAAAGCTGCGGGAGTTGGGTTACCCCGGAATTCCGACGCTCTATGAGGAAGCGATCCTCATCCACTACGGGTCCCAGGGCGGGACTATCGACCTGACCAGGTTCAACATCTCGCCCCAGACCCTCCAGAGGTATGAAGCATTCGTCCGGGCCGGCGGGGCCATGCAGGCCCCCGCTCAGCAGGCCGCGTTCAACGAGTTGATCCGCAATTTCGGCACCAGCTA
This sequence comes from uncultured Pirellulales bacterium, assembly GCA_964354535.1. Lineage (GTDB taxonomy): Bacteria > Planctomycetota > Phycisphaerae > Sedimentisphaerales > Anaerobacaceae > PLanc-01. The sequence goes on from CAYHAJ010000104.1 coordinate 13,292, forward strand.
CTTCTTCTATTATACCTTCGGCCGGGTCGGGGTGATGTAGGCCAGAACGTCCGGAAAAATTTGCTTGCAGGTTGCCGTCCCGTCTGGTACAAATAGGGAGGATCGTCAGGAATGGGTTTTCTGCGTCGCTGGGGCCGGTGACCGCACGGCAAAATGGGATGCCGTCAAACGCTCCCAGCGCGGCTTACAGTCACATACCAATGGGTATCGGAGGACCTGACGCGATGTGCTTTCCCAGGCACAAAGCCGAGGTGAGAAGCAGGGTACTGGGCCCTGTTGCATCTCGCGGCATTTCTATCCGCCCTCCGCATGGTCCATCCGCTACAGGAAGGAGGTGATTCGGCCGATACTACGGCTTGGAGCATTCGGAGGATGGTTGCGCAGTACCTGCCGATGGCAGCGCGGACACACAGAAGAGTGAGCAGGTCCCTCAAACACTCTTTCGCGTCTTGAGAGCCCTGCTCAGATTCCTTCTGTGGTGAGGAGGGAGGGGTTCTTCCGTGCGAGATTTCGCACGTGGGGACCCGGGTGCTCTGATGTGTGGTCGGAGCCGGATTCAAACAACTTTAGGTGAAGGAGAAGTCGTATGTGGAAACAATGTGGTTGTCTGGTTTTGTTGAGCGCAGTGCTGGCCCTGATTCCGGGCGGCACCGCGTCCGGGGCCTTCGACATCCTCAAGGATCCGGCCCTGATCGGCTGGTGGTCGTGCGACGACGGCACGGGCACCACCGTCGCCGACTCATCCCCGAACAAGCGTAATGGAACCGTCGTCAACGGCGCCGCGATCTGGGTGCCCGGGATCCATGGCGGCGCGATCGAGCTGAAAGGCCCGGTCGTGGTCCAGATCCCGCCCCTCAACATGACGATGACCCAGGGTACGATGGCGGGCTGGCTCAAGCGCGTCGGCGCGCAACCCGACTGGTCCTCGATCATCATGCACCGCGCCGGCACCCCCACCAACGCCAGCGGCCTTAATGTGGTTGGCAATAACCTGGCGTATCACTGGCAAGATGCCGCGACCACCTGGAACTATCGGCCGGGCGCGGTCGCCGCGCTCCCCAACAACGAATGGGCCTTCTGTGCGGTGACCGTGCAGCCCGACAGGGCGATCTTCTACCTGAACGGCAACCCGGTGGCAACCAACTACGTCACGCACGCGGCCGCCGACTGGAATGCGGAGATCTACCTGGGCGGCGATGGCACCTCCGGCTACGTGGCCCGACGATTCAGCAACGCCCAACTGGACGACGTCTCGTTCTTCAGCCGCGCTCTGACCGCAAGCGAAATCAAGGACATCATGGGGCAGGGGATCGCCTCGAACCCTGCTCCTGCCCGCAGCGCCACCGATGTGCCGCTGGATGCGACGCTCGCCTGGAGCGCGGCTCCTTCCGCCGGCACGCATGATGTCTACCTGGGGACCGTGCAGGCCGACGTTGATGCGGCCAGCCGGACCGATAAGAAAGGCGTGCTGGTCAGTCAGGACCTAACTGACGTCACCTTCAAGCCGACCCTGGAATATGGCAAGACCTACTACTGGCGGGTCGATGAGGTCGCCAAGGCCCCCGACACCACCATCCTCAAGGGCAACGTGTGGTCGTTCACCGTGGAGCCCTACGGCTATCGCGTCACGCCGGTGAAGGCCACGGCCTCCAGCGCCCAGGACAAGATGGGCCCGGAAAACACCATCAACAACTCCGGCATGACGGGCGACCTGCACGGCGTCGTGGAAACCACCATGTGGCTGACCACCGGCGCAGCGCCCAACTGGATCCAGTACGAGTTCGACAATGTCTACAGACTGCACGAGATGTACATCTGGAACTCGAACCAGCAGATCGAGATGATGCTCGGCTTCGGCGCCAAGACGGTCACGGTCGAGACCTCCCTCGACGGCACGACCTGGACGGCCGTGAAGAATGTGCCGGAATTCACCCGGGCGCCGGGTGCGGCGGATTACGCGGCCAACACCACGGTCAGCCTGGGTGTGGATGCCAAGTTCGTCAAGCTGACGATCGCGGCCAACTGGGGCGGCCTGGCCCCGCAGGTCGGCCTCGCCGAAGTCCGGTTCTCCCAGGCCCCGATGCAGGCCCGCAGCCCCGTGCCGGCCAACAATACCAGGGTCGCTGCGGTGGATGCCAAACTGGATTGGCGGCCGGGCCGCGAGGCCACCTCGCATAAGGTGTTCTTTGGCGCCGATGCGGACGCGGTAGCCAACGGGACGGTCGCCGCCAAGACGGTGGCCACTCACGGCTTCGACCCCGGCGCGTTGAACTTGGCCACTTTCTACTATTGGAGAGTGGACGAGGTCGGCGCAGCAACCTATCCGGGCAGCGTCTGGAACTTCACCACGCAGCAGTTCAAGCCCATCGACAACTTCGAGAGTTACACCGTTGAGGCAGGCGGGGAGATCTACTCGGCCTGGGTCGATGGCTACTCCACCAACTTCAAGTCCAGCGGCTCGACGGTCGGCAACAAGACCGCCGTGGGCGGCACATTCGGTGAGAAAACCATCATCCACGGCGGCACACAGTCCATGCCGCTCGACTACAACAACACCAAGGCGCCGTTCTTCTCCGAGGCCACGCGGACCTTCGAGACCCCGCAGGATTGGACCGTCAATGGGGCCAATACCCTGGATCTGTGGTTCAAAGGCTTCCCGCTGGCCTATCGCGAGACCGCTACGGGCGTCACCCTCAGCGGCGCCGGCGCCGACATCTACCAAGGCACCGTGCAGTGCCGGTATGCCTACAAACAGCTCACCGGCGATGGCTCCATTACCCTGCGGGTGGACAGTGTCCGAACGGCGGCACCCTGGAGCAAGTCGGGTGTCATGATCCGGGCGGGCCTGAACCCGTTGGACGTGCATGTGCACCTGATCAGCGCCGCGGCGCAGAACCTGGTGGAGTTCATGTACCGTCCCACGGTGAACGTTGCGGCCACCACGGGGTTCAACACGGCGGTCGGCACCAATCCGCTACCGGTGTGGCTGCGTGTGACCCGTGCGGGCAACGTCTTCACCGGCGAGTACTCGGCTGATGGCACGACTTGGACGAAGGTCACCTCGGGCACCAGCGTCTCCACCCAGACGGTCACGATGCCGGCGACGGTGTATGTCGGCTTCGTGGTCGACGCCGGCGCGACCACCGGCGCGCAGGCCGTGGCGGACTTCTCTCAGATCAGCACCACGGGCACCGTGTCGGCGGGTTCCTGGCAGGTCGCCGAGATCGGCCTCGTTCAGCCTTCCAACAGCCCTGCTCCTCTGTATCTAGTGGTTGAGGATAAGGACGGGAAGAAGGCCACGGTCGTCTACCCCGATCCGGCGGCGACGAACATCCAGGTGTGGAGAGAGTGGCGGATCGCCTTCAGCGATCTTAAGGGCGTCAACGCGGCCGCCGTCAAGAAGTTGACGATCGGCGTCGGCGACGGCAAGGCCGGGGGTGCCGGCAAGCTGTATATCGACGACATCCAGGCCGGCCGCATGCCCGCGGCGGTCGATCCGGGCACAGCCAATCTCGTGGCGCTGTGGGCCATGGATGGCGATGCCAAAGACAGCTCCGGCAAGGGCAACAACGGCACCGTCACCGGGGCCGTGCAGTGGGTACCCGGCCATACCGGCCAGGCGCTGAAGTTGCTCGGGAACGGGACCTGGGTCGATTGCGGGACCGGCGCGAGCCTGAATCTCACCGAGGCGGTTACGTTCACCGCCTGGATCAAGCCGGGGTCGGACGTCGGCGCCGATCGCAAGATCGGGGGCAACCAGGACAACGTGACCGGCGGCTACAAGATGGGCGTCTACTCCAACAAGAAGGTCGAGTTCGAGGTTCGCACCATCGCCAACAACAACGGCGGCTCCACCAACCTCAACCGCAATGTGGCGGGCGGCACGGTGTTGCAGGCGGACGAGTGGTACCATGTGGCCGGCGTCTACGCCAAGGGCCAATTCATCCGGACCTATGTCTTCGGGAACCTGGACCGGGAACAGGTGACGACCACCGTGCTGGGCACGTCCACGGGCTCGTTCAAGCTCGGCCGGGAGACCTTCGGTACGGGTGGCACCTGGTGGCTGGGCGCGTTGGATGACGTGCGCGTCTACAACAAGGCGCTCTCCCAAGAAGAGCTCCTCTGGCTGGCCAGCAAGTAAGAGCACGAAGTTTGTAGTGACGCCGTCGGGCGTTATCTTCAGATATGCTCTCACGAGCACACTACAAACGGTCACCATATCGGTGGCGGCTCGTGCTCGGTGCACTGTAGTACGGATGTGTTTGGGGGCCTGTACCCGCGCGGTACAGGCCCCCTTCTCTTGTGACCCGTTGCCGGGACGACCCGCGAAGACACCGGCAAAACCTCCGCGAAGTACGTCGACGTCCGGGAAAATGCGCTTGCAGGTTGCGGTTCCATCTGGTACAAATAGACAGGATTGTCAGGAGTAGGTTTTCTGTGTCGCTGGAGGCGGCGACCGCAGGGGAAAATAGGACGCCGCCAAACGCCCGCAGCGGGCTTGAAGTCATGTACCCAATTGGGATCGGAGGACCTGACGCCATGTGCTTTCCGACGCACATCGCCGAGGTGAAAAGTAGCGTACCTGACCCTGTCACACCCCAGACTTTTTTCCTCCGTTCTTCGCATGGTCCATCTGCTACAGGAAGGAGGTGATTCGGCCGATATTACCGTTTGGAGCATCCGGAGGATGGTGCGCAATACCTGCCGGTGGCAGTGCGGGCACGCAGAGGAGTGAGCAGGTCCCTCCCACGCCCGGTCGCGTCGGGAGAGCCCTGCCCGGTTTTCTTTTGCGGCCAGGAGGGGGAAGGGTCTCTGCGTACGGGATGTCGCCCGGGGGACCTGGACCCAAGTGCTCTGATGTGTGGTCGGAGCATCGTCAAAACAATCTGGTATGAAGGAGGAATGTTATGTGGAAACGATGCATCTCTTGTGTCTTACTGGCGGTGATGCTGGGGAGCGCCGCGTACGGCCAGTTCAATCCTCTCAAGGACCCCACCATCATCGGCTGGTGGACGTGCGATGAGGGCACCGGCAGCGTGGTCGCCGACTCGTCCCCCAAGCATCACGATGGGCGGTTCATCAACGGCAACCCGGCCTGGAGAACCGGCGTCTATGGCAACGCCATCACCCTGGTCGGCCCCACCCTGGTCGAGGTCCCGCCGATGGGTTTGACGCTAAGCCAGGCCACCATGGCCGGTTGGCTCTTTGCTCCCACGGCGCAGCCCGAGTGGGCATCCATCATCATGCACCGCGCCCCCGGTCCTGCGTCCGGCTTCAATATGCTGGCCGACCGACAATTGGCGTATCACTGGAACGACGCCGCCGATACCTGGAGCTATCGTGGCAATGTCCCGCATCCGCTGAATGAGTGGGCCCACTGTGCGGTGACGGTCGAGCCCACCAAAGCGACGTTCTACCTCAATGGTGTGCAACGCGCCGTCAATAACGTGAACCATTCGCCCTGTGCCTGGGATGGTCCGGTCTGGTTGGGCGGCGACGGTGGCTCCGGCTGGGTGGCCCGCCGAATGAGCGGCGGCTCTCTGGACGACGTCTGCTTCTTCAGCCGGGCCCTGACGGCAGATGAGGTCAAGTCGCTCATGAAGGGGTTGGCAAGACCCGGAGTGGCTACCGACCCCGTTCCCGGGGATGCGGCGGTCGATGTGCCTCGGGACGCCTCTCTCAGTTGGACGGCGGGACCCTGGGCTGCCACCCACGACGTGTACCTGGGAAAGGCCTTCGCCGATGTGAACGACGCCACGCGGACCAATGCCAAGGGTGTCTTGGTCAGCCAGGGTCAGAAGGATGCCGCCTACAAACCGGCCTCGGTTCTGGCTTATGGTCAAACCTACTACTGGCGCGTCGATGAGGTCAACAAGCCCGCCGACAACACCACCTTCAAGGGCGACGTGTGGTCGTTCACGGTCGAGCCCTATGGCTATCCGGTCAAGCCCGTAAAGACCACGGCTTCCAGCAACCAAGCCAGCATGGGCCCGGAAAACACCATCAACGGGTCCGGCCTGACGGGGGACCTGCACGGCGCTGAGCCCACCACCATGTGGATGAGCGCCGGCGCCAAGCCGAACTGGATCCAATACGAGTTCGACAAAGCCTACAGACTGGGCGAGTTGCAGGTCTGGAACTCGAATCAACTGATCGAGACCTTCCTCGGTTTCGGCGCCAAGACAGTCGTGATCGAGACCTCTGTCGATGGCACGACGTGGACTCCACTGGCCAATGTGCCGGAGTTCGCCAGAGCTTCGGGAATGGCGGGCTACGCCGCGAACACCACCGTCAACTTCGGCGGGGTCGAGGCGAAGTTCGTCAAGTTGACGATCAACGCCAACTGGGGCGGCATGGCGCCGCAGACCGGCTTGGCGGAAGTCCGGTTCTCCTACATCCCGGTGCAGGCCCGCGCGCCACAGCCGGCGACCGCCGCCACCGGAGTCAGCATCGATGCCGACCTGAATTGGCGGCCCGGTCGCGAAGCCGCAACGCACTCCGTGTCCTTCGGCACCGCCCCGAATGCCTTGGGCGCGGCCAAGAAAGTAACGGACCACAGCTTCGATCCCGGGTCTTTGAACTTCGGCACGAAGTACTACTGGAAGGTCGATGAGGTCAATGCCGTCACTTATCCGGGCGAGGTCTGGAGCTTCACCACCCAGGAGTACAAGCCCATTGATGACTTCGAGAGCTACACGGACCAGGCGGGTGCGGAGATCTTCACCGCCTGGGTCGACGGTTACGCCACCGGCCTGAATGGTTCCACGGTCGGCAACGATACCGCGGCCGGTGGGACCTTCGGAGAAACCGGGGTCATCCATGGCGGCAAGCAGTCGATGCCAATGATCTTCGACAACTCCAAGAGCCCGTTCTACAGCGAGGCCACGCAGACCTTCGCGTCCCTCCAGGACTGGACCGGCAACGGCGCCAATACCCTGAGTCTGTGGGTCCAGGGTCAGCCGGCGGCCTTCGTTGATAAGGGCAACGGTGCCTTCACCGTCGGGGCTTCCGGCCATGACATCTGGGATGCCGCCGATGACTTCCGCTTCGTCTACAAGAAGCTCAGCGGCGACGGCTCGATCGTCGTCAAGGTCGACAGTCTACTGGGCAGTACCAACACCTGGGCCAAGGCCGGCGTCATGATCCGGACGAATCTCACCGACGGCTCCCCGATGGTGGATATGGTCATCGCCAACCCCAACGGCGCCAACGGCGCCAACTTCCAGTGGCGTGCCACCGCGGGGGCTGCTGCCAGCAGCACCAACTCGCCCTCCACGCCCAACATCAAGACGCCGCAGTGGGTGAAGCTGACGCGTAAGAGCAATGTCTTCTCCGGCCAGTACTCCGCCGACGGCGTCACGTGGCTGGACATCAAGAATCCCGCCCTCACCGGCACACTCGTCACCACGACGGTCAACATGCCGGGCGATGTCTACATCGGGCTGTGCCTCACCAGCCATGACAGCGCCCAAACGGCGGTCGCGGAGTTCTCCGGGGCCGCCACGACGGGCAACGTCAGCGGTGCCTGGCAGCAGGTGTGGATCGGCGACGATCCGGACCGCACGATGGATCTGGCAAGTCTGTATATGATCGTGGAAGACAGCGCCGGCAAGAGCGCGACCGCCACCAACGCGACGATAGCGAATGCCACCGCTTGGACCCAGTGGAGCATTCCGTTCAGCAGCCTGACGGGCGTGAACCTGGCCAAGGTCAAGAAGCTGACGATCGGCGTCGGTGATAAGAAGAATCCGGCGGCGGACGGCAGCGGTCGAGTCTTCATCGACGACATCGGATTCGGCAAGCCCGCTCAGTAGCACCGGTACGGGCCCCCAAATCCGATTTAGCGCCTTTGGGAAGGGTCCCCACGTGCGAAAGAACGCACGTGGGGACCCGAACCCGAGGGCTCTGATGTGTGGTCGGAGCATCGTTAGAACAATCTGGCGTGAAGGAGGAATCTTATGCGGAAACGATGCACCTATCTTGCCCTGCTGATCACGATGTTGGCCCTGATCCCCGCGAGCATCTCCTTGGGTGCGTTCGATGCCAAGAAAGACCCCGCGCTCGTTGGATACTGGTCGTTTGATGAAGGCACGGGAACTACGGCAGCCGACTCATCCTCTTATCACAGGAATGGTAGCCTGCAAGGAGGCGCGACCTGGGGGCCGGGCCGCTTTGGCAGCGGTGTCGTACTCAATGGGACCAGTGCCTACGTCGCAGTCTCCAATTTCCAACTCACGACGGACAAGATCACCATGGTGGCATGGGTCAAAGGGTGGAAAGCAGCCGACTGGGCCGCCCTCGTCACCGGCCATCCGGCACGTCTCGAGATGTGTTTTGGCGACAACACTACCTTGCACTATGCTTGGAACAATGATTCCTCAGCTACATGGAGTTGGGCCGGTGGTCCCGTCATTCCCCAGGACACCTGGGCCCTGGTGGCGCTGACCATCGACCCGACCCAGGCCGTGGCTTATGTCTACTCAGACCAGGGAGGGCTGACCCAAGGCACCAACGCGATTGCCCACATTTCACAGACGTTTGCCCAACTGGGAATTGGGTTTTCCTTTAGTCCCCGGTACGTCCGTGGGACCATAGACGAGGTGGCCGTCTATAGCCGGGCTCTGACGAGAGAGGAGATTCTGGCCCTCACCAAGGGCCCGACGAACCCGGCCCTGGCGGGTGGACCGAGGCCTGCGGATAAGGCCGCGGATGTACCGCGAGATATCGTTTTCGCCTGGACGGCGGGCCCGTATGCCGGAACACACGATGTGTATGTCGGGACGGTATTCGCGGACGTGAACACTGCCGGCAGAACCGATAAGAAGGGCGTGCTGGCCAGTCAGGGCCAAGCCGAGGCGGCCTTCGATCCACCCGGTGTGTTGGCCTATGGACAAACCTACTACTGGCGCGTCGATGAGGTCAACAAGACGCCCGATAACACCATCACGAAAGGCAACGTGTGGTCGTTCACCGTCGAGCCCTACGGCTATCCAGTCAAGCCCGTGAAGGTCACGGCTTCCAGCAACCAAACCGGGATGGGTCCGGAGAAGACCATCGACGGCTCCGGCATGACGGGGGATCTGCATGGCATTGAGCCGACCACCATGTGGTTGAGCGCCGGCGCGAAGCCGAACTGGATCCAGTACGAGTTCGACAAAGCCTACCGGTTGGGCGATCTGCAAGTCTGGAACTCCAATCAACTGATTGAGAGCCTCCTCGGTTTCGGCGCCAAGAACGTCACGGTGGAGACCTCCACCGATGGCACGACCTGGGCCCCGGTGGCCAACGTGCCGGAGTTCGGCCGAGCACCGGGAACAGCAGGCTATGCGGCCAACACGACCGTCAACTTCGGCGGCGTGGAGGCGAAGTTCGTCAAGCTGACGATCAACGCCAACTGGGGCGGCATGGCGCCGCAGACCGGCCTGGCGGAAGTCCGGTTCTCCTATATCCCCGTGCAGGCTCACACGCCGCAGCCGGCGACCGCCGGCAAGGGCGTGGCCATCGATACCGCCTTGAATTGGCGGCCGGGGCGTGAGGCGGCTTCACACAAGGTCTACTTCGGCACCGACAAGGACGCCGTCACGAACGGAACCGCTCCGGCCAAGACCGTGGAGGCGCATGGCTTTACCCCCGATCCTCTGATCCTGGGCACGACCTATTACTGGCGGGTCGATGAGGTCGGCGCCGCCAGCTATCCGGGCGACGTCTGGAGCTTCACCACGCAGGAATACAAGGTCGTGGATGACTTCGAGAGCTACACGGACCAGGCCGGCGGGGAAGTCTTCACCGCCTGGATCGACGGCTACGCCACCAACCTGAACGGTTCCACCGTCGGCAACGAGATGGCCGCCAACGGGACCTTCGGAGAAACCGCAATCGTCCACGGCGGCAAGCAGTCGATGCCGATGGACTTCGACAACTCCAAGAGCCCGTTCTACAGCGAGGCCGAGCAGACCTTCGCGCCTCTGCAGGACTGGACCGGCAACGGCGCCAACAGCCTGAATCTGTGGGTCCGGGGCTATCCCGCTCTGACCAGCGTGGCGGTCACCGAGACCGCCGGCAAGATCAGCCTGACGGGCGATGGCGCCGACATCTGGGGCGCCTCCGATCAGTTCACGTATGCCTACAAGACCCTCACGGGCGACGGCTCCATGATCGCCCGCGTCGTCAGCAACGGCACCGGGTCCAACACCTGGGCCAAAGGCGGCGTGATGATTCGCGACAGTCTCGATGGCCGGTCGGCCAGCGCCCAGATCTGCCTGACGGGCAGCGCCGGCAACGGAGCTTGTTTCCAGAATCGCGCGACGACCGGCTTGGACATGGGCGCGAACGACGCCACGTCAAACACCACGTCGACCTCAGTGATTGCCCCGCCCTATTGGGTGCGGCTGGAGCGCGTCGCCGATAACATCACCGCGTATCTGTCCGCGGACGGCAAGAGTTGGCGTACCCTGGGCACGACGCAGACCATCGCGATGGCCGCCCCGGTCTACATTGGCCTGTGCGTCACCTCGCACGCGGCCGGCGAGCAGCGAACCTTCCAGTTCGACAGTATTGCGACCACCGGCGGCGTCAGCGGCGCCTGGCAGGGTGCCGAGATCACCAGCCCGCAGTCCAATAGTGCGCAGCCTATGTACGTCATCGTGGAGGACAGCGCCGGCAAGACGGCGACCGCTACCAACGCCACCGCGGCGAATGCGGCCAACTGGACGCCGTGGAACGTTCCGTTCGGCAGCCTGACGGGCGTGAACCTGGCCAAGGTCAAGAAGCTGACGATCGGCGTCGGGGATAAGAAGAATCCGGCGGCGGACGGCAGCGGTCGGGTCTTTATCGACGACATCGGATTCGGCAAGCCCGCGCAGTAGCACCGGTACGCGCCCCCAATCCGATTCAGCGCCTTTGGGAAGGGTCCCCACGTGCGAACCATCGCACGTGGGGACCCGAACCAGAGTGTTCTGATGTGTGGTCGGAACCTCGGCAAAACAATCTGGCATGAAGGAGGAATCTTATGTGGAAACGATTTATTTTCGTGGTTTTGTGTGTCTTGTTGTTGGGACCGGCCACGTCGGTATTTGCCGGGGACCCGACGCTCGTCGGCTGGTGGTGGTTTGACGAGGGCGCCGGGACGGCGGCGGCGGACTCCAGCGGGTACGGCAACAACGGGACCCTGACGGGAGGAGCCACCTGGGGAGCCGGCAAGTTCAAAAAGGCCGTTCAACTCGACGGCGTCGATGACTACGTTACGGTGCCGCATAAGCCGATCCTGTGTGTAACCACGGGAGTCACGGTAATGGCCTGGGTCAATACGCCGCGGTGGGAGATGCCCGGCCAGGGCTACCAGGGGATCATCTCCAAGTCCAACAGCCCCCGATCCTACAGTCTTTACACCACCTCGTCGGGCGTCCTGCACTTCAGCACGACCAGTACGGCGACCAACGCGTACGTGGGAACGACCAGCACGTCAACGGTGCCTCAGAACCAATGGGCGCACGTCTGCGCCATGGTCAGCGGCGGCAATCAACTGTACTACATCAACGGCGTAGCTGCCGGCACCAATACCGGCCAAGGCATCGTACTGCCGGGCGCGACCGATACCTCGACCCTGGTCATTGGCCGGACCAATGAAGGGGCCGGCCGCTCCTGGGGGGGACTGATCGATGACGTCCGTGTCTACAATCGGGCGCTGACGCAGCAGGAAGTCCAGAAGATCATGACCGGCGCGGATCTCATTACCGGCGCGGCAGCGAACCCGTCTCCCAGCGATGGCCAGACGGATGTGCCGCAGGACGCCTCGCTCGGTTGGACGCCAGGTCCGTACGCCGTGACGCACGATGTGTACGTCGGGCCGACCTTCGCGGACGTGAACACCGCCACGAAGACCAGTCCGAACATCCCGGTCAGCCCGGGCCAGAAGGACGCCACCTACAAGCCTGCCGCCCTTCTCACCTTCGGCAAGACGTACTACTGGCGTATCGACGAGGTCAACAAGCCCGCCGACAATACCACCTTCAAGGGCGCCGTGTGGTCCTTTACCGTCGAGCCGTACGGCTATCCGGTCAAGCCCGTGAAGGCCACAGCCTCCAGCTACCAGGCCAGCATGGGCCCGGAGAAAACCATCGACGGCTCCGGCATGACGGGCGACCAGCACGGCGCCGACGGGCCGACCATGTGGTTGAGCGCGGGCGCCAAGCCGAACTGGATCCAATACGAGTTCGACAAGGCCTACAGGCTGTACGAGCTGCAGGTCTGGAACTCCAACCAGCTTATCGAGACGTTCCTCGGCTTTGGCGCCAAGAGCGTGACGATCGAAACCTCTGCCGACGGCGCAACGTGGACGACACTGAGCAACGTGCCCGAGTTTGCGAAGGCGACCGGCGCTCCGGGCTACACCGCCAACACCACGGTCAACTTTGGCGGGGTCGAGGCCAGGTTCGTCAAGCTAACGATCAATGCCAACTGGGGCGGCGTGGCGCCGCAGACCGGCTTGGCGGAGGTTCGGTTCTCCTACGTGGCCGTGCAGGCCCGCGCGCCGCAGCCGGCGACCGCGGCAACGGGGGTCAGCCTCGAGGGTAGCCTGAACTGGCGTCCCGGTCGGGAGGCCACCTCGCATAAAGTCTTCTTCGGCACCGACCAGGCCGCCGTGGCGGCCGGCACGGCTACCGCCAAGACCGTGACGGATCACAGCTTTGCGCCCAGCGGTCTGAACTTCGGCACCAAGTACTATTGGAAGGTCGATGAGGTCGGCGCCGTCACTTATCCGGGCGACGTGTGGAGCTTCACCACCCAGGAATATGCGACTGTGGAAGACTTCGAGAGCTACACGGACCAGGCCGGCGCGGAAGTCTTCTCGGCCTGGGTCGATGGCTATACGAACAGCACGGGCTCGATCGTCGGTCTCAACACCGCCGTCAACGGCACGTTCTGTGAGACGGCCATCCTCCACGGCGGCAAGCAGTCCATGCCGTTCGAGTACAACAACGTCAAGACGCCGTTCTACTCCGAGGCCACGCGGACCCTCGACGCGACCCAGAACTGGACGGGCAACGGCGCGGACACCCTGTCGGTGTGGTTCCGGGGCCGGGCCGCGGGCTTTGCCGACAACGGCGACGGCACCTTCACCATGAGCAGCAGCGGCACCGACATCTGGAACAACGGGGATCAGTTCCGCTTTGCCTACAAGCAGCTCAGCGGCAACGGCACCCTCGTGGCCCGGGTGGACAGCATCGCCAACACCAACGTCTGGGCCAAGGGCGGCGTGATGATCCGGCAGAGCCTCGAGGCCGGCTCCACCCATGCCTTCATGCCGATCACGCCCGGCGGCGCCAGCGCCGGCAACGGCGCCAGCTTCCAACGGCGGCTCACGACCGCCGGAGTCTCGACCAACAACGACAAGGCCGCCCCGGCCGTGGCGGCGCCGTACTGGGTCAAGGTCGAGCGCGCCGGCAACAGCTTCACCGGCTCGATCTCCCCGGACGGCAAGACCTGGACGCAACTGGGCACCGCCCAGACCATCGTCATGACCAACCCGGTCTTGATCGGCTTGGCTGTGTGCAGCCATGATGCGACCCTGACAACCGCGGCGACGTTCTCGAACGTTTCCACCACGGGCACCGTCACCGGTTCGTGGCAGTCTGCGGCCATCGGGGCGACGATGGCGACCAATACTCCGGCGTCCCTGTACCTGACGGTCGAGGACAAGGCGGGCAAGAGCAAGACGGTGGTCCACGCGAATCCGTCGGCGACGACCGTACCTGTGTGGACTGAGTGGCGGATCCCGCTGAGCGATCTGAGCTCCGCGGGCGTCAACGTCAGCGCCGTCAAGAAGCTCACGATCGGCGTCGGCGACAAGGCCAGCCCGAAGGCGGGCGCCGCGGGCATGCTGTACCTCGATGACATCGGCTTTGGCAAGCCGGCTCAGTAGCACCGGTATGAGCGACGACATCCAGGGGATCAGCCCCTGATGTCATGGCAAAGAGCGCAACGGCGCTCTGAGTACAGGTCCATTCGGGGCCTGCGTCCGTGGACGTGGGCCCCGCTTCTTTTGCCGGTGGTGCCGGGGCGGGTCTCTGGTATTGTCTCAACGCCCTGTGCGGCTCTTGGCTTGGCGCGCCCGGGCCAGAGCTTCCCGGGCCTCCCGGCAATGGGAGTCGCGCTTCAACGCCTGGCGAAATTGCTCGAGGGCCTCTTCCGGCCGGCCGGCTTGGTCCAGCGCATAGCCCAACAGGACACGGAAGGAAGCCAGGTGAGGGAAGGTCTGCACGACAAGGGCGAACTGCACTGCTGCTTCCTGCGATCGCTCCAGTTGATGCCGAAGAGTGCCGAGACTGTAATGCAGATGCCAATCGTGGGGCCTGGCGTCAATAGCCTGGCGATACGTCTGGATCACCTGATTGACGAACGCCTCATCGATCCGGTCCGTCACCACCGAGACCGCCTTCTGGGCGGCGGCCTGGCGCTGGGCCTGTTCGAGCTGCCCGGTAAAGGGCGGCTTGACCGTGAGCTGCACCATCGCCGCGGCCGTATTCACCTCGTCCCACGCCGTGAACGCCAGGGCCCTGGCACACTCGTCCCGTGACGGAAGCCCTGATTTCGGCTTGCGGATTTCGGATTGCGGATTCAAGCCGCGTTCCTGCAGGCTCTGGACCACCGCCGGCAGCAGCGTCTTGGCCACCTCGTAATCGCCATCGAACCGCAGGTGCACGTGCTCGTAGAAGAACTCCCCTCCCGGGATGCCATCGGGACATCGCTCGCTGGCCGCCAAAGCCGCGTCCGTCTCCACAAGCCGGACCCCCGGCACGGCGGATTGCCCCGATTGGGAACCAGGGGCAGCGCTCTTCTTCAATCCGCACTCCGAAATCCGAAATCCGAAATCCAACCCGGCGACTGCCCGAACAACGTCGTTGAGTCTCGCGTCCACGCGAAGCTGCAGGGCGTCCCAGTCTCGTGCCAGGGTGAAGTGGCGTTTGGCGGCGTCTCGATCGCCTGCGCGGAGTTGGCAGCGGGCCAGGCGAAAGTGAAGCTCGGCGTAATGATCGTCGAGAGCCGCGGTCCGCTCATAACAGAGGATCGCCTGCTTCGGGTCCCCGGTCGTCTCCAAGGCGACTCCCTGGCGGTAGAGCTGCTCCCATTCCTGGCGCTGGGGCTCCGTCAGATCCCTGCGGTGCAGCGAGCCCAGCGGCGGGCAATCCCGCAGAGGGCCCGCAAAACCCAGAGCCGCCAACCGCGCGGGACAGCAGACCTGGAGGACTGACGACGGAGGACAGAGGACCGTAGTCGGTCTTCCGGCTTCCGTCGTCCGCCGTTTGTCTTCTGTCGTCCGTCTTGTGGCTTCTGCGGTCGTCGCTTGGTCATGAGTTCAATACCTATCATTCCCCTTGGTTTCGAGCAAGACAAAACGCCGGCGGGACGCCGGAAATCCCAAGCTCCAGGCACCAAACCGCGACGCGCGGAAATTCCAAATCCCAAATCCCAAATTCCAAACACACCCCAAGGCCCCAAACGGAAGAAAATCCCAAACCGACCCGCCGCGGGGCCCCCACGTTTGGGTCATTGAGATTTGGAGTTTGGGATTTGGTGCTTGGAATTTGAGATTTGCTGCGCAAGCCTTGGGCCTTGCTCCCGACCAGCCAATGTGATATGCACAGGGACAACCGTGTACATGTTGAAGCAAAAAGGAGACGGCACAAGAAGACAAGAGAAGATGCATGATACGTTGACGGAGGTTCCTTATGAAGCCACGATGGATGCCGGTCATGGCACTGCTTCTCGGCCAACTGGCGACCGCTCAGGAAATCGTCCTGCCCACGGTGCCGCCCACCGGCTTGCTCTATTTCGCCTCGTATCCGCACCGCGACAATCCCGCTCCGGCGGGCAACCCCTACCTCGTGGGCGCGCTGTTCACGGTTTACTGGAGCGATGTGGAGACCCGCGAAGGGGTCTTCGATTGGAGCTCGCTCGACCGGCGCATTGCGGTCTGGACGGCTCCCGGCAAGAAGGTGGCTGTGCGGATCATGTGGTCCTCCAGCGGCAACTGGCCGGAGCCCGCCGCGAAACGCCCCACGCCGCAGTTCGTGCTCGACGCGGGCGCCGTCGTGGTGCGCGCACAGAAGTCGAACACCGAGGTTCCGCTGGTGTGGGACCCGGTCCACCGCCGGTACGCGCTGCGTTTCCTGCGCGAAGTGGCACGGAAATTCGACGGCGATCCGAATGTGCTCTTCCTCGACGTCACGCCCGGCGCGGAGACGAACCCGTATCGCTTCCGGCGTATCAACGTGCAGGAGCCCGAGTTCAAAGAGCGGTTTCTCAACACCCCCGCCAGCGACGGTCGCCGCTACTCGCATGAGTTGTGGCTCGAAACGGTGAAACAAGGGGTGGATGAGGCGAAAGCAGTCTTCCAGAAGACACCGCTGCTCGTGACGTTGAACGTCGGGAGCCTGGACGGCCCGGAGCAATTTCAGGCGATCGGCGCATATAGTGTCGGCCGCGGCTGCTACGTGGGCCAGAACGGGTTGAACGCGCGCAGTTACGAGGCAGATAGCCCGCGTAAGCGCGCGTTTCTCGAATGGAGCGAGAAGACGCGGCTGTATTTCGAGACGGTGGATGCCTCGGGTGGCGGCACCGGTTCGTTGATGGACCTGATGAGGACCGCCGAGCGGATCGGCTGCGATTACCTGGGCGTGTACGCCGTGGACGTGCTGCGGGGCACGAAAGGGCAGCCGAATTACGACCCCAAGTTCGAGGAGGCGCTGGCCTACGGAGCGAGCGTCATTGGCAAAACGTCTTCGGCGGTGAGAGCCGCACGGAGCGATCCCACGCCCCACAACGGCACGACGGTCAAACGCATCTACCTCGCGCCGGACGACCACACGGACTACATGTGGACCCTGGACGAAGAGGGCTATCGCCGAGCGTTCATTGAGATGCTCGATTATTACCTCGACCAAATCGACGCGACCGCGAGCAATCCCCCTCCGTATCAGGCACGGTGGAACTGCGATGGCAGTTTCTGGCTGTGGACGTACGAGCGGAATAAATCACCACAGGAATTCGAGCGTCTGATCGCCCGCGTTCGAGATGGACATATCAGCGTGCCGCTGACGGCGCTGTCCCCGTGCTATGGCGGTCAGCCGGCGGAGGCCGTGCTGCGCGGCATGTACTACGCTGGCACGCTGGAGCGACGCTACGGGCTGCGCCTACCCCTGGCCTACACCATTGAGGACCAGACGATGCCCTTTGGTCTCGGGGCGTTGTGGGCGGGTGCCGGCGCGAAGTATTCCTGGCACGGCATCTGCGCCTGCGCCAGCCGGATGAAGAACGTCGGCGACCGCGAACATGACATCTACTGGTGGAAAGGTGCGGACGGCAGCCGGATCCTGATGAAGTGGAACTCGCTGCTGACCAACAACCAAAGCCTGGGCGGCTATGCCGAGGCGCGCGATCCGTTCGGCGCGGTGGATTTGGTGGACAACGATCCCCGGTTCCAGCGTCGTTGGCCCTATCCGGTCATCGGTGCCTTCGGCAAAGGCTGGGACGACGCCAAGACCCTGACCGATGAGTTCATTCACGCCGCACAAGGCAAAACGACCGGCACACGCCAGGTGATCGTCTCGAACGAGGAGGATTTCTTCCGGGATTTCGAAACCACGTGCGGCACGCAGATTCCGGAGGTGTCCGCCAGTTTCGGGAACGAATGGGACTTGTATAGCGCCTCGCTGGCCGAAGTCACCGCGCGGGTCCGACGGGCCGTGGAGAAGCTCCGCAATGCGGAGGCCATGGCGACACTGGTGAGCCTGCAACAACCGGATTTTGCACGGGATCGAGCCGCGGCCCGCGATCAGGCGTGGATGAACCTGGGACTCTACTGGGAACACGACTGGACGGCCGACGGCAAGATCATCAGCCGGGAGGCGCGGGCCGCCTGGCAGCGGCGTCTCGCCGAGCAGATCGAGTCTTACGTCTACGGTTTGCACGTTGACGCGACCCAGGCCCTGGGAGCAATGATCCGTTCGCCTATTCGTAGTGTGCCCGCAAGGGCATATCTTCCGAGTGGCGAGGCCGGAGGGTCGAGGGTCGCGGGGGAGCCGGGTGGCAGCGTCAAGGCCGAAGGCCTTGGCGATGGTCCCACCACGTCCGCGGGAAGCCATCGCCAAGCTTCGCTTGACGCTGCCACCCAGGAGTCCGCTTCCATAAGATTCTTTGCTTTCAATTCCCTGGGCTGGGCCCGCACCGATGTAGCCGACCTGCCTTGGTCCGATCCGGAGCCGGTGCACGTTGTCGACGTGAACAGCGGGCGTCAGACGCCTTCGCAGCGTGCGACGGTGGACGGCCAGCGTTGCCTCCGGGTGCTGGCGCGGGACGTACCGCCGGTCGGCTACAAGGTCTTTGAGATCCGACCCGGCGCAGGCGAGACGTATGCCGCCGCCGCTACCGTAACCGGCAGCGTGATGGAAAACGGCTTCTATCGTATTACGGTCGCCGCGCGCGGGGCGATCACCAGCCTGATCGATAAAACGCGCGGCAACCGTGAATTCGCCGCGAACATCCAGGGGCGGGCCATCAACGACCTCGGCCCCGGCTCCGGGGGGCTCGAAGTCGAGAACGCCGGGCCGGTTTCGGTTACGCTGCTCGCCCTCTCGACCGAGCCGCTGGCCCATACCTCCCGCGTGACGCTCATCCGCGACAGCCGGCGCATCGAGATCGACAATGCGATCACGCAGAACTTCGGCGACGTGCGCACCTGGAGCTTTGCCTTCAACCTGACGGAACCGGACGTGTGGCATGAAGAGGTGGGCGCGGTGATCCGCGGAAAGCTCCTGGCTCAGGGTGGGCACTACGCGCCGCGGAACGCCCGCTATGACTGGCTGACGCTGAACCACTTCGCGGACATGGGCGAGAGCGAAACCGGCGTGACACTCGCGAACGCCGACTGCTGCTTCATGCAACTGGGCCACAGCACCCTGACAAAGCTCGACACCGCGACACCGCTGATCTCCGTGCTCCTCGGTGGGCAAGTCGATGGCCCGAGACTGGGAATTCCGAATCAGGGCGGTGACCGGTATTTCCGCCAGCGTTTCGCACTGCAAACCCGCGATCGCTTCGATCCCGTCGCGGCCATACGCTTCGCCCTGGAACATCAGAATCCTCTGGTCGCGGGGCTGGTGACCGGAGGCAGCGATTACCCCGAAGAGTCTTTCTCTCTGCTGAGGGCGTCACGTCCGGAGCTGTTCGTCTGGGCGGTGAAACCGGCGGAGGAAGGCATCGACCAGGGCGCGATCGTGCGAATCTGGAACATGGCGCCTCATGCCGTGTCCGGCGCGATCGAGTTCGGTCGCCCCGTAAGCCGGGCCCGGCGCACCACGCACGTCGAGACCGACGTGGAGGACGCACGCGTGATCGACGGCAGGCTTTCCGTCTCTGCGGCCGCCCAGCAATTGCAGACGTATCGCCTCACGTTCGCACGTAGGAATTATGAATGATGAATTGTGATTCATGATTTCGCGCCGGCGCATCATCCGTCGCAAAGCGAAATCACAATTCATAATTGATAATTCATAGATGGCTCCGTTGGAGCTTGTATTCCACGCTATCCACCAGCGCCAGCCAACTGGCCTCGATGATGTTCTCCGAGACGCCCACCGTCCCCCAGATGGACTGCTTGTCGCGCCACTCGATCACGACGCGGACGCGGGCCGCCGTCCCCGCACGAGCGTTGACGACGCGGACCTTGTAGTCAATCAGGCGCATCTCCCGGAGCACCGGGTAGGAGGCCTCCAGCGACCGTCGCAACGCAGCATCCAGGGCGTCGACGGGGCCATCGCCTTCACCGACCACGTGCTCGACGCGGTCGCCCACCCGCAGCTTGACGGTCGCTTCCGTCACGATCTTGTCCGCCTTCTGCTTCTCGACGTCCACATGATACTTGATCAGCTCGAACGATGGCTTGAAGGTCCCCATCACCCTCTTGGTCAGCAGGTCGAAGCTCGCGGTGGCCGCCTCGAACTGGTAGCCCTCGTTCTCCAGCTCCCGCACGCGGGCCAGAATCTTCTTGGCCAGCGCCTTGTCTTCGGTGAGCTTCGCCTTTTCCAGTTCCGCCAGGATGTTCGATTTGCCGCTGAGCTCCGAGATGAGGAAGCGCCGCTCGTTGCCGACCAGCTTGGGATCGATGTGCTCGTAGGTGTGGCGGCTCTTGCGCAGGGCATCGACGTGCAGGCCCGCCTTGTGGGCAAAAGCGCTGCCGCCGACATAGGGCAGATTCAGCGCCGGCGTGAGGTTGCCGACTTCGAAGATGAGGCGCGAGGTCTCGGTCAGCATCCGCATCTTCTCCGGTGGGAGCGACTCGAGGCCCATCTTGAACGTCAAGGTCGGGATGACGGCGCACAAGTCCGCGTTGCCGCACCGCTCGCCCAGGCCGTTGATCGTGCCCTGAACCTGACGGGCCCCCGCTCGCACGGCGGCCAGCGTGTTGGCGGTCGCGCAATCGCAATCGTTGTGGGTATGAATGCCGATCGTCAACGCGCCGAACGTTTGGCACACCTGCTGGGTGATCTCGAAGACCTGTTCGGGCAGCGAGCCGCCGTTCGT
>CAYHAJ010000105.1:0-4881 GCA_964354535.1 uncultured Pirellulales bacterium
TTCGATCCGCCGTTCGTTCCGCAGCAGCCGCTCCAGGGCGGCCTCCCCACCATAGTCCTCCAGGATCATCCGCCCCAGCGTCGCCCCGCGTTCGGCCGGCCCGGCCGGCTCCGGCGCCCCCGCCGTGTGCCGGTCGTACAAGGCCCCAAAGGTCTCGTTCCGGTCCTGGGCGGCCCGGCCCAGCCGCCAGGAGAGATCGACGATCCGCGCCGCCAGCATCACCTCCAGCCCCCCGACCGGCCGCAGTTCCTCCAGCAGCATCTCCCGATGCCTCTCAAATTCTTCCGGGTCTTCCCCCCGCAGGACTCCCTCCCGCGCCAAGAGGCCATGCTGGACGGCATTCTGCGCGACGACAGCTTTCCCCTCCGGCGTACGTGGACCGGTGGACTTCTGGGCGTTCGAACGATTGGCAGACACTTGGGCGGCACTGGCCATGATAGAGCCCTCCGAATTTACTATTTACAATTCATGATTTACTATTCAGTTGTGTGAGTATCATACCATTTGCATGATTTATCATCAAATAAAATCCCGCCCGCACCGGGGCTTTTTCGGCCATACAGGGAGAGTGATAACCCCTTTTCAGGCATGGGTTTACGGGCGATCGTCCGCAGATCGCCCAAAAATGTCATGGCGAGCAGGGCGGCAACGCCTGCCCCGGCGGAGGCAGGGGAAGCAATCTCAACCCTTGGGATTAGAGCTTGCCACGCCGCGCTCGCACTTGTCTGATCTGCGGCTGCGTCTCGGAATCTGTATCCGGCGGCCCGCCCGAACTCTGACTTGCCACTTGCCACCTGTCCCTTGTCACATTTCCCTCTTGACATTCCCGTCTCCATCCTCCATAAGCAATCCGGGTTTGGTGGCTCCACAACCGCCCCACGAGGAATGAGAGGCGATCTGGGTGCCGTTGGGCATTTGGGATGGCGGGACAAACATGCGCGATGCCTTCGATACGAGCGGACCGTCTCCAGAAGTAGTATCCTAGGTGGTTTTTGTTGGATTTCTGGGTAGTAGAATGACGATACTATTATAGGAACGATCGGTTGGGCGATCGCTCTACGCTCAGCATAGAGGAAGTAAGAGTGTGGCTACTCTGTCCAGCGAACAATTAACGCGAATAATCGAGGCGGCAAACATATCGAAAGCTGCACGAGAGTGGACTCACCCACTTTACAAATACCCTGCCTCAATGTCGCCACACATAGCACGGACCGTCATAGCAGAGCTCTCGAGACATGGTGACACTATTCTGGATCCTTTCTGCGGTGGTGGGACTACTGCTGTGGAAGCGATAGCTCAGGGACGGCATGTGATTTGCTCTGATCTGAACTCGCTGGCTTGTTTTGTCACGGAATCGAAGGCCATTCCCCTGAGCGACGAGCGACTCGCATCGGTTCAGAATTGGGCCGACTCGATCACCTACCCCCGGGGCTCTTTTGTCCACGTCAAACCGGCCCCGCTTGTGACAAGTGACGGGACGAATCACGTGCCGCGGACCTGTGGATTGCTTCTCGCGATTAGGGACTCCATCGCAACACTCAGGGGAAACTGGGGACGCACCTTATTTTACGATAACAGGGATACTGAGGGTCGGGATACTGAGGGTCAGCCCTCAAATTAACAATTAGCGACCGCCGGCCTTCAATTCCGCGGCGAGGGCGGCCATCTGCCGGCGTAACGAGGGGTCGGTGGACAGCCGCTGGGCTAGGTTCTGCAACTGGGCACTCACGGCCGCGCCGCTGCGCAGGCCTAGGACAGTCGCCACTTCGCGCTGCGTCAGGCCGCCGTAGTCGCACAGCAGCCGCGACGCGAGGGCCCGATCCAGCGCGTCCCGGCGCCGGCCCAGCAGGGCTTCCCGCGCGATCCCGCGCTGCGCGCACACCGCCCCCAGAATCCGCTCGACCGGCAGCCGCGTGCCGGTCCGGCGAAAGGCGATATCCTCGGGGCGGGGCCGGCCGGCCAGCCGGTTCTCGTACCACGCCCGGATGCGGGCGCGAAAGCCCTCCGAGCCGAGACACAGCCGCGACGCCCGGGCCTCGTCCAGAAACCCGGCATCGATCGGCTCGATCCCGGCTTCCACGAACCGGCGGTAGGCGTCGCGCTGACGGGTGCCCGGGGCCCCGACGGTCGCCAGGATCGGGGCGTAATCAACCCACGCCCGGCGGCGCTCCCGCCCGATGTAGCTGCGGTAGCTGCTCCAGGGATACTGCCGCAGCACGGCCACCCGCTCGGACAGCGGCCGGCGCCGCAGGGCCGTCGTGAAGACCGGGTTCAGGTGCACGTAGCGGCTCAGCCGCAGCAGGTAGGCGTCCCGCTCGACCAGCACGGCCCCGTAGCGGCCCTGCAGCAGGTGGCCGTGCCGCTGGTGGCGGTGGTTGAAATAGACCGTGTAGGCCGTCTGCAGCCGGTGCATGAAGCGGCCGAGATTGCCCCGCGGCGTCTCCAGCACCAAGTGCAGGTGGTTGGTCGTCAGGCAGAACAGATACGGCCGGATCTCGAAGGACGCCACGCTCTCGCCCAGCACCCGCAAAAAGCGCTCCCGGTCGCCGTCATCCTCGAAGAGGGCCCGGCGCTCATTGCCCCGGGCCGTCACGTGGTACACGGCCCCTTCATACTCGAGGCGTTGCGGTCTGGCCATGCGCCGATCCTACCCGCCCGCGACCGGCCCCGCAAGCCCTTAATTGTTAATTTAAGGGCCGACCCTCTTACTCCCGACCCTCTTACTCCCCTGCAAACGCTCGAAGCCGGGGCCCGGGAGAGAGGCATTCGCACGATCCTCGCCGGCATCTCCTCGCTCAACGAAGGCAGTCTCGCCTTCCACCGCAAGCACGGCTTCGTCGAAGCCGGCCGCTTCCGCCAAGTCTGCCGCAAGAAAGGAACCCTCTTCGACGTCATCTGGATGCAGAAGATGCTGTGACAACCGATTCCTCACCACGAAGCATGCGGAACTGAAACCGCGGATGAACCCAGCCCGAGACCAGGCTGGGTTCATGCGCGTGAATCCCGGTCTGCATCCATGTCGGAAAAACGTTGACGCATGCGGCGGCGGGGGGTTTGATGGGCGGCCATGATCGTGTTAACACAGCAGGAAATTGACGAACGGTACATGCGGATGGCGATCGATGCGGCGCTGATCGCCGAGGAGAATGGGGATGTCCCCATCGGGACCGTCATCGTGCATGAGGGGCGGCTCATCGCCAAGGCGTACAACCAGCGCGAGCAGCTCCAGGACCCGACCGCCCACGCGGAGATCATCGCCCTGACGCAGGCGGCGACGGCCCTGAAGATATGGCGGCTGCACGGGTGCACGATCTACGTCACGCTGGAGCCGTGCCCGATGTGTGCGGGGGCGCTGGTCCTGGCCCGGCTGGCCCGGCTCGTCTACGGCTGCCCCGACCCGAAGACCGGGGCCTGCGGCAGTCTCTACGACATCGTCCGCGACGGCCGGCTCAACCACCGCCTCGAAGTCACCGCCGGCGTCCTGGCCGACGATTGCACCCGGCTGCTCCAGGATTTCTTCCGGCAACGACGAAGAAGCGGCGACGACAATCAGCAATAGCACAACGCATGACACATACGGGCGTTGGCTGTATAGTCTTCCTGGGCCGAGATTATGCCGTCGTCGCAAATCCCAAATTCCAAGCACCAAATCTCAAACAAATCTCAAATTCCAGATTCGAATGACCCAAACACCCCTGTTGCGTCTTGGGCCGGTTGGGGATTTGAGACTTCGACTATTCGTGCTTGTTTGGAATTTGGGATTTGCGTTTTGGGATTTCCGCGCCTGGGGATCGGTGCGTAATACGCACCCTACTGATGGATGTTGCCGGCGACATGGGCGGTATTCTCGGCTATGCGCGGGGCGGTTCCGAGGAGGTTGTGGACGATCATGTTGCCCTGGCCGGCGGTCAGGACGAGCGAGGCGGATTTCGCGCCTGCGCGATCGTCGCGGATCAGGCAGTCCGAGACGCGGCTGTTCGTCACGTTCGTCAGCAGCAGGCCGACATTGTCGCAGTCGAGAATCGTGCAATTCGTGATGTTCATGCGCTGGCAGTTTTCGATCCGCAGGCCGGCGGGCTCGCGCCAGACGTTGGTGATGTGCAGGCCCGTGAGCGTGCAGTCGGCGCTGTTGCGGAGGACGAGGCTGTTGCGGGCGTCCAGACTGTTGCCGTAGTTGTAGCGGGGGTTGCGGTCGAAGTTGTTCGGGCCGAGGATGATATTGGAGCAGTCCTCGATCAGCAGGTTGTGGGTGAAGCCCATCCAGAAGGTGTTGCCCGTGAGGGTCACGCCCCGGCAGTCCCGCAGGTGGACGTTCACCTGCACGTCGCTCAGGACGTTGCCGGTGATCGTCACGTGACCTTCGCGGACGAGGGCCAGGTTGGGCTTCGACTTGCTGCGGCCGAGGATGCGGATGTTCGCCGAGTCCGGGGAATTGTTGTTGTGCTGGATCGTGCAGCCGGTGATCGCGACCTCGGCGGTGCCCTCGGCGCCGTTGGTGCAGTCGATCAGCACGTTCGCGGTGGGCGGGGTGTTGGCGCCCATATTGCTCTCGATGTCGCAGCCGGTGATGTGGATGTTGCGGACGTTGCCCGCGCGGGACACAATGCCGCCGCCATCATTGTAGCTGATGTGGCAGCCGACGATATTCGACTGGTGCAGGTTGGCGTTGTCGTAGAAGATGCCCACGCCGTGATTCTCATAGAGATGGCAGTCCGCGACGAGCAGGTTGCGGTTGTTACCGACTAAGTGATCGCGCATAAATAACTTGCACAAATTACTATTGATCGATTTGAGGGATTGTGTGATAACACCTGCATGCAGGATGCACAGATGATCGCACGGATTCAGAGCAAGTACCAGTCGTTGGAGCCGGAGATGGAT
>CAYHAJ010000106.1:0-13788 GCA_964354535.1 uncultured Pirellulales bacterium
AGGATCAGGTCGAGGGCATGGAGTTGATCGCCCGAGGCCGGCCGATCTACACGCTGGCGATGATCAGCGCCGGCGCACGCCTGATCTGGGCCCGGTTTGGGCCGATCCAGGAGACCAGCGCTGAGTCCTTTCGCGTGACCGTCGAGCGGAATATCCGCCCGGTCACTCCCGCGACCCGGCTGATCGTCGCGCCGGGCGGATTGTCCAACGACGAAGACCTGTACATCGCCCAGCGCGCCCTGGAATTGACCCGGGCCGCGATCCTGGACGGCGGCGAGGTCTTGTTCCTGGCCGCGTGTCCGAATGGCATCGGGGAGCCGCAGACCCTGGCGAACTTCTACAATCGTCTGACCGTCCCGCTCGACGAGGTCATCCAGTCGATCCGGCAGGACTACGTCCTGTACAGTCACAAGCCCTACAAGTTCGCCGTGATGATCCGCCGGCTGCGGCGCATCTGGATGCACACCCAGATCCCCGACCATCTCGTCGAGGCGGCCCACCTCTTTCCCACACATGACCCTCAGGCGGTGGTGGACGGGTGGCTCGCGGAGCAGCCCGAGGCCAGGATCATCTTTGTCGATGGGGCCAACAAGGTGGCTCTCACGGCCGTTCCGGGCTAAAAACAGCCCCACGGCCGGCGACAGGTTATGGCACGATTCCTTGCCGGCGGTTATCATGGCAGCATCAGAGTCGGACAAGGGAGGACTATGCACATGGCTGCCAAGGACCGGACGAACGGGGGTTTCACCCTGATCGAGCTGCTGGTGGTCATCGCCGTCATTGCCATTTTGATGGCCACGTGGAATGGCGCCCGTTCGACGACATGGAGGATCGCGATAACACGAATCCCTGCTTCTTCCGGTAATTGGGTGGGATCTCAAAAGGGAAATCGCAAATCCCGAATTTCCGCGGCCTGCCTCCTTGTCTCGACTCAGTTTGAATCATTCGGGTTCATTCCCCGCGGCTTGCCGCGTGGAAGCGGTAAGCCGATTGTTTCGATACCTCGCAGCTTGCTGCGAGGTAGTTCATTCTGGATCAGGCGAAAGTACCGTACGTGCAGGCCGCCGAACGCCAACGGCACACGCCTGCAGGAAGGTGGCGATGCTGCCATCCTGGCACTTGCTCCGGTAGGAACGCATCGGCTTGGGACCGAAGACTCTCGTCAGGGCCCGCTGCAACTTCGACGGGTCCCAGCCCAACTCGCGCTGGAGTTCCGCGGCGGAGATGGGCTCGTAGTTCATCGTCCCCTCCAGGCATCGATGATGTGCCAGCAATCTCTGCAGGAGGGCCTTGGCCATTTCCTCCGGGTCGCTCCTGTTCGTCGTCCTTCTTTCGGGAGAGGGCTTTGTCGCGGGTTCCGCCTGCGACGCGGGGACCACGGTCCCCTCGGGGTCGGCTTCCGTGGGTCCCGCAGAAAGCGCCGCTTCGGCACAAGGCGGTCGCTCCCCCACCCGTTCTTCCGCCTCGGCTGGCCCACGGGGGACCACAAGACTGCTTTCCTGCACGGACGGTCCGGCCGGGAATGGTTCCGATGATTCGGCGGACGGCTGTGGCCTATCGAGTGTGGACGGGCCGGACTCGGACGCCATGGATTTCCCAGCACCGGCTGCCAGGGTTCCGCTTTGGGCCGCGACCTCCCGAGTGACTGGGCCACCTGGACAGGACCGCGGGTGACTCGGACCCGCTCCACGGATCGTTGTCTCCCCCGCAGGCCAGATCTGGGCGACGACGTGTTCCGTGGCATCGTCTCCACCCAGGGCGTTGGCTTGGCGATAGACGAGGGTCAACTGGTGCAGCAGTTGATCCAACTGTTTGACATAGGTCCATGGAAGCATCGTGGCCTTCCAGCGCGGAGCGCCGTTTCGCAAAATACCGCGCACGGCCCCCACCAGGCGCTGGCAGCGCGGATTCCCCTGGAGCGCTGCCAGCAAGAGGTCGACCTGCCTCGATAGGGTCTCCAGACGCTGGGCCTCCGCGTACTGCACCGTCCAGCAGGCGGTGACGCCCGGGAACCGCGACGGATTTTCCCGATGCTCCCCGGTGTCGTATGACCACGTCGCGAACAATTCCTCCTCGTAGGTGCCTTTCAAGGAAGCGACCTGGCGCGCCCAGGAGAAGCGGCCTTTCGCGTCGGAGGCCAAACAGTAGGTGCAGAGGATCTCCCCTCCCTCACGTTTGGGAATCACCGTGAGAACGCCCTGACTCCGGTCGCAGGACAACCAGGTCCAGGGAGACCGGACTCTCCAGTGGGTGTCGCCGGACGGCGCGTAGGGGCCCCGGGCCGGGGTCTCCCACACGACGATTTGGCGCATCTCGCCCAGCACCCCGGCGAGCAAGGTGATCTTCTCGAGAACACAGGTTCTCCCATCCAGCGTGGTGAAGTAACGCAGGATCGCCTGGATCGTGTCTTCCAGCACGGCGATCGTGCGCTGCAGGACATGACCCGCCTGATCCGTCTGCAGGAAGAGGCGGAGCGCTTTCCGGCTCTGGAGGCTGGTCGGGATGTCGAGCCACTGGCGGTGTCCCACGCACGCCAGGATCTGACGAGAGAACTCCGGGTACAGGGACGCCCCGCGCGGGTCGGACCGCGCCAGGATTCGCATCCAGAATTCGAACCATTTTGCATCATTCGTCAAAGGGGCTTCGCGGGAATCTGCCGGGAGCACGCCGGCCTCCGGCTCCTGGCCCCGCAATTCTCCCAAGTCCACGCCGCTCCAGAAGATCGCCGGAGGGGGGGATCGGTGGAAAAAGCCGCCTCCGCTCTCCTGGTCAGAGCGCCACAGGGAAAAGCACACGTACGTGCACCGCGATAAAAGAAGGTAGACCTCCTCCGGAAAGCCCTTGGCATGGCGTCCCCACTTGTAGAACCGGAGGACTTCCTCCAAGGTGGACTTGGCCTCGGAGAAGCTCTCGGCCATCGGATGTGTCTTGTCTGTGCCAACCATACGTACTCGTCACATGCTCCGTTCTCTGTCGCGCCACGTGTCGTATACACGGTATCTTTCGGCAATAAATGAAGACAGATAAAGTGAAAAGACTGACGATGATCAGGCCTCGTACGCCGTCGTCGGGAATCGTCCGAGGACGAGACGCCCGCGGATCCCAGTTCCGCCCTTTTGGGTAGTGACCTCACCATATCCGCAGGCGCCATTATGGGACGCCGCCCGCGTCAGCTTGGTCACGCCAGTGTTTCTCCCGGTTTTCCCTCAACTGTGGGCCGGATCTTGCCGCTATATAGGGAAGGTCACTGATGACCACGGGGATCTTCTATGGACAACAACACGGAGAACAGACGGGAAGAGCGGCTTTCGTACCGCTGCCCGGTTTGGTGTGGCGACGACGTGACGCAGACCCTCTTTCTGGGTCTGATGGAGGACGTCTCCAGCGGGGGCATCGCCTTTTCGTGTGCGGCCGGGCATGGTCCCCTGCAGGAAGGCCAGCGGCTCACCGTCCGCTTCAGCCTGCCGCAATTCGACAACGAGAACCCCGAGGCCATGGTCGGCATCACGCGCACCGGCCACGTGCGTTGGCTGACGCCCGCCGAGGCCGGCACCTGCCGCGTCGGCTTGCAGTTCGATACGCCTCTGTCCCTCAAGCCGGCGGAAGAGGCCGCCCTCGCGTCCCTCTGCCGCGGCCGCGAGCCTTGATCATCCGCTGACCCGCGCGTCCAGATCCCCGTGGAGTGGCTCGGCTCTCATCTTAAATCGCCGTGCTGCGCGCGCACTTGTTCCGCTTCTGGACACCTCTTCTCTTGCCATGCGGCAGTGCGTTGCTCCCTATTTCCTGTCGGGCTCGCCCGCATGGCTCGACCGGACCAGCCAGTTCACTCCGTCGGAAATCATTTGGAGGGGGTTGCCACGCCAACCATGTCCGCCGGCGTATTGCCCAAGCCGGACCCGGGCCCCGGCGGAGGCCAACCAAGCGCGTGCCGTCTCGGCGTCCCGGAAGTGTGTGATCCTGTCATCCGGCGACTGAAGCAAGAAGGGAAACGCCGACAGCCTTTCTACTCCTGCTTGATTCAGGAGCAGGCCCCCGAAGTGCCGTTGCCGGTTCTCCGCAAGAATGCGGGAGATAAGAATGGCGTCGGCGGAGATTCGCGATAGAATGGGGTAGGTATGTAATGGAATATGGATAGGCAAGAAAGGATGATGTATGGCTCAAAGTCATGACGCCAAGAAGAACGTGAAGAAGAAGCCACAAAAGACGTTGATGGAGAAACGGCAGGCCAAGAAGATGAAGAAAGCCGGCGGACCCTCATAACCACAGTGAAACAACCCGGCAAAGACAGCCGTCTGTTGTTCCAGCGAGCAAGGGGCGGTTGTCTTTGCCCTCTTATCCCCGCCGTGAATTCCCTCCCCCCGGAAAGAGGAGTGTCACACCTACACATTTCACATTCCCGCCAATTCTGGAGTTGAGATAGGAAGAACAGGCCGCGTCTGGCCGTCGCTGTTTTCCCTTTTTTGCGAGCTTCTTGCGTTTCTTTCGGCTATGATGGATTCGTTGCTGAATTCCGAAGGGCGATAGGAGGTGACGGATGAAACGGCAGACTTCTGACGTAACGGGGGCCATCCTGTTGTTGTTCTCGATCGGGGTCTCCACGCTGGACGCGGGCTCGAATATCGCCTGGCGGCGTGCCGCTTATTGGGATCCGCGGTATCCGACGTGCTGGACCAGCGGCACCACGATCCGCAACGGACTGGAGTACGACGGATATCAGATCCTCGATGCGGACCAGCTCAAGACGTGGATGAACGCACGCATCGCCGACGGCGCGGATAGTGTGGTCGTGTTCTGCCAGGACATCGTGCCAGACACGGTGGTGGAAACGGCGTTTGCGAGCTGCACGCTCCGCAGGTATCTGGACGCGGGAGGGAAGGTCGTCTGGTATGCGGATATCCCGATCTACTATCAGGGACACCGGGATGGCAGCCGGACCGTGCTGGACGTCCAGGGGGCCATGAGCGTTCTGGGATTTCACGCGGCCGGGGCCCCCTGGGATGGCAACGGGACCGTGACGTTGACCGGCGAGGGGCGTGCCTGGGGTCTGACGGTGCGATGGCAGTCGATTAGGCCGACGGCCGACTGCAGTCACGTGCTGGCCACAGACCCGCTCGGGTACGCGGCCGCCTGGGTCGTGCATTATATACCCGAGGACGACTATCGGGGATTCGTCCGGTTCTTCGACCGGCCCGGTGTCCCGGACCTCCAGGACGTTAGACGGCTGGCGGAGTACCCGAATGTCCCCAAGCCCCTGGACCTGAACAATAAGGCCGAGCGCGAGGACGATATCGTGGCCGCCTTCTTCTACCCCTGGTACGGGAATCCCGGCACCAGCGGTCGCTGGGTCCACTGGGATGACGTCAACATGCACCCGCCCGCCACCTGGACCTCGCTCTACCTGCCCAACTATCCGCAGTCCGGCTGGAATCCGGCGGTGCAACTATATGATAGCACGGATACGCAGGTGTTGCGGTGGCAGGATCGCGCGCTGGCGCGGGCGGGCGTGGACATCGCTATCTCCAGTTGGTGGGGCGTGGGCACCTACGAAGACCAGGCGTTGGCCCGCGCCATCCGCACGTGCAAGAGCGTCCAGTGGTGCATCTACTACGAACAAGAGGCCTACGGAAATCCCTCCGCCCTCCAGATCTACCAGGATGTCAAATCCGTTCTGGACCGCTTCGGTTCGACGGGCAACTATGCCAAAATCGACGGGAAATGGCTGGTGTTCGTTTATGGGGCCGGCGGCGATGAGACCGCGGACCGGTGGCGTGTGGCCAAAGCGCTGCTGGTGGGCGCGGACTATCCGCTGTATCTCAACGCCGATACCGGGGATGCGGGTCCCGCAAATGCTCCCAATCCCTGGGATGCCGTGCACCAGTACAATCCCGTGATCTACCACGGCGCGACGAACTCTCTGCCGAAGGTGGACGATTCCGCCTGGGTTTCTCCCGGCTTCTGGAAAGTTGGGGAGGACCAACCGTTGCTGCCTCGCTCTCTGGCCGCCTTTACTTCAGCCTGCAATGCGGCGGTGTCGGA
This sequence comes from uncultured Pirellulales bacterium, assembly GCA_964354535.1. Classification (GTDB taxonomy): domain Bacteria; phylum Planctomycetota; class Phycisphaerae; order Sedimentisphaerales; family Anaerobacaceae; genus PLanc-01. The sequence goes on from CAYHAJ010000106.1 coordinate 6,037, forward strand.
TCGGCAACGGGTCCGCTTCATACTGGTCGAGACATGGAACGAATGGCATGAGGGAACGCAAATCGAATCCGGCCAGGAGGTGGATTCCCGTGGTCCATCGTATTGGCCGGGCGGATACGACTACGGTGACAACTTCATTGATGCGGTGGCGACCGCGGCCGGAGGGAAGCTCCATTGGTCGTCGGCCAACGGCCGGCCCGTGGTCCCCGTCCTCCTGACGGCAGGACAATTGATCTGGGAGCCGTCGGTAGTGGCGGAAGGGACCTCCGAATGCCGGATTCCCGCGGAGGACATCCGGGTGGGCCGACAGGTCATGACGCCCGAGGCGGGGGCCCTGGGAATCACGGTGCGCGCCAGGTCAACCGTGGTCACTGCGTCTCGATCGGCGAAGTGGCCCGAGGCGCTGATCTATGTCGATCACGTTCTGGTGGGCCGGCGGGCGGTCAGCTCTTCTTCCTCCCTGCTGGAGAAGGTGTCCGTGGACGTTCGCAAAGGTCTCCACACCGTCGAAATCGCCATGGATGTCCTTGACGGGGCGGTCAGGAGCCTGATCGTCACCTCGATGGATCTCCAATGGAAGCAGCAGCCAGCGTCTCCATGAGGAAATGGGCGAGGGCCTTGCCGTCACTTGACCTCATAGCACAGCAGCAGGTCCTGGTCGCGGAGGTACAGTTTGCCGTTCGCGATGGTGGGATGGGGCCAGGCTTTCTCCTGGGCACGGTCCGGCTGAAGGAAACGGCCTTTTTCCTTATACCCCGCCGGTGAGGCGTCCAAGAGGACCATCGTGCCCGTGTCTTCTTCGCGGCAATACAACGCGCCGTCCGCGTAGGAGATACAGCCCTTCTTGATCTTCTCCTTCTCGGCCCAGACGATCTCGCCCGTCTGGAAATTCTGGCAGGCGAGACCTCTGCTGTCGGAAAAGCCGTAGAGGTGCTCGCCCACCTTGACCACGCCCCCATGATGGTTGGCCATGGCCCGGTTGGCATAGACCTGCGCGACGGAGAACTTGCCCGCGTTCGGCGTGACCTTGAACAGGTGGCTACCGGCGTTGTAGCCGGAGGTGACGTAGATCAGGTTCCCGTCCACAATCGGTGTCGGAATGACCGCCACACTGCCTTTGCGCGGGGCCTTCCACAGCACGCTGCCATCCTTCGGCGAGATGCCGACGACGTTGGCGGCGGTGAGCTGGACGTACTGGCGGGTGCCGCCGATCTCGGTCACGACGATGGAGGAATAGTGGGCCTCATCGGTGAAGTCTTTGGATTGCCACAGCAGCCGGCCGGTTTTCTTATCGAGCGCCACCATGGCTCCCTGGCTTCCGCCGGGCGTGACCACCACCTGGTCGCCATCCACGAGGGGGGATTCCGAGTAGCCCCAGGTGGGGGGCTTGCCGCCGAAGTCCTTGCGGAAATCCTTGCGCCATTGCTCCTTGCCGTCGGCGGCACTGACGCAAACCATTTCGCCCCAGGCACTGACGGCAACCACGAGGTCGCCGCTGACGGTGGGCGTACAGCGCGGTCCGCGGTAGTTCCACTGGGCCGGGTCCGGTCCGCCTGCCTCGCCGACCTTGGCAGACCAGAGGATCTTGCCGTCCGCGGGGCTCAGGGCGAGCACGTATCCGGCGTCGTCCTTGTCTCCCATCGTGAAGAGCCGGCCCGCGGCCTCGGACATATTGGAATAGCCTTTGCCCAGCCCGGTTACTTTCCAGGCCGGCTTGGGCCCATTAGCGGGCCATTCCTTGAGCAGGCCCGTATCGGCAGACTTGCCGTCCCGGTTCGGTCCGCGCCATTGCGGCCAGTCGGCGGCTTGGGCGTTCGTGGCGGCAAAGCAGCCGCAGCCAAGGATGACGAGCACGAGCAGACAGCACGATCGATTCGGCGATGTTTTCATAGGACTCCTCTGTGTTCTGGTTTCCGATTCTGGACGACCGGCGGGAGATTCACAACGGCCTCCCATGTGGGTCGTTATTGTAAGGGCAGGCGGGCGGAAGAGCAAGATAGAATAGGCGGCCGGGTTGCTTCAGAAGTCTTTGAACGCACGCATCCATGAGGGCCAGTCTGCCGGTGCTACGCCGCCGGTCTTGGTCCAGGCGTTGGCGAGATTGAAGCCGCGGTGCCAGCGCAGTGCCCACAGCTCTTTGAGCCCGACCTTGCGGAGAGAGGAGTCCATGAACAGGCTGTTCGTGAATCCCTCATGCCGGTTGATGCAGACGCGTTTCATTTCCCCGCCGGTCACGTCGCTGTCAAACGCGGGTGGGGCGTCCGTGTCACGCGGGAAGACGTCGAACCAGATGCAATCGAGGAAGAGCGGAATCTCGCCCGCATTGGGGACATTGACCGTGCGCCAGTACTCGGCCGCGCGGGAGGTCACCGCCGGCGGCGGGTTGTAGGCCAGCTCGTTCATGCCGTAGCTGCCGTAGTCCCCCTCGTCCCGGGGACCCGCCCAGGTCCGGGTCTCGCCCGCCCCGAAGACGCCCCAGGCAGAGAACGGGCCTTGCCCGCCTTCGGAGAAAGGTTTGGTCGCGGTCGGACAGACACGGATCTTCGGCTCGCGGTAGAGCGGCCGCAGCGCGCCAATCCAGGTATCCGTGGTTGCCGCTGTCGCCTGGCTGGCGTAGCCCCGCATCAGGTAGCCATTGTTGTCGCCCGTGTACATGGCGAAGATCAGGGACCATTCGTGCAGGTGGGACTGGCACGCCATGGTGCGCGCCTGCTTGCGCACGCGCGCCAGGGCCGGCATCAAGATGGCCATCAGCAGAGCGATGATGGCGATCACGACCAGCAGCTCGATCAGTGTGAAGCCCCTTCGAATGCGCACGGCAACTTACTCCTGAGAGATGGGTGCCATCGGCGTCGTTCGTGCGGCTCCTGCCCCGGACGTGTCGGAGCGGAGCACACCTCTTCATTATACTATGGCCGACCGGTCGGGCTATCGGAAATCGCCCCGTTAGGTTCTCGGAGTCCGGGCCTATTCCCACTCAACCGTGGCGGGAAGCGTGTGGGGACCTCGACGAGGCGGTTGACGTTGGGGAACTCGTGGAGGATAATGCAGGAGCTCGGAGGGCCCAAGACGCGGTCTTGCTGGTGGCAGGCAGGACCGGCGTGGGTCGTGGGGTGAGGACGTATGAGGACGACGATATGGCAAATCGATCCAGACGGCACAAATCACTTCATGTGGCCTTGGCATACAACGCCGCGACGGGCTTTGTGCCGGATACGCCGGAAGATCGGGGCAGCACGAAGGATCTGCGGCAGATGATCCGCTACATGGCCCGTGTGCTGCGGTCCCTGGGCCATCAAGTCACTGTCCTGCCGCTGGCCCACGATCTCTTCTCCTTTCAGCGCAAATTGCGGCGTCTGGCCCCCGATGTGGTCTTCAACCAATACGACGATGTCGTGCACGGCGCGCTCTACGAGATGCGGTTTGCCGCCATGGTGCGGATGATGGGCTTTCCTCTCACCGGCTCGCCCGCTTTGGCTTTGGGCCTCGGCCGGTACAAGCACATGTCCGCCACCCTGTTTCATGGGTCGGGCATTCCGATCCCGCCCTGTACGGAGCTGCTGGAGAAGGTAGGCGATGTGGACCGCCACGAATGGAAGTTTCCCCTGATCGTTCAGCCCGGCCAGGAGCACGCGGGCATCGGGTTGGATCGGGATTCGGTTGTGCACTCGAAGAAGGCCCTGCGCGAGCAGGTGCGCAAGATCCTGGCGACCTACAGTCAACCCGCGCTGGCCCAGTCGTTCCTGCCCGGCCGGGAGTTCAATGTGGGCATCGTGGGAGGCAAACGGGCGCGGGTGATGCCCCTGGCCGAGGTCCACTACGGAGACCTGCCTCCGGAGATCCCGGCGATCATGTCGTACGCGGCCAAGTGGATCGAGACCTCGGTGGAGTACAAGAAGACGTCGGTCATCTGTCCGGCGGTCGTGGCGCCGGAGTTGGCGCGCCAGGTCAGCGACATCGCGCTGCGGGCCTTTCGGGCGGTCCGCGCCTGGGGCTATGGCCGCGTCGATATTCGGCTTGATGAAGCCGGCGTCCCCAGAGTCCTGGAAGTCAACTGCAACGCTTCGCTGGAAGAAGGCGTCGCCTTGGCGCGGTCCGCCGAGAAGGCCGGCATCAGCTATCCGCAGTTGCTGCAGATGATTATTGAGGCAGCGTTGGAGGGCCCGCCGTACGACGTCAGTGTTCCCATGCAGCTTTAGCCCGTTCGGCCGTATTCTTTGCTGCGACGGCGATAATACTCCGCCAGGGGCATGGTCAGCTCGGAGACCGGCTCGGCGAGCTTTCCGCCTTTGCACGTGGGCTTGCACCCGGCGATCTTCCGCATCAGATGATCCACATACCGGAGCTTCTGCAGGGCCGGCCACGCCCGGTATTTGCGGCGCCAACCGGAGCGCGGGGTCAGCCAGACGGCGAAGGTCTCCGCGAAATCATCATCCGGATGCTTCTGGGCATACGTGTACCCGTAGGCGAAGCTGCAGATATGCCGAACGAATCTGCGGCTCCACGGATTCGGGTGAAAGACCTCCCGATAAGGTTTGGAGAAGGGCCCGAAGAGCTTCCTCCAACCTGGGTCTTCCCAGAGCCGGAAGGCATAGTTGATGGCGTGTCCGGCCTCGTGCCGGAGCAGTTGCATGACCATCTCGCTGTCTTCCAGCCCGCCGGTCTGCTCTTGCTCGATCCGCCCGAGCACAGGACTGGCTAAGTAGAACGGGATGCCGATCGCCGGCACCCGGTCCGGGCAGCCCCAGGCATCGGTCAGATAGAAGGTGGGCACGTAGTCGATCCCCTTGGCCGACAGCTCCCGCTCCAGTTGCCGCAGGTACGGCTCCACGGGCGAGCCCTTGATCCGCAGCCCCAGATCGCAGATGCGCCTGCGAAACAGCCCCTGCTGAACCATCTCCCAGCGATCGGACCGGACCAGAGCCCGACCCGACACCCTTCTTCTGCCGCCGCCTTTCCCAGTCATCTGCCTTACCCTACTTTATCATTCTCCCTGGGGCAAGGAATGCCCCAAGGCACAGGACCAACCAAACCTCTGAGACAAGCCAACTGGCTGCCTATATGCTACCTCATCCGCCAGAGCGATTTCAAGCGTATCTGCGGCTTAGTGCGCAAGTATTGAACTCGTCAGCACTTAGCGTAATCCGCCTGCTTTCGGTCTTCTCAGAAAACCGCATTTGCCGCTCACGGAGGCCGGTTTCTCGCCGGACCTCGTCCGCGATTTTTTTGCGGAATTTCTGCGTCGTTATCCTTAGTCCTTGTAGGGTAAATATTTACGTCCATACTCATGTACACGACTTCCTGCTTCTCCCGGCCTGACGTGGGCTCCGCAACCCTAACCTTGGCACAACCCGCATCCGTTTGGAATTCTGGAATGATGCAATGGTGGGGTATTCCGCCCGCCCGAAATTGGGTTTGTTTTGCAGGGGCACCTCTTCGTAGGTTGGGCGTCCCGCCCGACTCTCCGAAATTGGGTTTGTTTTGCACGCTCGGCCTCCGGGAACGCCGATCTCCCGATCGGCCCCGGAGCGGCAGGGGCGTGAGTCGAGGGGAAGGGCCCGAGTCCCGCAGCCCCATCCACCAAGATCCGCCGGAAATTGGGTTTGTTTCGCACGAACGTCCAGGTGTTAGGTTGCCGGCCCCCGATCCCTGAAACCTGATCCCTGCGCCAATTGGCTTGGTTTCGCACGCGTGACCCGCCGCGGGTGGCAGCCTCAAGGCTTTCGGCCTTGGGGATGGTCTTCCCTGCCCGCCGGCAGCAAATTGGGTTTGTTTTGCGCGACGGCTGACGTGAGGGAATTTAAGGGGTCAGGTACATTTACCGAGGAATTTAAGGGGTCAAGGAATTTAAGGGAAGGAATTTAAGGGGTCAGGTACATTTACCGAGGAGAATTAAAGGTACGCGGTTCCTTTTCCGGGAGAATCCGGGTCGGAAGAATGGTCGTCAGCGGCTGCGCCGCAGAGATTGAAGAGTAGCAGGGTTTGAAGGGTGAGAAGGAGCGGCTACGCCGCAGGGTCTGAAGGGTAACAGGGTGGGAAGGGGAGACTGCGGCTCAATCCGCCGATCGGATCAATCCGAGTACGATTTGCTGAATCTTCCGTGCCACTTCTGCGTAGTATTTGGTCTCCGAGAATTCGGGAACAAAGAAGTCGTCGGGGTAGCGCACCGAGACCCCGAAATCCGTCAGACTCCTCAAGTCGAGGTTGTCCAATTCCCCGGAGGTAATCTTGCGACACTCGGTCAGCAGGAAATCCAGGTCATGCGTCTTCGGGAAATCCACGCCCTTGACAGCGAGGAGCGCTTTGAGGTACTTCTCCACCGCCTGCTGCGCATGAAAGCAGATGGTGGAGGCGTAGGCTTGCGGATCGGACCGGAGGAGTTCCTCGATCACCGCGAGGTCTTCGTCCGCCCGGAACAGCCATTTATCGACGTAGTCGTTCAGGTCGTCGATCACAGAGGGACTCCCTCGCGCAAGGCGCGGCGGACGATGTGCCCAGGCAATTCCTTCTTGCGTTGAATCTCCTGCTCGCTCTGGATCAGGATGTCGCAACGGATTCCTCGCCCCAGGAGTTGCTTGCGAAGGTGGGTCCGCAAGGCGAACTTCGTGCGGATATCAACGGGGCGGTCGATAATGATCAGGATATCATAGTCACTGTCGGGACCCGCCTGGCCCCGGGCATGCGAGCCGAAGAGCCAGACTTGGGCGTCGGGGATCGTGGCGCGCGTCACTTCGCCGATTACTGCGAGCGTGTTGTCGGATTGCTGAATCATCGGTCTTCACCATCGCCGGCACCGCGGCTGTCTTGATTTGAGTATAGCCGACCGTCCAAGCCAGGTCAACGACAACCGTGGGAGGCCGGTAGTCGGCCGGAAGTCTGCGTCCATCGGGAGATTGCCGCGCTACGCTCGCACTTGTCTGATCGGCGGAAGCTGTGGATGAAGAAGAGAGCCCGCATGGGCTCAAGCCCATCCTATAGCCTGCGGTGAGACATCCGTTGTCCGGTCGGACCTTCGTCATCCAGACGGGCGAGAGATTTTTCGCCCCTACGGCCTTCCGTCCTCCGTCGTCCGGCCTCCGGCTATTCCCACTCGATAGTGGCGGGGGGTTTGCTGGAGATGTCGTAGACGACGCGGTTGACGCCGCGGACCTCGTTGATGATCCGGCTGGAGATCGTGCTCAGGACCTCGTAGGGGATGTGCGAGAAATCCGCGGTCATGAAGTCGGTCGTGTCCACGGCGCGGATCGCGACGACGTTTTCGTAACTCCGCTCGTCGCCCATGACGCCGACCGTCGAAACGGGGACCAGGACCGCCAGGGCTTGCGAGATCTTACGGTAGAGGCCGGCGGCCTTGATCTCGTCGATCAGGATTTCGTCGGCGGCTCGGAGGACTTCGAGCTTCTGAGGCGTGACCTCACCGACCACGCGGACGCCCAGGCCCGGGCCGGGGAAGGGGTGACGCCAGACGATGTCTTCGGGCAGGCCCAGGTACTCGCCGACCACGCGGACCTCGTCTTTGAAGAGGTCGCGGAGGGGCTCGACCAGCTCGAAGCCGAGTTGGGCGGGCAGGCCGCCGACGTTGTGATGGAGCTTGATATTGGCGGCCTTAGCATACGTGGCGAGGGCATCGTGGGTTCCCAAACGCGAATCGATCGCGTTTGGGGACCCTGGCCCTTGTTCTTTTCCCTTTGCTGATGAAGACGAGGGCAAGATGCCCTCGCCGCCAGACAAGGGCGGGACGCCCTCGCCACG
>CAYHAJ010000107.1:0-3644 GCA_964354535.1 uncultured Pirellulales bacterium
AGGATCAGGTCGAGGGCATGGAGTTGATCGCCCGAGGCCGGCCGATCTACACGCTGGCGATGATCAGCGCCGGCGCACGCCTGATCTGGGCCCGGTTTGGGCCGATCCAGGAGACCAGCGCTGAGTCCTTTCGCGTGACCGACGAGCGGAATATCCGCACGGTCACTCCCGCGACCCGGCTGGTCGTCGCGCCGGGCGGGCTGTCCAACGACGAAGACCTGTACATCGCCCAGCGCGCCCTGGAATTGACGCGGGCCGCGATCCTGGACGGCGGCGAGGTCCTATTCTTGGCCGCCTGTCCCAACGGCATCGGCGAACCGCAGACCCTGGCCAACTTCTACAACCGCCTGACAGTCCCGCTCGAAGAGGTCATCCAGTCGATCCAGCAGGAGTACGTCCTGTACAGTCACAAGCCCTACAAATTCGCCGTGATGATCCGGCGGCTCCGGCGGATCTGGATGCACACGCAGATCCCCGACCATCTCGTCGAGGCGGCCCATCTCTATCCCACACACGACCCCCAGGCGGTGGTGGACGGCTGGCTCGCCGAGCAGCCCGACGCCAAGATCATCTTCGTCGATGGCGCCAACAAGGTCGCTCTCACGGCCGTTCCGGGCTAAAAACAGCCCCACGGCCGGCGACAGGTTATGGCACGATTCCTTGCCGGCGGTTATCATGGCAGCCTTCTCCGACTCAGACGAACAATCGACACTCGTAGAGCGTCGAGGGGAACCGTTGGATCTTCGGAGTCTAGCGTGCTGCACGGTCCCATACCATCGTCCCTTCGTTACGACCACAGGGCGAACGCCCAACGCGATGGTACGGCGCGCTCTCTGTGCCCCTCCGTAGGCTCTGCTCTCTGATTCAATCACTCTAATACTTCGACCTCAGTCGGTCAATACGTAGAAGGACATATTTGGGGCGGGTGACGGCCTGCAATAGGGAAGATGTCAACCTGGGGGCTTGAGCAGATGGAAAGCCAACAGTCTGAGAGCCTGCCGACAAACACCGGGAGGGATTCGATCTCACTCGGTGGCGGACTGTTGGGTGTGATGCCTTGTCCGACGACGATCTTCACGTTTGGCCCTCTTCCGTACGCCGGCGGTAGCCGGCTCACAGTGCTCGTGATTCCGCAGCTGTGGTCAATCATCGCAAGTACCGCCACCATGCTCTCGCAGGTCCCGCAGAATTACGGGCTACTCAGGGCTGGAATTCTCGGCTTTGTCCGGCTCATCGTCCACCCTTGACCCGCAGTGCAAACCGACACTTGACTGGGGAATCTGCCGGACTCTTATCAAGGGTGCGACGTTGGTTCCGGTTGCCTCGTATGTCCCGCTTGCGTCCCGAGGGTAGCCGACGCGTCTCTATCTCGGGGCGGCCCAGTCGGCCGTTTCCATGGTCGGCGCGAAGATGTGCGAGATCACGGGCACGTCCACGAACAGCAGCAGCACGATCAGCGCGCTGCACAAGATCACGGAGATCATCAGATAGGGCTCCTTGTAGAGCTTCTCCGGGGCCTGGACGGCGCTGTCGTCCGTGAAGGCCAAGCCCAGATAGATCGACATCACCAGGGACACGAAGGGGACCGTCAGGATCAGCTCGATGCGGTACCGCATGATGAACGCGCCCAGGAAGAGCATGGCCGCCGAGGCGTAGAAGACGATGGCGACCAAGAGCCGCTCTTGAGTGTAGACGCGGAACGATTTGCGGTACTGGGCCGCCACGGCATGGCCCACGTGACGGAGCTCGGCATAGCGTTTGATGGCCATGAAGTAGCCGCCGACCATCCAATAGCTCAGCAGCAGAGACGCCGGGACGATAGCCTTGGGATCTATCATGAACCACCCCGCCAGCATGCGCAGCGGGTTGTTCACGGCCTCGCTCAGCACGTCCACGTAGGGCAGGTCCTTCGTGCGGATCGGGGGGATATTGTAGAGGCAGCCCATGACCCAGAGGATCAACATGGTCACGGCGCAGGAGGTCGATACCTGCAGGGCGATGGCCAAGGCGGCCACCATCAGTCCGATCCACTGCACGTAGGCCAACGGTACATTGACCAGGCCCGACGGGACCGGGCGCAGACGCTTGATCGGATGCCAACGATCGGAAGGCGCGTCGAGCACCTCGTTGAGCACGTAATTGCTCGAGGCCGTGAGGCAGGTGGCCAGGAGGCCCAACGCCACGGGCAGGCCGATGTCTGCCCAGGACCTTGTTGCCGTACGATCCGTGGCCAGCGCGACGATCGTGCCCGGGACCACGAAGACGTTCTTTACCCAGTGGTCCACACGGCAAATCGCGAGATGGCCCCGGAGGGTGGCTCGGCTCTCGTCCGGGTTGTCAAGACCTGCGATCATGTACGGGTTTCCTCCTGTTTCGGAGTCATAGCCAATCGGCATTATCGGTCCGGGGAGTACCTTCACTTAACCAATTTCACGCCCAGTCCTGCTTACTTGCCCGAGACAATGTGTTAGCATGGGGTGCCGGGGCGTCCGGTGTAGTCCCCGTGGTCGGCTGGATGGCCTGACAGGACAACGAGACGTGCGTGTTAAGGTAAGAATCACCCAAGGAACGACTTCGGCTGTGCCCCGCTGGCGGGACCGGCTGGGAGAGTATTGGCCGGTGCTGCTGCTGGCGGCCGTCGGTTTGATCTGGTCGCTGAACTTCTGGCGACACGCGGCATTCCCCAATTCCGATTATTTTGCCTTCGTAGCCACCGGTCGGCAGTGGCTCTCGGGCGAGATACCGGCCGGCATGAAGCGAGCCCCCGTGTTCTCCATCCTTACCGGTCTGATCAGCACGATCTTCTCCTCCCCACGCGTCCAATTGGGGATAACGCAGATGTACAACGCGCTGCTCCTGCCGACGAGCATGATTTTGTTCCACCTTGTCGGACGAGGGCTCTTGGGCCGTCGAGGTGCTCTGGTGACGGCGGCGCTGGCCGGGATCAGTCCGTGGATGATCGAGATGAGCAGCGAGCCCCTGGCCGAGATGACGCTCGTGGCCTTGTTCGCGGCGGCAGTTCTGTGCGTGGCGCAGGGTCGAGCGGGATGGGGGTACGTGTTGGCGATGCTCGCATCCCTTACCCGCTGGGATCTGGCGGGGTTGATCCCGGCGGTGGCCTTGGCGGACCTGGCTCAGAATCACCGCTTTCGGCGGATGCTTGGGAAGGCGACCGTGGCCTCTGGGCCGTTGCTTCTGTGCCTGACGATCACCAAAATCCAGTTAGCAGGCCAGGAAAAAGGAGTGCACTATCTGCAAGTGCTTTCAGAGCAGCGGGGCTTTGCTCTCTGGCAGGATTTGCACAGCTACTGGGAGACGATGCTGGCCTGGGCGAGCGTGCCCCCGTCTTGGAAGACCGGCGACCAATTTCGGGTGCTGCACCAAGTGGAGCCGGTGGCGTTTTGGCTCACGGCACTCCCGCTGGGCGTGCTGTTTCTCTGGGGCTGTGTCCACGGACTGAGGAAACGGCGCTGGGAGATTCTCGTGATCCTGACGACCGCTGTCCCTTAGTGATCGCGCATAAATAACTTGCACAAATTACTATTGATCGATTTGAGGGATTGTGTGATAACACCTGCATGCAGGATGCACAGATGATCGCACGGATTCAGAGCAAGTACCAGTCGTTGGAGCCGGAGATGGAT
>CAYHAJ010000108.1:0-14808 GCA_964354535.1 uncultured Pirellulales bacterium
AGCCTCTGTCTCGCAGGCTTTCGGCCACCACGGCACGACCCAGCAACGGGCCTGTGATTCTCAGCAGCATTGTGCTGATGTAACTCATTACCGAGACAGCGGTTACGGCGATACGACTCTGTGCGCTTGCTACAGTCTCGATCTGGCGGCCTACGCCATCCGGGTAGCCGGCGGCAGACCCTTCCAGGACTATCTGAAGGAGCGGCTCTTTGCTCCTCTGGAAATGTCGAACACCACGGTGGATCGACAGGAGATCCTCGAACGCTCCACACGGGCGATCGGGCAGATGATGGGTATGTCGAAGGTTCCGGCCGTGCATCCGGCCCTCGGAGCCGGCGGCGTCTACAGCACGGCCCGGGACATGGCTCGCTTGGTCCAATTGCACATCAACCAGGGGACATTGGACGGCCGGTGCATTGTGGATCGGTCCCTGATAGAGACCATCCACACACCTGTGGGAATCACGAGCACCGATCCCAACGTGTACTATGGTCAGGGGATTCGGATTGACAAGCGATCACCCGAGCGGACCGAGACTGTGCTTGGGCACGAAGGCGCGGGGTTTGGCTTTCTGTCGCTTCTGCACTGGTATCCGGAATATGGCGTCGGCACCGTCGTCCTGACGAACAGACTGCCGCATGCTGTGATAGACGAGCTGGGTCTGACCCTCACGGACAAGCTCATCAAAGGAAAACTCCTTGAGAAGCGCTTCCCACGGAGCGAGCCGGACTATCGTCATTGCACCGGCTTGTGGTGGGGCTGGTCCGACCACCAGCCGACCGCCTACAAGGCCGGGTGGCAGCAATACTGCGGCATTCACAATCTGCGATTCAGTGAATACAAACTCGAATGGTGGGCCCGTGTGGCGGTCCTCATTCGCGGCCGCGACGAGTTCACGCCGCGCATCACCGTCCATGAGAAGGATGGTTTCCTATGTGTGACGGAGTCAAAGTTCTTCCAAATGGTCAACGGACTGCGGTCGGTCGATGAGAAGCTCCAGGAAGTCCAGCCCGGTGTCTTTGCCACCAAGGGCGGCGGAACACTCGATTTTACGCGCGAGGCGCCCACCTGGTGCAATTATCGAATCCAGAAGAAATAGTAGGGGCGACGCATGCCTCGGGCTCCCAAACGCGGTCCTTCGCGTTTGGGGTCCCGTCGCCCCTATGAACGTGTCCGGATTTGGGCGCGCCGATCCCGAAACCGGACAAAAAGAGGAATAGCGCCTACGTTCCATGTACCGTAACCGTCTTTTCCTCTGGCACGCGGCTTGCTTGGGAATCCGGCATGGATATTCCACGAAAATCTGCGAAACGTAGGAAAATGATTCGCCGGGGCCTGATCGCGACGACCGGCCTGGTGCTGGTGGCGGCGGTGACGGTGGGGGTTTCCCGGCTCAAACCCGCCGCGCCCGGCGTCGACCGGCGCACCCTGTGGCTGGACAAGGTCAAACGCGGACCGATGCTCCGCGAAGTGCGGGGGGTGGGCACCCTGGTTTCCGAGGACATCCTCTGGGTACCGGCGGTCGTGCCGGGCCGGGTGGTTCGTATCCTCGTCGAGCCGGGCACCGCGGTTGAGCCGAACACGGTCCTTCTGGAATTGAGCAACCCCGAGCTGGTGCTCGAGTTGTTCAACGCGGAGATGGAATGGAAATCGACGGTCACCAAACAGACGACCGAGAAAGTACGGCTGCAAACCGAGCTGCTCCAAAAGAAAGCGGAGCTCGCGGGACGCCGGGCCGATTACGATCGGACCCAGCTCCAGTTGGAGGTCGATGAGAAAGAGTATGAGAATGAGTTGATCTCGGTCCAGCGGATCACCCTGTCCCGGAAGAGCGTCGAGCAACAAAAGAATCTCCTCGAGATCAATCAGCAGTGCTTCGAGATGTTCGAAAACCAGACCATGCCCGCGCAACTGGCGGAGATAGACGCCACCATGCGCAAAGCCAGGTCGTCCTACGACCTGAAGCTCAAGCAGGTCCAATCGCTGCACGTGCGCGCCGGAACGGCCGGGGTTCTGGCCCAGATTCCGACCAAGATCGAGCCGGGCCAATCCGTCTCCGCCAGCACGGTCGTGGCCAAGATCACCAATCCCAAAAAGCTGAAGGCCCAATTGAAGGTCCCCGAGGCCCAGGCGCGGGACGTGACGATCGGTTTGGTGGCGGAGGTGGATACGCACCACGGGACGGTCCTGGGTAAAGTCGTTCGCATCGACCCGACGGTCATGGATGGGAACGTCACGGTGGATGTGTCGCTGGGGGGCGCCCTGCCGCAGGGGGCCCGGCCGGACCTGTCGGTGGTCGGCACGGTCACCATTGAGAAGCTGGACGATGTGCTGAACGTCGGCCGGCCGGTCTTCGCCTCTTCCGAAGGCCCCTCGGAGCTGTTCAAAGTCGTCGAGGACGGCCGCTACGCGGTGCGCAGCCGTGTCCAGTTCGGCCGCACCTCCGTCAGCACGATCGAGGTGTTGGAAGGCTTGGAGATCGGCGACGAAATCATCCTCAGCGACATGTCCCAATGGGACGGCTGCGACCGAATCCGACTGAAGTAGAAAGAGAAGTGGTAGGGTGGGCTGTGCCCACCAATTTCGCCACACACGAACAAGGGATGGTGGGCACAGCCCACCCTACAACTCAGAACTGGAAACCGACATATGACACAGCCGAACGAAGCACTGATTCGCGTCGAAGACCTGCACAAGGTGTTCATCACCGAGGAGGTGGAGACCCACGCTTTGGCGGGGATTCACTTGTCCGTGGCCCAGGGCGAGTACGTGTCCATCGCGGGGCCTTCCGGCTGCGGCAAATCGACCCTGATGGCGATCCTGGGCCTCCTCGATTCGCCCACGGAAGGCGAATACTCCCTGGCCGGCGAATCGGTGGCGAACCTGTCCGCCTCGCAGCGGGCCCGCATTCGCAACCGGCAGGTGGGCTTCATCTTCCAGAGCTTTAACCTGATTGGCGACCTCACGGTCTACGAGAACGTAGAGTTGCCGCTGACATACCGGGGCATGCCCTCCGCCGAGCGTAAGCAGCGGACCCAGGAGGCGCTCGAACGGGTGGGGATGTCGCATCGCATGAAACATTACCCGGCCCAGTTGTCCGGCGGCCAGCAGCAACGGGTGGCGGTCGCCCGCGCGGTGGTGGGGCGACCGTCCATCCTGCTGGCCGACGAGCCGACCGGAAACCTCGACTCCAACAACAGCGAGGCCGTCATGGCCCTGCTGGGCGAATTGCACCACGACGGGGCGACGATCTGCATGGTCACGCACGACCCGCGTTACGCCCGTCACGCCCAGCGCACGGTCCATCTCTTCGATGGCCGGATCGTGGAAGAGGAAGAGGCTGTCCGCAAGCGGCAGGAAACCGCCGAGCTCAAGCAAAGCGGCTTCGACGTGGCGTAGACGGCAGACTTCGCCTTCTCGGTTAACGGGGCGATAAGGGTCCGCCGGCCCGCCGAGGTGCGAAGATTGATCCGACGGTGCCGGGGACATGCAGATAGGAGGTTCCCATGCACACACTGGTTCAAGACCTTCGTTACACCGTTCGCATGTTGCTCGGAAATCGCGGCTTTACCGCGGTAGCGGTGCTCACCCTGGCATTGGGGATCGGGGCTAATACCGCGATCTTCAGCGTGGTGCACGCGGTTTTGCTTCGACCGCTGCCCTTCCCGGAGCCTGGCCGGCTGCTCTGGGTCACCGAAGTGATCCCCCAATTCAACAACGCGGAGATTGTCAGCGGTCCGGAGTTCCTCAACTGGCAGGAACAGAATCGGGTGTTTGCGCACCTTGCCGCGTTCGACGAGTCCGGCAGCTATGACCTGACGAGCCGAGGCGAACCACGGCGGATTCAGGGTCTGAAGGTGTCGCCCGGCATTTTTCCTGTTCTGGGAGTACAACCCGGATTGGGCCGTGTGTTTATTGAGGAGGAAGGCGGCCCGGAGATACATCGAGTGGTTATCCTCACGCATGGGCTTTGGGAACGGTGTTTTGGAGCCGACCGCCGCCTGGTGGGACAGCCCGTGGTCTTGAACGGCATCAGCTACACGGTGACAGGCATTTTGCCGAAGGGATTCCAATTTCCTCGCTATCCGGAAGCGGAGATATTGTTGCCGCTGGGCCTCAATCCTGTGGAAGAACGCCAGGGTTCCCGTGTCTCGTTAGTGCAGGTCATCGGGCGGCTCAAGCCCGGCATAAAACCGGCTCAGGCCCAATTGGACTTGGACACGATCCAGCAACGTATGCATCGGCCCGGCGAGCCGGCGCGCTATCCATTTGCGCTGCAGGTCAAGTTGACTGGATTGCAGGAGAAACTGGTGGGCGACCTGCGGCCGGCTCTGCTGATTCTTCTCGGGGCGGTTGGCTTTGTCCTGCTGATCGCTTGTGCGAACGTCGGCAATCTCCTGCTGGCCCGGGCTACCTCGCGAAGCCGGGAAATGAGCATCCGAGCGGCCCTGGGGGCGGATCGTTGGCGACTCGCCCGACAGGTGATGACGGAGAGCCTGCTGCTGGGCCTCGTGGGGGGGGCCTTGGGCCTGTTGGTGGCTTACGCCGGTATCGGTTTGTTGCCGACTCTTGCTCCCGCCCAACTGGGCGGTGACGTCCTCCGTCAGGTCGCCATCCGGATCGACTACCGGGTGCTCGCTTTTACCGTGCTGGTTTCCTTGGCCAGCGGGATTCTGTTCGGGTCGATTCCCGCGCTGGCGCTGTCTCGTGCGAATCCAAGTGAGTCTCTCAAGGAAGGCGGCCGGACTGCCACCACCGGTTTTTGCCACAGTCGGCTGCGGAGCCTCCTGGTAGTTTCCGAGCTGGCGGTGGCGTTGGTCCTGCTGATTGGAGCGGGATTGCTGATAAAGAGCTTCCTCCGTCTGCTGCAAGTGGATCCTGGGTTCCGCACGGATAACGTCTTGACGATGGCCATTGACCTGGCGGAATCCAAGTACCCCCAAGCGTCGCAACGGACGGCGTTCTTTGAGCAGTTGCTCCAACGCGTGCAGAGCCTTCCGGGAGTACAATCCGCCGGCATGTGCGACGCTCTTCCACTCACCGGGCGTTCGTTGATGGTTCCCGGTCTCACTACCAAGGGACGGGCCTCCGAGCTTCCCGGCCAGGGTCCATTGGTCGGCCAGATTTGGGCCACGCCGGGCTATCTGGACACCCTGGGCGTACGGCTGCTGCGCGGAAGGGCGTTCAACGACCAGGATGCGCAGCAGTTGACCGCGGTCATCGTCAGCGAATCGCTGGCACGCTACTGCTGGCCTCGAGAGGATCCCATTGGCAAGCAGTTTCAGATGGGCGGCACGGATAGTCCTTGGCTGACTGCGGTCGGGGTGGTCGGCGATGTGAGACACGATGGGCTGGAGGCCGAAGCGAAACCCCAGGTCTACCGTCCGCTGTTCCACATCAACACGTCTCGATTCCTGTACCTGGCCGTGCAGACAATGGGCGACCCCATGACCATGGCGGGCGCCTTACGCGCTGCGGTCGCGACCATCGACCGAGACCAACCCGTCTACGACGTGCGTACGATCGAACAACGCCTGTCCGGGCGTCTGGCCATGCGCCGCTTCCACGCGCTTCTGCTGGGTACCTTCGCGGCCCTCGCCCTGGTCTTGGCCGCGGTAGGGGTATATGGCGTCATGTCGTACCTGGTGACGCAACGGAACCACGAGATCGGCATTCGCATGGCCTTGGGCGCGCGGCCCGGCGATGTACGCTGGTTGGTGGCGGCGCAGGGTCTGAGAGTCATTGCCGTCGGTCTGTGCATCGGTCTGGTCACTGCGTTTGCGATCACTCGCGTCCTCGGAAGCTTTCTTTTCGGGGTTAGTCCCACCGATCCTGCAACATTCGCCGGCGTCTCGCTGGTGTTGGGTCTTGTGACGTTCCTTGCGTCTTACCTGCCTGCGCGCCGTGCGACGAAGGTCGATCCGATGGTGACGCTGAGACACGAATAGGAGAAACGAATGGGAACGCTGTGGCAAGACATCAAATATGCCGTTCGAGTGTTGGCCCACACGCCGGGCTTTACCGCAGTGACCGTGCTCACGCTGGCGCTGGGGATTGGGGCCAGCACGGCGATCTTTAGTGGCGTCAATGCCCTGTGGTTCAATCCCGTCCCGGCGGCCCAGCCGGATCGGCTCGTTCAGATTCGCGCTTTCAACAAGGAGCACAACGATTACGCGGATGGTGTCAGTTCCGTCATCGTTCAGGAACTAGCCCTCCACCGGGAGTGCTTCGCCGATCTGGTCAGGACCAAGCCCTGGATCGGAGTACCCTGGGAGAATGCCGGATGGACAGACAGCATGCATGGTGCCCGTCTGTCTCCGAATTTCTTCTCTTTTTGGACCATAGAGCCTTGGCTGGGGCGGACGTTCGCCCCAGATGAGAGTCGGCCTGACGCTCCTCCGGTGGTCTTGCTGAGTTACGCGTTCTGGAAGAGCAAGTTGGGCGCCGATCCAAGCTGGATCGGGAAACCTTGGCGTCTTCGCGACCAGTATCGTACGGTGATCGGAGTGATGCCGCCTCACTTCAAATTCCCCAATTTCGCCGACTTCTGGGTCCCCATGGGTGAGCTGCAGGTGGAGCCGGCGGACAAGGACACTCAGGGGAGCCGATTCCGGGCTGGCAACGGGATCATTGCCAGACTTGCTCCCGGCGTCTCACTGTCGCAAGCGCAGGCAATGCTGGAGGTGTTGGCAGGACGGTATGAGCAAGACCACCGCAAGTACGGGTATGGGTACACCCTCCTTCAGGCGCGACCGGTACGCGAGATGTTTGCCGATGCCGCAGTACGAAAGACGATTCCTGGCTTCATCGGAGCCATGATCTTCGTCTTGCTGATCGCCTGTGCGAATGTCGCGAATCTGAACCTGGCGCGGGCGGAAGCTCGTCAGCATGAGTTGGCGATCCGGGGCGCGCTCGGTGCCGGGTGGTTTCACCTGCTACGCCAGTTATTGCTGGAGAGCCTGGTCCTGGCCTTGGCCGGGGCGGTTGCCGGTATTGCTTTGACCTACTGGAGTTTCAGTCTCATGGAGCGGCTTTTGCCGCTTAGTGTGTCCCGTCTGCGACCCATTGGGCTCGATGGACAGGTGTTGGCCTATTCTCTCTTGATTGCGGTCGCGGCGGGTCTGGTCTCAGGGACGGTCCCCGCGTGGTACGGGGCAACGCGGCCCGTGGCGAATGCTCTCAAACAGACGGGTGTGCAGGCGACCCCGGGTGCTCTGAGAAATCTGTATCGCCGCGGGCTGGTCGTTCTCGAAGTCTCCCTGGCGATGGTGTTGCTCGCCGGGGCGGGCCTGATGATCCGCAGCGTCGTCTACCTGCTTCGGAGTGACCCGGGGCTTGAGCCGACGAACCTGATCTGTATTCAAATCAATCCGGCCTTTGACTCGAAGAAATACCAGACGCTCGAGGCCAAAAACTTGCTCGTGGCGGAAGTCCGCCGGCGCCTCAGCACCGTACCGGGAGTCGAGGCCGTGGGCATCTACTCGGGCCTCGGCAAAAGGAACTTCACGATTAAAGACGGAGAGGAACCGATAGAGTTGTGTTATGGTGCTTCTGGCGTTGGCGCTGCTGACCCATTTAGGGCCATGAAGGTGCCACTCCTACGCGGGCGATACTTCGACGAGGAGGACCTGGGCGCCAATGCGACCGCGGTTATCGTCAACGAGACCCTGGCCCGGCGTTGTTGGCCGGGGGAGAACCCGTTGGGTGAGACCCTCCGCTCCATGGCCCCCGACGACCACAGCACCTATGAGGTTGTGGGGGTCGTCGCGGATTTCCGCACGTCTCTGACGGCGCAGATCCTGCCGGAGTTCTACCGGCCCCAGCAGGTTGGTTTCGCCTCCTGGGGCTGGCGCTTCCAGGTGCGGACCCGCATCGCGTCCGAGGGTCTGATCAAGCCTCTCTTGGCGGAAGTAAAGGCGGCGGGCCCTGACCTGCGCAAACCCGACGTCTGGGGAGTGGCGGATCGTCTTTACGACACCACGCACGGGCAACGGATCTACATGTGGTACGTCGCTGTCTTCGGAGCGGTGGGACTGCTGCTGGCGGGGGTGGGCGTCTATGCTATCCTCGCCTACTCTGTGGCCGTGCGCGAACGGGAGATTGGCATCCGCATGGCGCTCGGGGCCGCAGGAACTGGCGTCGTGCGGATGGTGTTGCGGCAAGGCATGACTCTCGTGGGAATCGGGATTGCCCTGGGCTTTGCCGGTGCATGGGCGTTGACCCGACTTTTACGCGGGATGCTTTACGGCGTCAGCCCCATGGACCCACTGGCTCTGGCGGCGGGCGCTCTGGTGCTCAGCCTGATCGCTCTTCTGGCTTGTTACCTCCCCGCCCGCCGGGCGGCGCGGGTCGATCCCATAGTGGCGCTGAAATGTGAATAGGAATGGAATGATGGAACAGGGGGGCGGATGCCTATGCTCCCACAAGATTCCATCACTCTCCCATCCTCTCATGTGAAGGACGAATGAAATGATCACCTTCTGGCAAGACCTACGTTACGCCGTGCGGACACTGATCAGGAGTCCCGGCTTTGCGGTCATGGTGGTGGGGATTCTGGCGATCGGCATGGGCGGCAGCATGATGATCTTCACCATCGTCAACGAGTTGTATCTGCGACCCTTCCCGGTGCCGGAGCAGGAGCGGCTGGTAGATTTGGACGAGAGAGCGCCCCAATGGAACCTGGAACGCGCATGGGTGGCTTACCCCGACTTTCACGAGTGGCGCCGGCAGAATCGGACGTTCGACGGCATGACCGCGTTTGCCGGCGGGGGCTGGAATCTGGCTATTGACGACCGGGCCGAGCGGATCGAGGGCATGAGAGTGACCTATGACTACTTCGATGTGCTGCACGTTCAGCCGGTGTTGGGACGGCGCCTGGTCGAGGAAGACGACCGGCCCGGTGCCGCCCGTGTGGTCGTGCTCGGTGCCCACCTGTGGCAGCGATTTTATGGCGAAGACCCAGGCGTCATCGGGCGTTCGCTGCGTCTCGACGGCATTCCCTACACCATCGTGGGCGTGTTGCCGGCCAGCGCCATCTTTCCGGAGAAAGCCGATCTGTTGGTGCCGCTGGCGGAGGACGCGGCGACCGCGAAAGGGTGGTACCTTTCGGGGATTGGAACGTTGAAGGCCGGTGTCTCCCCAGCCCAGGCCCAGGCGGACCTGGAGCGCATCCACAAGGGTCTCATCGATACGCGGCCGGCCAACAAGATCACCACCCCGCGGGTGATGCCCCTACGGGAGAAGTACATGGGGGAATACCGCAATGCCACCCTGTTGATGCTTCTGGTGGCCGGCGTCGTGCTGATGTTGGCCTGCTGCAACATCACGGGCATGATGCTGGCGCGCGGGATGACTCGTGGCCGGGAGCTGGCGGTGCGACGAGCGCTCGGGGCTTCCCGCTACCGCATCATCCGCCAAGTGCTGACGGAGACCTTCCTGCTGTGCATTCTGGGCGCGCTTTTGGGCGTCCTGTTAGGTCGCTTCGGCCTGGACTTGTTGCTCCGGAGCCTTGCTGGTATCGTGGACCCCTGGATGGCCTTCGCGACTGATGGCCGGGTACTGGTGTTCTGCGTCGGTGTGGTCGGACTGGCCACTCTCCTGTCGGGCCTGGTCCCCGCTCTGCACGCCGCCTCCGGCAGGGATACGGAGAGCACGTTGTGCGCGACGGGGACGCGGACCACGACCTCGAGATCCGGTCGGCGCAGCCTGAATGTGCTCGTGGCCGGTGAGATTGCCCTGGCCATGACCCTCTCGGTCGGCGCTGCGCTGTTGCTGGAGGCTTTCTGGAAGATCAGCCGAGTGCCGCCGGGGTTCCGGGTCGACGGGGTCCTGACGTACCGAATCAGCCTTCCGCCCGAGCGGTACAAGGATGGCAACGCGCGGCAGGCATTGTACGAGAGCCATCTGGCGCGAGTCCGGACTCTGCCTGGCGTGCGGACGGCCTCCTTCACGAGTATGGCCCCGGGTGACGGCTACAGCCATGCCCGGTTCGATATCGAGGGGGTCGAACTGGCCCCTGGCGAGGCGAACCCCAGCGTGCTGATCCAGACCGTGATGCCCGATTACTTCGAGACCATGGGAATCGAGTTGCTGGCGGGGCGGCTCTTCACGGCCCAGGACTACCGCGCGGACAGCGAGCGCACCGTGATCATCACCGAGACCTATGCCAAGCGTCTCGGCTCGAACCGCGCGGCGATGGACCAACGCATCGCTCCTAAGGGCTCCAAGGACTGGATGCGCGTGATCGGGGTCACCCGGGACATCAAGCACTTCGGTCTGGACCAGGCCATGGGTCCCGCGCTGTACCTGCCGTGCGGGCCCAATCCTCCACATTCCATGGCAGCCCTCGTGCACACCGCCGGTGACCCGCTGGCCTTGGCGCCGGTGATCCGGGAGTCCTTGCGGTCTGTGGACCCCTCCCTGTCCATCCATGGGGTCCGGACCATGCGGGATAAAGTCCTCGCACTTCTTTGGTTCCGTCGCACCTATTCCTGGCTGATCGGCGTATTCGCGGCCGTCGCCCTAGTCATGGCCGTGGGGGGCATCTATGGAATCACGAGCTACTCGGTCAGCCGGAGAACGCAGGAGATCGGCATTCGTCTCGCCTTCGGAGCCCGGGCGAACGATATCGTCCGGAACGTCCTCATCCAATACGCCCGGCTGATTGGCATCGGCCTGGCGGTGGGGCTCATCGGGGCCTTGGTCATGGGCCAGCTCATGGCCGGCCTGCTGTTCGGCGTCAGCGCCATGGACCCGGTGGTCCTGCTCGGAGTCATCGTGCTGCTCCTGGCCGTCACGCTCCTGGCCTGTTACCTCCCCGCCCGCCGGGCCGCGCGAGTCGATCCGATGGTGGCGTTGAGATACGAATAGGATTGGAACGATGGACACTGGAATCATGGGCCGGAAGAGTGTCGCTCGTACAACATTCCATCATTCCACTATTCCAATACTGCAATTGGTTCTTGGAGTCAGGCAATGACGACTGTGTGGCATGATATTCGATACGGCTTGCGCATGCTCTGCAAGAATCCCGGCATCACGTTGATTGCCGTGGTGACGCTGGCTTTGGGGATGGCGGGTAATACCGTGATCTTCAGTTTCTTCAATGCCTTCTTCCTGCGGCCGATGCCGTTCCACGAGCCGGACCGGCTGGTGGACCTGGATGAGACGGCGCCGCGGTGGAATCTGGAGTACACCGGCCTGGCCTACCCGGACTTCCACGCCTGGCGGCAGCAGAACCGCTCGTTTGACGGCATGGCCGCCTGGACTGCAGGCGATCTCAACCTATCCTTCGAGGGCGGCGCCCAGCGCGTCCACGGGGCGTGGGTGACCTACGATCTGGCGTCGGTCCTGGGGATCCGTCTGGCCTTGGGTCGGCCCTTCACACCGGAGGACGACCGGCCCGGCGGTGAGAAGGTGGTGGTGCTCAGCCACGGCCTGTGGCAGCGGCTCTTTGGCGGGCAGGATGTCCTCGGGCAGGTCCTACGCCTCGATCGCGAGCCCTACACGATCGTCGGCGTCCTGGCCGGCGACCGGGCCCTGTTCGACAATGAGGAACTCTGGGTGCCGCTGCGCGGGGACCCGGACGACCGGACCAGGGGCTGGTACCTGCGCGGGGTCGGGCGGCTCAAGTCCGGCGTGACCATGGCGATGGCCTCCGAGGATCTTCTGCGGGTGCACCAGGCCTTGGTGCAGGACCGCAAGGCGAACGAAAACACCTCCCCCCGGCTGACGGCCATCACCGAGCGATTATTCGGCGACACCCGGCCCGTGCTCACTATTCTGATGGGGGCCGTTGTTGTAGTACTGTTGATCGCCTGCGGCAACGTGGGGGCCTTGATGCTGGCCCGGGGCCTGGCCCGTGGACGGGAATTGAGCATCCGGATGTCCCTGGGGGCTACCGCCGGACGGGTCTCTCGCCTGATCCTGATGGAGAGCTTGCTCATTTCCTGTCTTGCCGGCGCGCTGGGCCTCGTCCTGGGCCAGTGGGGACTCCGTGGCCTGCTGGACTCCCTGGCGGACAAGCCGCCGCAGTGGGTGAGTTTCCGGTTCGATGTGCGTGTCTGGCTGTGGATCCTGCTGATGATTCTTGTCACCGCCGCTTTCGGGGCGCTGCCGACCTGCCGCGCGGTGCTCAAGGGTGGCCTCCGAGGGGCATCGGCCTCCTCCGGCCGGCAAGCGACCGCCGCCCCGGCCAGGCGGCGAAGCCTGCACGCACTGGTCGTGGGCGAGGTCGCCCTGACCCTGGTGCTGCTCATCCAGGCGGGCCTCCTGGTCCAGGCCTTTCGTTCGGTGCAGAAGATGGACCCCGGTTACCGCGCGGACCATGTGCTGGTCTGCCAGATCGCCTTGCCCGAGTCCCAGTACCGGACGGCCGAGGCGTGGGAAGCGTTCTACCGCCACTGTCTCGACGGGATTCGCGCCCTGCCCGGCGTCGTGTCGGCCAGCGCCGTCACCGCGCCGCCCCTGGGCGGACACTGGGGCAACTTCTTCACCATCGAAAACGCTCCCGCCAAACGCGCGGATGAGCCGGACCCGGTTGTCCTGCAGCGTGTGGCCTTTCCGGACTACTTCGAGACGATGGGTATCCCGATGACCGCCGGGCGGACTTTCAATGAGCAGGATGGTCAGACCCCAGGCTCCCTGGCGGTGATCGTCAACGAGACTTTTGCCCGGCGTTTCTGGCCGAATCAGGACCCGGTGGGTCGGCGGATCCGCCACCGCGAGGATAAGGCGCCGTGGATGACGGTGGTCGGCGTCGCCCGCGATGTGAAGCACTATGGCTTGGACCGGCCCATGATCCCGGGCGTCTACCTGCCCTACGCACAACAGCGGCGCAGCGGAATGGCCGTGGTGGTCCGCACCGCGATCGAGCCTTTGGACCTGGTCTCCGGTGTGCGGGAGGTCGTCCGCTGGAGCGATCCCGACCTGCCGATTTTCGATGTCGCGACCATGTCCGACCGGCTCCATCAGTCCCTGTGGCTGCGGCGCTTGTACTCCTCGCTCATTGGCGCCTTTGCCTGCGTGGCTCTGGTCATGGCGGTGGGCGGTATGTACGGCGTGTTCTCGTACGTGGTCGGCGGCCGGACGCGGGAGATCGGCGTGCGCCTGGCCCTCGGGGCGCACAGGGGTTCGGTGCTCTGGATGGTCCTGCGCCAGGGTTTGATCCTGGCCGGCCTCGGCATCGGCCTGGGCTTATCCGGGACGCTCATTGCGGTGCCCCTGATGCGAAGGCTGCTTCTGGGCATCCACGGCGTCGATTTGCTGGTCTGTGGCCTTATCCCAGTGCTTCTGATTGCGGTGGCCCTCCTGGCCTGCTACCTCCCGGCCCGGCGGGCGGCGCGGATCGACCCGATGGCGGCGCTGCGATGTGAATAGGAATGGAATGATGGAACACGGAAATGGAATGTTGGAATACGGGAATAATGGGGTGGGACGCTGACCCTCTTGCAGCATTCCATCCTTCTATTATTCCAAGGTTCCCGTTGGTTCTTGGAGTCCTACAATGACGACATTGTGGCATGATATTCGCTATGGGTTTCGTCAGATGCGAAAGAGTCCAGGGTTCACGGCGGTGGCGGTTGTGTCGCTGGCCATTGGTATTGGGCTGAATGCCACCGTGTTCACAGCTCTGAATGCGGTATTTCTTCGGCCTCTCTCGTTTTCTAACGCTCATGAAATTGTGCGCATCACCTGGCCGTCGTTTTCATACCCTCACTATTCAGAATTGAAAGAGCAGAGCCGTACGCTTTCAGGGGTAATTGCCATATCTCGTAACGGGGGAGGGGCTATGCTGAACCGAGAAGGGCGTACGGAGCTTTTGAATAGTAGCGTAGTATCCTCAAACTATTTCCAGGTGTTACGTATTAAGCCTCACGTGGGCCGGTTTTTTTCTCCGGAGTCACAACCCTCTGTTGATGAGCCGACCGTGGTTATCAGCTACAGTCTCTGGCAACGCTGTTATGAACGTGATCCGCAGATTTGTGGTAAGACGATCTGGCTAACCGCCAGGAGTTTCACGATTTTAGGCGTGACTCCCAAGAATTTTTCAGGTGTACACCGTGAACGTTCTGTTGATGTTTGGTTTTCAGCCGAAATGGTGGGCGATGTGGGAGTGAATTCCAGTTTTTCTCTCATGGGACGCTTGGCTCCCGGGAGAAGCGTGGAAGCAGCGCTGGCCGAGGTGGATACGATTGTGAATCGTTTGGGAATAAATCTCACGGCCCTCAGAACCGGGCGATCTCTGAAGGTTAGGGTCGAAGCGGAGCGTGATCGCTGGAAGCGGACCGGCATTCTGGTTTCTATGGTTATGTCGGTGGTGGTACTGGTTCTGCTGGTAGCTTGCGCCAATGTCTCCGCGTTGTTGTTGGCCCGGAGTGAAAGTCGTCAACACGAGATCGCCATCCGACGGGCGCTTGGAAGCAGTCGCCTGCGACTGTTGCGTCAATTGTTGACCGAGAGTTTATTATTGTCATTTCTTGGTACCGTGCTCGCGGTGCTCTTGGCACGGTGGGCCGCTTCCCTATTGCCCGCTCTGTGGCCTGATATGTTAGGTCTCAAATTACCTGAACAGCGTCTGGATCGTCAGGTTCTGACGATGATATTCATGCTCATGAGTTTAGCCACTTTATTTTTTGGTTTCATCCCTGCCGTACGTGTCACCAGGATCGATCCGGTAGTGCATATCAAAGAGCATGTGAGTTCTTCGCAGGGGAAGCGGCGCTACTTCGGACGAAACACACTGGTCATTGGTCAGTTAGCCGTATCACTCATATTCTTGGCAACGACCGGCCTTTTCATGAGAGGATT
>CAYHAJ010000109.1:0-4068 GCA_964354535.1 uncultured Pirellulales bacterium
TTCGATCCGCCGTTCGTTCCGCAGCAGCCGCTCCAGGGCGGCCTCCCCACCATAGTCCTCCAGGATCATCCGCCCCAGCGTCGCCCCGCGTTCGGCCGGCCCGGCCGGCTCCGGCGCCCCCGCCGTGTGCCGGTCGTACAACGCCCCAAAGGTCTCGTTCTGGTCCTGGGCGGCCCGGTGCAGCCGCCAGGAGAGATCGACGATCCGCGCCGCCAGAATCACCTCCAGCCCCCCGACCGGCCGCAGTTCCTCCAGCAGCGCCTCCCGGTGCCTCTGAAATTCTTCCCAGTCCTCCCCCCGCAGGACTCCCTCCCGTGCCAGGAGTCCATGCTTGATGGCATTCTGGGCCACGACCGCCTTGCCTTCCCGCGTCCGCGGTCCGGTGGACTTCTGAGCATTCAACCAATTCGCGGCCATTTGTGCTTCCGTAGCCATGTGATCCCCTCCGGAATCTACGGACTACTATTACGATCTACTACGGGCCGCCTCACGCAGGCAGCCTACCGTAAATGGTACTACCACCATCCAGTACTGTCAACCACAAACTATACATAAAATGGCCTTTGTTGTATGATGTGTAAACCATGATCCCGCCGGGACTAACGGCATCCTGCCCGGAAATGTACCTCCACCGCCCCCGGGCCTGGAAAGCCCTACTTGTTAATTTGAGGGCTGACCCTCGCAGTCCCCTCGCAGTCCCGCGGCCAAGGAAGGCCGAAAACATGATACCGCTCCGGTAATCCGGAGCAATACCCTCGTGCCGGAAAGAGATTTGGCATGATTCCCTTCATGCTCACGGGAGTCCCCCGTGCCGGCAAGACCCGAAACTCACGGCAGTGCCATTCGGGGCAGGTATCACTCAGAAGGGCAAGGACTATCTGAACAGTCGGCCCAAGTAGGCTCAACACGTCTTCTTCGCCATTTCGACCACTATGTGAAAAGCTCGCTCCAGATCGAACTCGGCAAAATCCTTGCTCCTTAAGACAGGTTTCAATTGGGGCTCAAGCTGTTGGCGTAATGTCGCCAGCCGGCGGTCGGACACGTCTACGGCTTCGTTGCCAGGCACGGCAAGCTTTTGACGGACCAATTCGATCAGGGCGGGCTCTTGCGGTCGAAGGTCCAGGTGGCGCACAGCGTGGTCGATATCATAGAAATCGCGGATTGCCGCTTCGCGGCGAGACAAGGCTGCGCGGAATTTCTCGGCAAATGCCTCGATCCTGGAAATACAGGGCAACGCAATGTGAGGAGTCATCTGCCGGCCCGATACGGGATCGAGGAGGACAGTTCTCGCTGTCCCGTCGAACATGGGCGTCAGAAGCGGCTCACGCAGGCCGATCTCGATCTTGATACTGTCTTGCTGCTGACCGAGCAGCGAGTCGTAGCCGATGACCGCGACGTATTGTGTCGAACGGTTGGCCCCGGTCAGCCGCTGAACGACGCGGAAGACGGGGAGTTGCCTTTCAAGCTCTTCAACCGCCTTCTTTGCCGCCGGCGCTTGTGCCCTGCGCTCGGTATGGCTCGCCTCGCAGGGCATGGGGATGACGAAATCCAGATCCTCGCTCAATCGGTAGAATTCCCCGTGCACCTTGGCCAGGCAGGTCCCACCTTTGAATACCAGCACGCCGGCCGTCCCCAAGTGCTGCAACAACACGGTACAGAAATAGTCCTTCTCAATGAGACGCGGAGAGAACCCGGTCGTGGCCGCCGTGAAATTCACCGCTTCCAGGAGCCAAGCCCGGTCTTCATGGGTGCGAATAGCAATAGTTTCAGGCTTGCTCATTGACTACCACATGCCATCGTCTACTCACTGTGCCGCGCTTGGCCCTTGTGGGAATCCACGGAATCAAGCTGGTAGTCGGTTTCAGAGCCCGCTCCAATTTTCGGAGCAAGCCCTCGTCCACCCCCTCATGCGCCAGTAGTGCACCCATCCGACGGATGGTGCCCATGTCGCCATAGCGCAGGGTGGTCTTTACCAGACCGGCCGCAGTGACCCGCCGCGCCTTCAGTTCGCGGCGAATCCATTCGTATCCGCGCGGCAGGCTGTTGAACCGCGACCAATCGTATACCGCGTCCACGAGCGTCCGTGTCCGTGACGCGTAGACCGCGATCCTGCCTTCTGACATCCAAACGTCCTCGGTGTCGCCCAGTCGTTCATCGGCCACTTTGATGAGCGTCAGGGCCACCGTCCCGATCTGGCGCTCGCCCGAGAGTCGGTTATTGTAGGCGTACACACGGGCAGGCATTTGCTCATCAAAACCGTAGCGGTTGAAGGCATTCGGCCCACAAATCTGATAGCGGCCTTGCTTCTCTGCCATCAGGGTATTCAATGCCAGTGTCTCATCAGGGCTCCACCTGCCGCCCAGGGGTAATCGTAGCGGGACCAGATACAATCCCCGGCGGACTCGTGCGATCAGACCTGCTCTCTCCAGCCGGCTCAGCACTTCCCGCTCCTGAGCGATGGTCAGGTGTAGTGGTTCTCTTAGTTCGCCCGTTCGCAAGGTCGTCAATCCGCGCAACTGGACGTAAGCGAACAGCCGTGTCTCAAGTTGTCCAAGACGCTTTGTCATGGGTTGCATTGTATAGAACGCATAATTGCGTTACAAGCAATTATCTCAAAATAGGATGCACATATATTCCCCGCGTTCTCCCCACAGACGACTCCTGTTCATCGACCCGACCAATGGGAGCCGAAAGGCACTCAGGCTTGGAAAGTGCTCCGAACGTGCCGCCGAAGGTGTCTGCCGACACTTGGAGGAACTGGTATCGGCCAAGATCAGGGGCCTTGCCATCAGCCCGGCTACAGCAGCGTGGTTGACGGAGATCGGGGATACGCTCCACGGGCGGCTCGTCAAGGTCGGTCTCGTTGAACCGCGCAGCAAGGCCCCCGTGGTGACACTGGGACAGTTCACCACCGATTACCTCGAATCACGCCGGGCGGACGCCAAGCCCCGGACGATCATCAACCTGACGTATTGCCGCAAAGAGTTGGTCGGGCACTTCGGGGAAGATAGGGCGCTGCGAAACATCACGAGCGCCGATGCCATCGAGTTCCGGGCGGGCATGCTGACCCGGGGACTGGCGGAGAACACAGTGCGCCGACACTTGGGCCGGTCCCACCAATTCTTCGCCGCGGTCATCGACAAGGGGCTCGTTGAGAAGAACCCCTTCGTCCACAAGCAGATCAAGGTGGCCGTCCGTGGCAATCCCGACCGCCGGCAGTTCATCCCCCGCGAGGTGATCGAGCGCGTTCTGGCTGTGTGCGAGGATGATGTCCAGTGGCAGGCGATCATTGCCTTGGCGAGATATGGCGGATTGAGGACGCCGTCCGAAACGCTGGCCCTGCGCTGGCGGGACGTGGACTGGGAGAACAACCTGATTACGATCCATTGCCCGAAGCTGGAGCGATTGGAGCGGCATGCGACCCGCGTGATCCCGCTGTTTCCCGAGTTGCGGCCGATCCTGCTGCGAGCCTTCGAGGAAAGCCCGACCGGGAACGAGTACGTCATTCACAAGTACAGGCAAGGTTGCGAGAATTGGCGGACCCAGTTCGAGAGGCTCATCCGGCGCTGCGGACAGGAGCCGTGGGGTATGCTGTTTCAAAACCTGCGGAGCAGCAGGGAGATCGAATTGAGCGAGACATTCCCGTGGTTCACCGTCTGCACCTGGATCGGGCACACACGGGAAGTCGCACGGGAGCATTACATGAGCGTTCCGGCCGAGCACATAGCCCGCGCCATCGCCGGAGAAGGGGCTCCCAACAGCGGAGAAAAAACCGCGCGCCCAGCCGCGCAGTCAGTGCACGCAGAACCTTGTAGAACGTCGCAAGAGCCAGAGGGAGAGCAATGCGAAACCGCGTTTTTCGATCAAAAACAAGAGGGTGCGACTCTCTGCGAGAGCGGAAAGTCGCACCCCATACCCCCAAGGGGAGTCGAACCCCTGTCTCCAGGATGAGAACCTGATATCCTAGGCCACTAGACGATGGGGGCACTAGCATAGCGGCGGTCGGATTCGAACCGACGACCCTGGGCTTATGAATCCCATGCTCTAACCAACTGAGCTACACCGCCG
>CAYHAJ010000110.1:0-28480 GCA_964354535.1 uncultured Pirellulales bacterium
CCCACCCCTGCAAGGCCGCCAAGAGGCCGGGTCTTCACTACAACGGGTTACGGGTCGTCCCTCCGCTTTCTCGACCCCGGCAGGAAGGATTTCCGCCTCAAAAAAATCCAAAACCCAGCCGAATCCGCGAAGTCGGGTTAGTTGCGCCTGCTGCCTTTTTTGGACACGTCATTCACAACCACCCCCGCCACTCTCACTCCGACAGCCGACAGAGCATCCCGGGCCTGCTGGATCAGCACCCGAGAGGATTCTTCCGCCCGCAGGACGAGCAGGGTGGAATCACACAGGGTCGCGAGAATCTGTGCGTCGGTCACTACACCGACGGGCGGGGAGTCCACCAGTATGCGATCGTATTCTCGCTTGAGCTGTTCCAGCACGCACCCAAACGCACGTGTATTGAGGAGCTCCGACGGATGCAGGGTGCTCTGGCCGCACTCCAGCACACTCAACCCCTCGATTTCCGTGGGCCGGATCGCTTCCTGGAGAGAAGCGGTGCCCATCAGCACATCGACCAGTCCTTTGCCGTGCCCTTTCAGCGCAAACGCACGGTGCTTCAGGGGAGTGCGCAGATCCGCATCCAGGATGAGCGTTCTCTGACCGGCCTGCGCCATGGCCAGATTGCTCACCAACAGCGTCTTGCCCTCCGCCGGTCCCGGAGAGGTCACCAAGATCGTACTCACCTCTGCCGGCCGCATCCCGCACAACAGGGCGGTGCGAATGGCCCGGCAGGCTTCCGATTCACGCGAGCCGTGGGCAAACCGCAGCTTCTGTCCGCGCGCCACGGCACGCCTGGAAATCGACGGGATCGCGCCCAGAACCGGTGCCCCCAGCAGCCCGGTAATCTCCGCCTGCGATCGGATCCGCTTGGGTTTCGGCGGCTCCGGCAGCGCGTCGAACGCCACGGCCTGCAACCCGTCCGCCCGGCGCAGCCGTCAGGAAAGGCCGACGATCCGCTCCGCCAGCATCAACTCTATCTGTCCTGCCGGCGCCAATTCCACCAGCATCTCTTCCCGGTAGAGCGCAAACTCCCCGGGATCTTCTCTCTTGATGACCACCTCCTGCGCCAGGAGGCCATGCTTGACGGCATTCTGGGCCACGGTGGCTTTGCCCCCGGGTGTCCGCGGACCGGTGGATTTCTGGGCATTGATACGATTGGCGAGAAGTTGCGCTTCCGTAGTCATGGGAGCCCCTCCGGAACTGATGGTTGATGCTGGGTGATTTGCGATACGAGATCCATGCTTTTCCACTCTTGCCCTTTGCCTTTACCGCTCATACCGGACAGACCTTTCCTTATATGCGCCCCCCTATCTACCGGCGTGTTGCACGAATCTGACGAAAGAAAATGCGTGACGGCGTCCCCGAAATCGTCGTAACTCCTTATCCGGACGGGAATATAAGAATCTGCACGGGCGGGCATTCTGGGTTTTTGACTGTTGCACGAATTGTTTTATTCCTACAGACTTACTGGGGTATTCCCCTTGCCCATGCGCCCCAGGGCCCGCACCAGCAACACGCCGTGTCTCGGTCCTTCCCTCGGCTTACGAATCCACCACTGGTGAGATGCTGCAGACGTGCCACTATCGCGCTGGCATCTTTGGGGAAGAAGCAGCGATCACCCGCGGTTCGCCCGCGATCTGCAGCGCGAGCACCGTGGCAATAGCGTCCGGTGCGCGCGCCGGGAGTCGAATGCGCAGTCCGGCGGACGATGCGGACACGGCCAGTGGGTGACTCGGGTCGGCCAGCAGCCGAGCACCGCTCGCTTGATTCTGCAGGGGGACCAGCAGCGTGCCGTCGTCGGGCCAATTGAAGATGTGCAGGTAGAGGGTCGCGCCCTTGCGCGTGCAGCGGCCCCAGTCGAGGCGCGCGAATGGACTGGCGGTCGTGCCATAGATGGCTTCGCCGTTCACCTTCATCCACGCACCGAGGGCCTGCATCGATTGGACGGACTCGGCGGGTATGCTGCCGTCGCCCTTCGGGCCGATGTTGAGAAGATAGTTGCCGCCCTTGCTGGCGATGTCAATGAGGTTGCGGATGAGCGTCTCGTCGGACTTCCAGGCGTGGTCGTGGTCGCTGTAGCCCCAGGTCGTGTTGAGGGTCATGCAGGTTTCCCAATCGACGCCGGGCATGCCGGTCGCGGGGATGTGCTGCTCCGGCGTGATGAAGTCCCCGTATTTCGGGTCGAGCGGCGGCGTGTAGCCCTCGGTGCCCATGCTCTTCCAGCCGGCCTCGGGCGTGCGGTAGAGACGGTTGTTCATGATGACCGCGGGTTGCCTGGCGCGCACGAGCTGCATGAGCGCCGTCGCACGCCACGCCTCGTCGCCCTGAAAATCCTGGGCACTGTAATCCCACCACAGGATGTCGACGGGGCCGTAGTTCGAAACGAGTTCGTTCACCTCGGCATGCAGGTAGTCGAGGTATTTAGCATGGTCGCGCGCGCCGTTGGGATAGGACCGGCCTTTCAGCGGGTGCGGAAGCTGCTTCGATCTCTCGTAGCAGTATTGGTCGTGATGCCAGTCAATCACCGAGTGATAGAAGCCCACGCGCAGCCCCTCCGCGCGGGCCGCGTCGACGATTTCGCGCACGAGGTCGCGGTGGAGTTTCGAGCCGGCGTCGTAGTCGCTCACCTGCGAGTCGTGCAGCGTGAAGCCGTCGTGGTGTTTCGTGGTGAAGACGAGGTAGCGGCAGCCCGCCGTCTTCGCGAGCCGTGCCCACTGGCGGGCGAAGTTGGGCGCGGGCTTGAAGAGCGGCAGGGCGCGCTGCGCGTACGTGTCGGTGTCGGCCTTCACCCGCTGCTGAATCCACTCCATGCCCCCTTGGGTGCCAACGGGCTTGCCGTCCCATGTCCCGGCCAGACCCGAATAAAGCCCCCAATGCACAAACATCCCGAAGCGTGCCTCGCGCCACCAAGCCATCCGGGCCTCCCGCTGAGCGGGTGACTCGCCGGGGCTCGGCGGGACGATCGAAGCCGGCTGGCCCGCAGCCTCGGTCTTGGGGAGGGCTACCAGGGTCGGAGTGAGGACAGTGAGAAGAAGAATGATGTGTCTCATGGTAAGCAAGCCTTTCATGGTTGCTTCGATTCCTCCCGCCTTTCACCCTTCGACCAGCGGTCCAGGGAATCGAAGCGAGGTATTCCCGTTCACGGTGTCTGCGCCGGCAACCACGCGTTCGCGGTGGTGACCGGATCAGACGCTCCACGGGCTGCGGTAGTCGCGCGTCAGCCATTTCAGATCGCCGGTGCCGCCCGTGAATTCGAATTTCGCCGGATCCCACTTGAGGGTCTGCCCGTGGTAGTATACCTGATTCATCAGGTGGCAGCAGATGGCGGAGCGGCCGCCCACCTGTTCGCTCGTAATGGGCTTCTTACGCGCGGCCACGCAGCCCAGGAAATCGGCGAGGTGATTCTTGCTCACGTACAACTTGATCTTCGCCTCTTGCAGGAAAGCCTTCTCCGCCTTCTGCACCTGCGCGGCACAGGAGGTGCCTTTGCGCCCTTCCTGATCGCTGTTGAGAAAGGAAGCAATGGTCTCGCTGCCGCGTTTGAGCGCGAACTGGCCGCGGTCCACCAGGACTTCGCCTTCGGTGCCGTAGAAGTGCACGCCGATGCCGTTCTTGTGTTCCACCACCACACCGTTGGCGTAAACCAGGGTCGCGCCGCGATCCGCGCCGGCCTTGGCGGGGGGCCGTGCCTCCACGGGCCCGCTCGCATCCATGCCCAAGCCCCACTGGGCGATGTCCAGATGGTGGGCGCCCCAGTCGCAGACCATCCCGCCGCCGAATTCCTTGTAAGAGCGCCAGTTCGGGAAGTGCTTGTGCACCCCGCGCGGGCTGAGGACGGAATTGTAGGGTCGCATCGGTGCCGGGCCGACCCACATGTTCCAGTCCAGTCCCGGCTCCATCGGTTCCTCCGGCAGATCGCAGGGGACGCCCGGGCCGCCAAAGCTGCACTCGACGCGCTGGATCTTGCCGATGACGCCGTTCTGCACCAACTCGCAGGCAATGCGGAACTCCTTGTCGGACCGCTGCATCGAGCCCGTCTGGAGCACGCGTTGGTTGGCATCCACCGCTTTGATGATCTCGACCGCTTCATGAATGTTGTGGGTCAGCGGCTTCTCACAGTAGACGTCCTTGCCCGCCCGCAAAGCGGCCAGCGTAGGGATCGCGTGCCAGTGATCCGGGGTGGCGATGCAGACCGCGTCGATGTCTTTGCGATTGATGATCGCGCGGAAGTCGGAGTACGCGTCGCACTTGCCCGCGCGCCCGGGCCGGTTGGCGTAGTACTCCTCGACCCGCTTTTGCGCGGACTCACGGCGGGTCTGGTCGACGTCGCACACGGCCAGTACCTGTGTCTCTTGGCCGAGAAATCCGCCCAGGAGGCCCCGCCCCTGGGTTCCCACGCCGATAAAGGCCATGGTCAGCCGGGAGTTGGCCTTCGTTTCAGCCGCCCGCAGATGCGCGGGCAGGATAGATGGCACAGCTACTGATGCAGCGAAACCTTTGAGAAACGCGCGTCGTGTGGATTGCATGACCTTCTCCTTTGTTAGACAGTTGGGAATGGTCCGTTGGGATCATTCCCTGATCATAAACAGGGCTGTGCTCCGCTGCAACGGGGCACCAGGGTTTCTAACCGGCTCTCAGTCCCAGTCCCAGCATGTCCCGGGCATACTTGACGCTTCGTTCCAGTTCGCTCTTTTGGTATTGGCGCTCTGCTTTCAGGCGTTCTTGCCGATCCGCAGGCCAGAGATGGGGGTCACGCGGTTTACCGCGTTTGGCCAGGGCCAGGAACTTGGCGAAATCGGCCGCCCGCGCCTTGGGCCAGACCTCCCAGAACTCAGGTTTCAGGTAAGGCACGGCGATATTGGAACCGGAGATAATCTCAAAGTGGACGGGCACAGCGGGACACCATTGGGCCAGGCGGTCGATAAACCTGGGCCAGTCGACCAACCCGTCCCCGAGGGCGCACCACTGCATCATCGCGCCGTCTTCGTATTCCCAAACCATGGTATCGCGCAGATGCGTGGCAACGACGTAAAGGGCCATGACCTCCAGGGCCGCCAGCGGATCTTCCAACGCCGAAACGGCATTGCCGGAATCGAAGGTAATGCCGAGGAAGTCCTTGCCCGCGGCTTCGACCAGGGACACCAACTCCCAACCTTGCATATCGCCGCCGTGGTTCTCGATGGCGATCTTGACACCGGCATCCAGCGCGCGGGTACGGGCCGTCCCCAGGACCTTGACCGTCTCTGCGATCCGCGCTTCGATACCTCCCGGACTCCTGCGGTCCCGGCCGTTTCCGAGTACCGCACGGAACACCGGCGATCCCAGCGCCTGGGCCAGGCGAATCCCCAAGGCCAGCAGCTCTTGGGCGGTACCATAGCGACGGTTGAAGGACGTGGACGTGGGACAGATGCTCCCGCCCCCCAGGTAGATCTCGACACCCTTTTCGGCCGCATGCACCTTGAGGGCAGCGAGATACTTATCCTCGAAGCTCTCGAGGGCGCCCAAATCGGTGATAAACACACTGTCGAGCTTCAACTCGACGGCGTAATCCAGCAACGCCGGCGCCTTCAGACCCAAAGCACGAATCGAGTAGTTGTCATACCCGAGCTTGATCTTGCGACGCACCGTGGGTTGCCCCTTCGCAGGGAGTCCCGCCGTCAATCCAGCGGCGGTCACAGCCAGCGTTTTGAGGAAGCTCCGGCGGTCCAGAGAGGAAGAGTTGCTGTGCATACGTCGATCCTTGGGCTGAAAGAGACTACTATTGTTCGATCACCACTCCTGTTTTCTACCGTCCGACTCAGTACCCGGAGTATCAAGGCCAGCTATTATAATGGGAGCGATCCGCAAGATCGACCATTTTCGCCGGGGCAAATGCACAGTCGCGTGACGTGTTGGGGTGGCAGCGTCAAGCGGAGTCTTCGGAGCTTGGCGATGGCGGGTTTCCCGGGCCCAGGACCATCGCCAAGGCCTTCGGCCTTGACGCTGCCACCCGGATGACGCTTTCCCCGTGTCCCTTTTCGGGACTTTGCGATTGCCCCACCATTTTCGCCCGCCATCTTCGTCTGGAAGACGGGGGCTCGCTATCCGACGACAGCCCTTCCCAGTAGGACACAATGACCACGCCTGAGTTCTGTCACGCCCTCAGGATCTCGGGACCTCAAGATCAGGCTTGAACCACGACGACAAAGGTGTATGCTCAGTGACATGAAGACTACTCAAAAGCCAGTTGTTAGCATTGACGAAGAGAACGACCGGAAAGAGCGAGGGACAACTGCCGCGGAGATGAGGCGGCGGGAGTTCTTGTGGAAAGGCGGGGCCCTGGCCGTGAGTCTGAGCCTGGGCCCGAGCTTGTCCACCTGGGCCCGCGAGGTCAAACTCAGCACGCCCAGTGCGGAGAAACTGGGCTGGCGGGCGAGCGTCCAGCATTTTACGTACCGGCGCTTCGGCCTTTTCGAGGCGCTGGACAAGGCGGCGGCGCTCGGCCTGCGTCACATCGAAGTCCGCAGTAATGTGAAGTTGGGCTCCCAGCGGCCCGGCCTGCTCGCCAACGAGGATATGCCGGCGGAGGTGCGGAAGGAACTCAAGGCCAGGCTCGCCGAACGGGGGATGTCGGTTCCCAGCGTGTTCGCGGATTTCAACGGTTCCCCGGACCAGGCCAAACGCGTCTTCGAGTTCTGCAAGGAATTGGGCGCAGAGGTCCTCGTGGCCGAGCCGCCTGCCGCGGCTTTCGACCTGATCGAGAAGCTGTGCGAGGAATACCGAATGCCGCTGGCGATTCACAATCATCAGAAAGGTGCGTCGGCGTATTGGAGCCCGGATCAGGTGCTGGCCGCTTGCCGCAACCGCAGTCCGCGCATCGGCGCCTGCTGCGACGGCGGACAATGGGCCCGTTCGGGACTGGACCCGGTCGTGTGCCTGCGACAATTGCAGGGCCGGATCATCAGCTTCCACCTGAAGGATGTGGCCAAGAAGGGAGATCCCCAGTCGCGCAACACGGTTATGGGCGAAGGCGAAGCCGATTGCGCCCAGACGCTGAAGGAGCTCCGGCGTCTCGGTTACCGAGGGCTGATCACCATTGACTTCGAATACGACACCCCGGCTCTGCAGGAGGACATGGCCCGCAACGTCGCCTTCATCGAAGAGCAAGCCCGGCAGCTCCTGGCCCCATAGCGGCGTCGGAAGAGTCTGCACTGCAAAGCTGCAATATCTTGTCTTCTTGACAAGCTTTCTGATGGGACATACCGCAAGTCTCCAGACGTAAATGAGTGAGAAAATCCACAGATTACACAGATTTTCACAGATTCAAGAGGGAGGAAAGAGGCCCGCTGTCGCCGATTCTCTTCCTTTTGCCCTGTAGGCTTTCTCCAGAAATCTGTGATAATCGGCGAAATCTGTGGATGACTCGTTTTGGTTGCGGCCGAAGGCTGCGCTGCGCACTATACTGGTCTCCTCAGTGGTTGAATCAGATCGTGTACGGGACGCGCATCGCGCGGGACCGCAGCCGGTTGGCTTCGGAATCGCCGACAAACTCCGCCCGGCGCAGGTCGAACTTCAGGTTTCGCTTCAACTGCTCGCAGATGTCGGCGGCCAGGCAGATGTTCATGGACCGACACATGACCTCCGGATTCGCCACCGGGGGCCGGCGCGACCGAATGCAGTCCAGGAAATCCCGCACGTGGTTCAAGGACCGTTGGGTGCGGGCCGTGTAGTCCGCCAGCACTTTCTTGTAATCGCGCATCAGCTCCGGCGCTGAGACCTCGGGCGTTTGATAGCCGTCGGCAGCCGCGGCCCATCCTTCCGGACCATCGAACCGCTCTCCGCAGGCGCCGTGCCAGTACTTGCATGGCTCCCAAACCGAGCCGGCGACCCGGAACAGAACCAGTTTTATCCCGTTGGACAAACGTGTCACCATCGTCGCATCAGGTCCCTCATACTGGAACTCGATGAAGGACACATCCGTCATATCGAGTCCGGCGAGGCCCTGAGCTACCGTGTGCGCGCCCCACATCGCGACATCGGTCGCGAGATCGTAATAGTGGTACCACCCGCCGCCAGTCACATAACCGGCGTTGTAAGGCCGCCAGGGAGAGGGACCGAGCCAGAGATCCCAGTCCAGCTCCTCCTTGGGCGGCTGCGGTTGGGCCGGCAACCAGTCGTGGCGCAATCCGTCGCGCCAGCGGCAATCGGCGTAAACAGTGTGAATCGGGCCCAACCGGCCGGAGCGGGCCATTTCGATGGCAAACACGTGCGGCGGCTCACTGAGCCGCTGGGCGCCGGTCTGATAGACCCGGCCATATCGCTGCGCGGTCTCCACGACCGCCTGCCCC
The DNA here is from genome assembly GCA_964354535.1 of uncultured Pirellulales bacterium. Lineage (GTDB taxonomy): Bacteria > Planctomycetota > Phycisphaerae > Sedimentisphaerales > Anaerobacaceae > PLanc-01. The sequence goes on from CAYHAJ010000110.1 coordinate 8,325, forward strand.
TGGGCCATCGTGAGACAGGCCGGCTTCTCACAATAGACATCCTTGCCCGCCCGCATCACCAGAACGGAAGCCAGCGCGTGCCAGCGGTCGCCGGTGGCAATCAACACCGCCTCCACATCCGTCCGTTCGGCCAGGAGTCGGCGCAGATCGCCGTACGCGGCACAGTCTTTGTTGCCGTATTTGTTGTCCACCACCTTCTTGGCTGCTTCGCGCCGGCCTTTGTGAACATCACAGACGGCGACCCACTGCACGTCCGCCTCAGTCAACAGATAACCCAAATCATAGGAACCGCGGCCGCCGAGGCCAATGCCGCCCATCACGATGCGTGCGCTGGGCGCGACGGTTCCGCTACGTCCCAACGCTCCCGCCGGGACATAATAGGGCAGCGCCACCGCACCTGCCGCCATTGCCCCCCGTGTCAGGAATCGACGTCGTGTGAGTGTCATACCATTGTCATGGTTCATACGTTTCCCCCTTGCTCTTGGCCCTATCGTTCTCATCAAGTGACCCAGACCACCACACGCGGGACTCCAGCTTACTGTTTCAACAAGTAATCGCTCAATCGCTTCAACAGCCTCCGCCGGCGCTCCGACGAGATCGCTCCATCCGCCTGCGGGATTGGCGTAAGAATCACGTCACCTTCCTTCGTATTCCGGATTCGCCTCCTTGATTGAGTCTACGGGGTATCCCTCTTCATCCGCACTGTAAGCCTCCCCCAGTCTTCCCCCGGACAATGCCAGCCACGCCTCGTGGTCGCCATTGTGCTTCGGCAAGATCATAGCTCTAATCTCCCAAGATTATCCTGTGCGTTCTTGTCCGTATCTCTCTGAGATCATAGCACAGTACGGCCCACAGTTCAATGCGCCCGAGCCCCCCAAAACACTGGCACTTGAATTCCGGCATTCCGCGGAGGCCAGAAGCACCTTCTCGGGGAAATCGAGAGTAACCTGTCGCGTGCTCATCCTCGCCGGCCTGATTGTCGTCCAACTCCCGATGCTCGCCCCCAAGCTCCGTCCGCGAAACCCTCGGGAGGAGTCAAAACAAGAGCTTGCCCCGGGATCGCGGTTGCCTCTTTCTTACCTCGCCTTGTCTTAAATAGGGTGCGTCCCCGGTTTCCCCTCGCCCCCAAGCCCCGTGCGCGAAGCCCTCGGGAGAAATCAGGACAAGAGCTTGCCCCGGGATCGCAATTGCCTGTTTCTGATCTCGCCTTGTCGTAAATAGGGTGCGTCCCCCGTTCCTTCCCCTATGGTTTCACGGCCCGATTATAGATCCGCACATCGTCAATCAGACCGGACCAGAAGGTGCCGGGGGCGAGGGTGTTGCCGGCCCCAATGCGCAGGCCCATCGTTGAACTTCGTAAATTCGATGGACCATCCTTCGCGACCTCGATTCCATCAACGCACAGAATCCGGTTCTTGCCGTCCCAGACCAGACCTACGCGGTGCCAGGCACTGTCCGTGATCAACGCAGATGACAACAGATTTTTGTTAGCATTTCGTCCGATTTCGTTCAGTTCGGTCGCCAGCGCGCCGCTGGGCGAGGCCGCGCGCAGCCAGTTGGCCCCGCTAGCCTGCGACACAATCACCTGGCTGGGGGCACCCCCTTTGACCCAGGCAAAGACGCTGAACGGGCCTTGGGCCGGGTCCAGTACGAATCCGGTGGTGAGGGAATCGTCTTTGCCGTCGAATTGCAGGGCTCCGCCAAGTTTGCCTCCGGCCGGTTGCCAGGTTGGATTGCCGATCAGGGTACCGCCGTTCGTTCCGACGTTCTCGGCGGCCATGACTCCCCAGGATTCGTCTAGCTTCCAGTAAGCGACCAAGCCCAGATCCCCGCCTTCCTTTACCTGTCCCAGCAGGGTACAGCCAGACAATGTCGGCACGCAGTCCCACCAGAACTCCAGCGCAATCCCCTCTGGGCTACGGACAACGCAGTTGCGGATCGTGGGGACCGCATCGCGGCAAGAGACGCCCACCGCTTTGCTCTCGATCGTAAGACCGGCCAGCACACATCCGGCGCTCTGGCGGCCGGAGAATGTCACGGCCGGGGCGCCCTCCTGCCCGCGAATGATCGTGCCGGCAACCACCACCGGATTGTCGGGATCCACCGATCTTACCGTGACCGTCTTCTCGGCGAACTTGATGTTCTCATCGTATGTCGCTGGCCCCACTAGGATGACATCACCCACTTGGGCATCCAGGATGGCATGGCCGATCAGACCGTATTTTCTTCCTGTCCGAGCGTTCTCCACTGACGGGAAAGGCAGACTCATCAGATCTAGACGGATTGGATCGGCATAGATCGTGGAGCCATACTGGTCCCGAACCCGTACAGTCCACCAAGTTTCCCCGGGTGGAAAATCGCTGATGATTTCCGTTGGCGGTATAGGGGTGTCGGAGATGATGCGATAGTGAGCTACGCGATGCGGGTCCGAGCCAAACAGGAGCTGATAACACACGGCGTTCTCGCTTTCCCGGCAGCTCAAAACCGCCCCCTCGATTCTGCCGGACGCCTCCGACCTATGGGCCCAAGCCGCAAGCGTGACCGGCTCCAGCAACCGGCCGGGGCGTGCTGCTTCACTGGCGAGCGTCATACTCTCACTGCTGATGTTCCAGCGAAAAAAGTGTCCAACATCTTCCTTTGTCAGTTGAAGGTTCTTACCTGGACCTGCGACAGACCAGTATGCCCCGGCAACCACTCCGCTGTTGAATCTGTTCGCAGGGGCATGTCCAAGAGAGTTCTTGTACCAGTCCCGTGCGAGCCCATGACTGTAGCCCGGCAAGTAGACACAGAGCAGATCCTTTGGCACGCCCTGACTCATGACATTGGTGAGATAAGCATCACCCCAGTAGTGGTCATGCCAACATTGCTCACCGTCTACAGCGCTTGCCTGGTACAGTGCATTGGACGAGGCATAAACGTCGATCCCTTGGTACCGCCATCGACAGGGTGCATCAAGTTCAGTCACATGATTCACGCAATACCTCGGATCCTGGTAGGTACGATTCAATCGTATTCCGACATCAAGCGCAGGTTGCCCCCCGGTACTCCAGCCGATTGTCTGAATCAACTGATGGTACTCTGGGGCCACTGACGAGAGATAAACGACGATCATGTCCCCGTAGTGATAATAGGTGTGCCAAGAGTGGGACATCGAGGCGTCCTGAACGTATCCATTGGGAAAACTTATGACGTTGGCGAAGTCATACCAGTCCAACCACAGAAGGTCGATGGACCCGCTGTAGCAGTTTCCCCCGCCAAAGTAGATCACGGTAGGCTTGTTCGGATCGAATGGAGGATTCTCCTGGCGCAATGTCGTGGCCCCAAAGCTCGGCACAACAGTGAGCTCTATCGTATCCGGCAGACTGGTCAACTCACCGTCGCCAACGACCAGTTGGAACGTGCAAGACTGTAGTTGATCCGTCTGCACGAAACCACTGATAGTAGGAGTAGGTGTGCCTGGCTCCACGATAGTGAGTGCTGGTCCGGAGACCTGGGTCCACGCGTACCTCAGTTGACCGGAGTGATCTGGGTCATACGACGTGCTGCCATCGAGTCGAACGGGGGCTTGGGCAGCGTATCTCGGCAGGCCAGCCTCCGCCACAGGTGCCACGTTCCCGAACACATTTTGTCCGTTGGCTGAAAAAATACTGGCAGCCAGTACGCCAAATACCCTGAGTCTGCACGTACGATTCATTTGCGTGCTGCTCCTTCCTTTTGCCCGCCGTCAACAATCACAGTCATTACCTGCTGAGCAGTGGCATCAGAGACCGCGTGGGACGGCAGGAGCCGCATCAAGACAGAAACAAGCTAAAGGGAAATAAGTGCACAGCCAAGATGTAGTTCAATGGCCCCACGTTTCACCGCTCCTTTTGCCATAATGTACAACGGCTGCCCAGAAATGTCAACAGGTTGTCCCGGATGCGATCAACCTGCCGCCCCCGTCGCTCAAGCCGTCTTTTCCTGCGACCATGCTATTGGCCCAAGCTTGTCCCCGGGCAGGCGGGGAGCGGCGAATCTCCTCCGCACGACCGCCTCGGGCGTGCCCAGCTCGCGCCAGGTGGCGGTGCCGCCCTTTTTGCGTGGTGAAGAGGGCGTTTATCGCTTTGGGGCACCAGCGGGGAGGGCGAGCTTGGGGCTGTCCGTCGCGCTGGGACGCCCGGCCGTTCGAGGCCGCTCGCTTGAGCAAACTCCCCGCTGGTATCCGCAAAGCGCCAAACGCAGGGGCCCCGCCGGAGGGCCGGGCTGGAACACCTTCCGTCCGAGAATTCTCCGGGGAAGAGGTTCTTTCGTCCCTGGAGGGCCTGGTCTTGTTTCTTGTCCCTGTCCCCAGGCATGAATGGCTGGGCTATGATCTTTCGCCCTGCGGGCTGGGGTGGTCTGGCGATGAAGAATTTATATGTAATTTTAGATTTTTGCACAACATACCGGAATCGAGAAACGTCTATAATAAAGGCGCGGCCGCCGGCGGAGGCGGCCGGAACGATCCGCAGGGTCAGGGACTCTGTGGGTAGGACAGGACCAGTGAAGCGCCGGTCGTTATCCACCGGCGGGCCGACACGATCTCCGCACAAAGACATTGTGCGAAACAAAGCCAAAAGGCGGTAGGCAGTAGTCGGTAGTCAGTAGCCGGTTGGAGGGCCAATCATGCGAAACAAGACGCCCACGACAAAAGTCCCCAAACTGGGTTTCGACCTGCGTTTCCAGGCGAGTATCGAGGATCGCTTCGGTTGATCCCGACTTTTGTCGGGCGCGTCAAACAAAGCCAATCCGGAGCAGGGATCGGGTTTCAGGGATCAGGGGTCAGCGGCCCGGCTCTTGGTCTTTCGCGCAAAACAAAGCCAATTTGCCCCCACGGCGCCCAGGAATGGGCGCGGGCGGAGATCGCCCGCCGGTCAATTGTGCGAAACAAAGCCAATTTGCTCGCGTGCGGCAGAAAGGGCAAGTGCTTTATGGGAAAAGAATTATGACGAATAGGACACGCACAGGGCCTCGGCAAAACAAAGCCAATTTCGGTGGGACAGACAGGACCGTCGCCGGGGACCGTCGCGCCGAACAAAGCCAATTTGCCTCGGTCGGGCCGAGAAGACCATCGCCAAGGCCGGGGGCCTTGACGCTGCCACCCGTGGGGGGCAGGCGTGCGAAACAAAGCCAATCTGCACCCGCGCGGAGGAATCGGTGGGGCAAGCCCCACCCTACAAGCAGGCGCAATGGCGCCAAACGAACCCAATTCGCCCCGGCCGGGCGGCAGACCGGGGTCCCTGGGGCCAAACGTGCGAAACAAAGCCAATTTCCGCCCGTCAGACTGACCCGACGGACCTGGAATCCACCACCGTTTACCGATCGCACCCCCGGCACCGGGACAGGGAAAATTCCCTTGCCTCAAATACGACACGTCGGTAGTCTTACTGGTGCGGGGTCCGATGGCCCCACGTCGAGGGGATGCCGGATGAACTCTGTGTAATGGGGATGCTCATGGTTTCGAGACAGACTTCGGTACAGGCCGGACTGGTGGTAGTCGTGGCAATGATTCTGGCGGGCCTGCCTACCCAGATTCTCTGTCAGGAGCCGGCGGATTTTCGCCAGATCATCAGCCGGGCCCGGGCGGAGGTCTTCCCGGCCCTGATCTTCGTCAAGCCGATCGTGGAGGACTACGAAAGCGGGGAGAAGAAGCAGCAGGAGGTCTTCGGCTCCGGGGTCATCATCAGTCCGGACGGCTACGCCGTCACCAACTGGCACGTCGTGGACAAGGCCGTTAGCATCAATTGCGTCCTCTACGATGAGCGCCAGGTCAAGGTGCAACTGATCGGGTCGGACCGGGACACGGACTTGGCCCTGCTCAAGCTGCCGGACCCGGCCGAGGGTAGGACCTATCCGTACGCCCGCTTCGCCAATACCGACGGCGCGCAGGAAGGCGATTTCGTCATGGCTCTGGGCAGTCCCTTCGGTTTCCAGCGCTCCATCAGCTTGGGCATCATCTCCAACGCCCAGCGATACATCGGCTTCGACACCGAGTACAAGTACAACACCTGGATTCAGACGGACGCCGCCATCAATCCCGGTAACAGCGGCGGGCCGCTGATCGACACCCGCGGCGACATCGTCGGCATCAACACCCTGGGGATCGACGGCAGCGGCATCGGCTTCAGCATTCCGGCGTCGTGCGTCCAGATGGTCGTCGAGCGGCTCAAACGCAACGGCAAGGTCGGGCGGGCCTACGTGGGGCTGCGACTGCAGGCGCTCAAGGACTTCCACAGCAACACCTTTATCGACGCCGAGCACGGCGTTCTGATCGCGGGCGTCGAGGACAATAGTCCCGCCGCCGAGGCGGGCATCCGCCCGGGCGATATCCTGCTGGCCATCGACGGCAAGGCGGTCGAAGGCCTTTACGCCGAGATGCTGCCGGCGATCTGGCGAACGCTGGTGGACCTCAAGGCCGACACGGTGGTGCCCCTGGAGCTGCAGCGCGGCAGCGAGAAGATCCAGGTCCGTGTCACCCCCCAGCTCAAGGGCCTGTCCGAAGGCGAGGACTTCGACTGTCGGCGCTGGAATATGACCGTCAAGGAGATCAACAAGGACCGGACGCCCCAGCTTTACTACCTCCGGGAGAAGGGCGTTTTCATCCAGGGCATCCGCTACCCCGGCAACGCCGCCGTTTCCGGCCTGAGCCGGCGCGACATCATCCTGACCATCGACAAAGAACCCATCCAGACCACCGGCGACGTCAAGCGGGTGTACGAGCGGATTGTCAAGGACGAGAAACGCGAAAAGAAAGTGGTCGTCGAGGTCCTGCGCGGCGGACTGCGAAACTGGGTCGTGCTGGATTATCGTCGGGACTATGAACAGGAGTAGAAGGATGCGAATTCAGAACGTGCGAGTATGGATGGTGGCGGCGGTCGTGGCGGTGGCGGGTCTGGGCCTGGGCGGGCGGGTCGTGCGGGCGGCCGACGAGGACGCCGAGCCCACGCAGAAGATCTACGCGAACACCACGCGCAGCTTTGTGCTGGTCAGCTATTACCTCAAGAAAAGTGACCGGCCCTACATGAACGAGGGAGAATCCTCCGAGCTCATGTCCGCAACGGTCCTGCAACGAATCCTCAACAAGAATGCGATGGACGTGATCGGCATTCTGCTCAACGACAAGGGCGAGGTGTTCACGTTCGACCGGGAGCCCGCGCATCGCGAGGTGATCGACCATATCACGGTCAAAGGCCCGGATGGGGTCGTGAGGCCCGCCCAGTTGGACCGACTGCTGACCCAGGCGCCGGGCCGCATCCTGCGCATCGAGGGCAAGCTGCCCGCCGGTTGGCAGCCCTTGACATTCTCCGAATGCGCCGACGTGACCCCCGAGACGAAACTCTTCCTGGCGTCGATGGGGGCCGGCAAATACTACCATCTTTACGTCCGGCCCTGCGAGTACGGTCTCAACTGGGACAGCGGCATGGACTGCGGCCACTGTATCCGCCTGCCCAACGTGTACTCCGCCGGCGTCCTGTGCGACCGCGAGGGCCGGCCGGTCGGCGTCACCTGCCTCGACGAGATCGACCTCGGCCCCGGCGGACCCATCTGGCGCGGGAAGGACATTCTGGCGGACCCCGGGATCTCTGAGGAGCAGCAGATCCAGCTCGAAAAGAAGATCGAGAAGGAGTTTGCCAAAAACCTCTTTGAGATTCGCATCATGCCCCGGCCCGAGCCCCAGGAAGAAGAGGAAGTCGATTTCGGCCGTCGGATGCGCGGACGGTACTCCGGGCAGCAGGTGGTGGAAGAGATACTGGTCTATGGCCTGGGCTTTGCCGAGGACAAGCTCCTGATCCCCGATGCCCTGGCCAAGGAGATGGTCGCGGGAATTGACACGATCACCGTCCGGGTGGGCCAGGAAGATCTGCCCGCCCGTTTCGGCGGCGTCCTCAAGGAATGCGCCGCGACCGTGATCGAGCTGGAGAAGGGAAAGTTGCCTCAGACCGTCGCCTTTGCGGCCGACGGCAAAGTGGCCCGGAGGGAGCCCTTCTGGGCCGTCTACGCCAACGAGTTGGCCGGCATGGAAGTGCGGATCGAGTCCAACCGCTGGATCGACAAGCAGCAAGGCTACGAGGATAAATGGTACGCAGCGCCGGAGCGCGCGTTGTCGTCCGCCAGTTGGCTCGTGGACCGCCAGGGCCGGCTCATCGGGTTCCTCGGCCAGGCCCGGCACGAGAGCGATCGGCTGGAGCCGTACCTGCTCGGGCGCGAGCAAAGCCGCTACCGCCCCTATCGCGCAGCCATGTCCTTCTCCCCCATGTCGCGCGCCCGCCCGAGCGCGCGGGCGGGAGCGCGGTACGGCTATCCGGGTGACACGCGATTGTTCGACGCCGCCGAGATGGCCCGGATGCTTGGCGATCTACCCGCCGGCTATGACCGGTACGTTCGTCACTTGGACAAGGACGAGCAGAAACGCCGGGTCTGGCTGGGCGTCGAATACACGGCCCCGGAGAAAGAGATGATCAAGCAAATGGACCTGCGCGAGCCGACGCGGGATGGACGCATCGGCGTGCTGATCAACCGTGTCTACGCCGGCTCGCCCGCCGCCGAGATGGGTCTGACCGAAGGCGACATCCTGCTCAAGATCACCGTGCCCGGCACGCCCTGGCCGATCGAGTTGGCCGGCGACGACCGGGAAACCTACGGCGCCCCGGACTTCGATGAGGCGGATGTCCCGAGGGAGTTTGCTTCCTTAGGGTACCAGATGCCGCGCCGCCGGCCCTGGCCCAGCCAGGACAACTACGTCAACCGGATGCTCGGCGAGATTGGCCAGGGTGCGACGGTGAAGCTCAGCTACATCCACGGCAACCAGATCCTGGAGAAGGAGTTCACGATCCAGCAGGCCCCGCGTGACATGCTCAGTGCGGCCAAGTACAAGAACGACAAGATCGGCCTCACGGTCAAGGATGTGACGTACGAGGTGCGTGCGGCCCTGCTCTTGAAGCCGGACGAGCCGGCCATCGTCGCGGTCAAGGTCGAACAAGGCACCCCCGCCGCCCTGGCCCGGATCAACACCTACGAGCTGATCCGCGCCGTGGACGGCGTCTCCGTGGACAGCGTTGCCACCTTCGAGAGACTGATCACGGAAGCCCAGAAGGCGAAAAAGGAATCCGTCCGGGTCACGGTAGAATGGATGGGCAAGACGCGTCTGGCCGACCTCAAATTCGAAGCCAGAGGCCCGGCCGGATTCGGCAATCCGATGCGCCGCGGCCAGCAAGAACCCTGAACACAATAGGTATACATTCCGGGTGGCAGCTTCAAGGCCTTGGTTTGTAGTGTGCCCGTAAGGGCATATCTGAAGATAACGCCTGACGGCGTCACTACAAACGAACTGCCCTTGAGGCTGCCCCCTTCATCTTCCGTCATCCGTCCTCTGTCGTCCGCCCTCGACCTTCCACCGTCCTGCCAAAATGGCACGGTAAATGTGGCAAATTCGCGCGGTCCAAGGGTCGGAGGCCTCCGGCCGGAGTTGTCGTAATTGACCTGAAAGTAAGGGTTTACGGCGCTCGGGCGGCGACGCCCAGCCGTTGGCATGGGTTTTGCACTGTCTATCGGTCAGTATATTCCCGTGCGCGGTGAGCGAAACGGGGTCCGCAACGCGGCGTATGGCGTTGAGGATTCCGGCGCCAACGGCCGGGGGCCCCGAAACGCGCTGCGTTGCGTTGGGCAGCCCCCAGAGCAAGGAAAGGACGATAGTCATGGCTACAAATAAGATCATAGGAATCGACCTGGGTACAACGCTATCCGTGGTGGCCGTGATGGAGGGCTCGGCGCCGAAGGTGCTGATCAACGCCTCCGGCTCACGGCTGACTCCTTCCGTCGTCGGCTTTACGGACAAAGGCGAAATCCTGGTCGGTCAGCTTGCCAAGCACCAGCAGGTGACCAACCCGGAGAACACGGTCTTCTCGATCAAGCGGTTCATGGGCCGGCGCGGCAGCGAGGTCGCCCAGGAAGAGAAGCTCGTGCCGTACAAGACCGTCGGTGGGTCGGGCGACCTGGTCAAGGTCGAGGCCCGGGGCAAGCAGTACACGCCGCCCGAGATCTCCGCCATGATCCTCCAGGACCTCAAGAAGACGGCGGAGACCTATTTGGGCGACAAGGTCGAGCGGGCCGTCATTACGGTTCCCGCGTACTTCAACGACGCCCAGCGCCAGGCGACGAAAGACGCCGGCACGATCGCGGGGCTCAAGGTCGAGCGGATCATTAACGAGCCGACCGCCGCGGCCCTGGCCTACGGCCTCGAAAAGAAACGCAATGAGAAGGTGGCCGTCTTCGACTTCGGCGGCGGCACCTTCGATATCTCCATTCTCGACATCGGCGACAATGTCTTCGAGGTGCTCAGCACCAACGGCGACACGCACCTCGGCGGTGATGACCTCGACGCCGTGCTGGTCAACTTCCTCGCCGAGGAGTTCCGCAAGAAGGAAGGGATCGACCTGCTGCAGGACCCGATGGCCCACCAGCGGCTGCTCGAAGCTTCCGAGAAGGCGAAGATCGAGCTGAGCTCGCAGATGGAGACGACGGTGAATCTGCCGTTCATCACGGCGGACCAGTCCGGCCCGAAACACCTGCAAATCTCGCTCACCCGCAGCCGGTTTGAGAGCCTGTGCGACCACGTCTTCGAGCGGCTCAAGGCCCCCTGCTACAAGGCGATTGAGGATGCCAAGCTCAAACCCGCCGAGATCGCCGAGGTGCTGATGGTCGGCGGTTCCACCCGCATCCCGAAGGTCCAGCAAATCGCCAAGGACATTTTCGGCAAGGACGTAAACAAGAGCCTCAACCCCGATGAAGTGGTCGCGCTGGGCGCCGCCATCCAGGGCGCGGTGCTGATGGGCGATGCCGGCGTCAAGGACATCCTGCTGCTGGACGTGACGCCTTTGTCCCTGGGTGTCGAGACGCTGGGCGGCGTCATGACCAAGCTGATCGACCGCAATACGACGATTCCGACCTCCAAGAAGGAGGTTTTCTCCACGGCGGCCGACGGCCAGACGACCGTCGATATCCACATCTTGCAGGGCGAGCGCGAGTTCGCGCGGGATAACCGCACGCTCGGACGCTTCCAGTTGGCCGACATTCCGCCCTCGCCGCGCGGCGTGCCCCAGATCGAGGTCGCGTTCGACATCGACGCCAACGGCATCCTGCACGTCTCCGCCAAGGACCTCGGGACGGGCAAGCAACAGTCCATCGAGATCAAATCGAGCTCCGGACTCAGCGACGAGGAAATCAAGAAGATGACCCGCGACGCGGAGGCCCACGCCGACGAGGACCGCAAACGGCGTCAGGTCGTCGACCTCAAGAACCAGGCGGATCAGTTGATCTACGCGACGGAAAAGACGCTGCGCGAGCACGGGGCCAAGGTCTCCAGCGAGACCCGCGGCAAGATCGAGAGCGCCGTCAACAACCTCAAGGATGTCACCAAGGGCGAGGACCCCGCCGCGATTCGCCGGGCCGTCGATAATCTCAACGAAGCCACCCAGGAATTGGGAAAGGCCCTCTACGAAGAAGCGGCCAAGCGCCAGGCGACCGCCGGCGCCCAGCAGGGTCCGCAACAGGGCCCGCGTGGTCCACAGGGTCCGGCCCAGGAAGCCGACGTCAAACGCAAGGGGAGCGGCGACGACGTGATCGACGCCGAGTTCGAAGCGAAGTAGTCAACAGGATATTGCGGATTGCGGACTTGGGATTGCGGATTTATGCCGCCACTCCAGTCCGCAATCCGCAGTTGTTTGTAGTGTGCTCGTAAGAGCATATCTGAAGATAACGCCTGACGGCGTCACTGCAAACGGGCCGTGCTTGAGGCCGCCATCCGGATTGCGAAATTCTCACGCGTAATCCGTACTACTTCACCGCGACCCACTCAATGATCGAGATGACGGCGTTGGAGCCTTGGCGCAGGTTGCGGGCTTGGATCAAGATCTTGCCCTCGGCGGATTCCGCCGGACCAATCGACTGCTCCAGCCAACGTCCTTTCTGGAACTTCTTGACGGCTCCGAGCGACTTTCCAGCCACGAGCACTTCCTCCTGGCGGCCGCCCTCGAAATTGTCGGGGTCGATCACATACAGTCGAACCGTGCCTTGGGCGGCCTTCGGCATGCTCAACTCGATTCGTAGTTCCTTGTTATCCGCACGACAATGATAGACCGGCAACCCCCAACCATCCCAGGCGTATCCGGATTGAGTCTTGGCCGTGAACCCCGGTTCGGCATAGATGATCTCCTTCTCCGGCCGGCCGCAGAGCATCAGCAGTTGCACGCCCCGACTCTTCAAGTCTTCAGTCGTGGGCAACTTCTCCTGGTCGGGCCAGAATGCTGCTTCCGGCGCCGGTGCCCGGTCCGCCGCCCCAGGCATGGCCGGTAGCGGCGCATGCGGCTCGGTCTGGTACCAGTACACCACGCTGGACAGTTGCAGTGTGCTACCCGGCTTGCTGAACTCCCGCCGGAACATGGGGTCTTCGTTGACACCGAAACCGATCTTGACGTCCAGCGACTTCTCAAAGCTGATCGCATCGCCGGTGAAGAACCGGTACCCGCACGCACCCTTCAGGAACGGGAACCAGCCGGTCAATGGGAACATGCTCTGCGTCGGCGGAAAACCCCAACTGAATCCGAAGGAGTCCTCCAGCCCCTGAAACTCAATCGACGCCGTGTCTTCGCCATCGATGTAGAACTTCTCATTCCCATCGACAGGATAGCTCGACCGTCCCGGCCGGCGAATGGTCACATTCCAGCCGACGAACTTGCCCCGCCCCTTGGCCTCCAGGGCGACATAGTCGCGCTTGCCCAGGAGCAATCCCTCCTGCCGCCAATGGGCATGGAAGTAACCGCTGTCCTCTGGAACTTCCTTCAAAGTCCGGTACATGACATAGCTGTAGCAAGGCATGGCCTTCCACAACTGGTCCCCCGGCTCCATCGGCCCATCATAGACGAGCTCGATCTTGGCCGAGGTCCGAAACGGCATGGGGAAGTACGCATTGAAACCCCGCCGCTTATTGACGAGGCTCGTGTTGACCTCGTCCCGCAGCCCCGCCGGATCGCAGAAGAAATCGACCAGCGGGCAATCGACGCTGGGCGACGTCTCCCCGTCCCAGTACGCATTGAGCAGCAGATCGCGGTCGAGCTTCAAAGTCTGCGGCATGGCAAAATGGATCATCGTAATGACGGCAGGCCCCTTGATATCCGCCACCACCACCTGCTTCGAGGAATTGAACCGCGCCGTCAGTGAGTTCTCGATCCAGAGCGCATTCTCCGCCCGCGTCCGCCCCGCCACCAGCCGCGGCAAATCGTCAATACCCGCTAACTCTCCCAATCCCGGCCCCGCCGCCAAGCTCAACGCCACCATCTGCACAGCCAGACACCACGTCACCATGAAGCACCTCCTTAGTGGCGAGGGCATCCTGCCCTTGCTCTTCCGTGTCGTGGGCATCCTGCCCTCGAATCGCGGGCAAGATGCCCACGACACGCAAGGGCGAGACGCCCTCGCCACAACGCATTCGGCGTCACGCCTTGCTCCACGATGTTATCAGAACTCCTGCGAGCCATATTATCCAGCGCAGTGCCATCGACATCAATCCGAAAGTACGCGTCGTATGAAGGCAGGAATCCAGACGCCCTCGGGAAGAGGTGCAGCCGCAGATTCCGGAGATTGCGCCGATTTCTTCTTTCAGTATCCTGATCCCCAACCCTCTTTTCCTCTTATCTCCCCTCTCTTTCCGGCCGATAGAACGCGCAGCAGAGGATTCTTGCAGCTTTGATGGGGCCACCACGACACTGATTCTCGATTATTGGCTGATTGTTGGAGGCCACGTGAAACCGCATAGGCTGACTCGCGCCGGGTAGAGAGTGCAGCGCACAGCAACAACCTTGCCTACATGCCTGCACATGTGAGAAAGGGAGAGTATGGCCCACCATCGCGATGAGGTAGCGGACTTGGCCCTTAAGGGGGCTGAAATGGTCGCAAAGGCATTTGGTCTGACAGTGCCGGTCGCTGGTGCGGTAGCCGTTCTAATCGAGGCAGTCAGCGACCGTAGGACAAGACGCCAATGTCAAAGACTGGAGAAGCTGGTCAGATCACTAATCGCACGTTTGGACCACCTTGAAGAAAGTCCCCCCGCGCCATTTGAGGCAGATTTGCTGGACGAGATCCTTGCCAAGGCCGTGAATGACGAGGATGAAGATAAGATGCAGTACTATGCGGCATTGATTGAATACTGCGCGCGTGGTACCCCACACGCATACCAAGTGCGCCTTCTCGGAGATGCAATCAAGAATCTCACGGCTCATGAAATCAAGGCATTTGTCCACTTCAGCAAGCAAGCGTGTCTGCGCCACGATATTCCCGACGATCTCCGCGACATTTTCTGGGATCGAGTCTGCACTCTTGGCTTGTATCCGCGAGAGAAGATCGGGACCGACCGCCGAGAGTACACAACCTTCCTAGGCAAGAGATTTCTTGAAGTCTGCGAGCTCGCGACATCCCGCCGCAAGAAACATGGATAGAGCGCAGGGCGCCCGCATTAGATACTTTCTTGAGAGGCCACGGCTGTGAGGAGAAAAGCATAAGGAAGGAATAGCCGCCTATCGTGAGACGCGAAAGACGGTCACTGTCTGCAAAAGCGCCCATTGGGGGTCATCAACTAAGTATGGCGTCCCCAGATACGAGGATTTCAAAAGTGCCTGTCGGCTTAACGAACCGCCATTCGGGACAGTATACTCAATGCAAGAGCGCGATAGGTTAGGTCTCCCTGGAATTCTGGAGGCTGTAATGTCACATTCCACAGATGGGCGATTCTCAAAGAGATACGGCCTCGGAGATCACAGCGGAGACAAGCTGGTTCGGGACGAGGCGCCCCAATCCGTGCGCTGCAGACTGCTCCAAATAGCAGGCGCCGAGTTGCATATTACGCCCACGCGATTGAGATCAATTGTGTGCGATGTCCTACGTTGCTGGCCTGACTCTTCGAATTGGTCAGAGTATCCAAATATACAGAATGAGGTTGCGGGGCTCGTGCAGGGTTGTGAATGGTATCGCGTGTATGACATCATTGAGGCGATCTATTCTCACCTTAATACACCTCGCATGAACAAGGTCACCACAAACGCCGCCACGTTTGAGGATAGGATCAATGCGCTCTTTCATGAAGAAGCGCTAGGGTGGAAACTTGTTGATGGAATGATACAGACACGCGGGGACGAGGCGTTCGAGCACGTTGTCAGTGCTGCCGAGGAAGGCATTCTTGAGTCAGAGATGAAAGTGGCGGCTGGGGAGCTTCACGAGGCGATCTTGGATCTGTCTCGACGCCCGGAGCCAGACCTCTCCGGTGCAGTCCAGCATGCAATGGCAGCTTTGGAGTCCGCTGTGCGTAGCATCTCAGGAGAATCTAAGCCCACCCTTGGCGACTTGCTCAAGAGCCACTCAGACATGTTTCCCAAACCAGTGGACAACGCGGTTCATAAACTCTGGGGCTACGCTTCCGAACAGGCTCGCCATGGTCGGGAATCGCGCGCGTTGGCTCAGGAAGAAGCACACCTTGTGGTTGGGATTTGTGCAGTCCTTTGTTCCTACCTCACGCAGAAAGAGGTGTGAATCTCTACCATCCAGGTTTGCCATTAGGCTCTTCGCCACACAGGACTCTTGCTCTGTGGCAACATCAGCGCGACTCGGAGCAGCGCGGACATTCCACTTTCTTTACCTCCTTCGTTTGCCCCGTTCGATGATTTTTGAGGTCCGCCACGGAAGGAAGGGAATGGTATGCCCGGCACACCCGACCCGCCGGAAGCTCGAAAGCGGTAAACTCAGCTCTTGTGAGGAGAGAATACGTAACCGCAGAAGACGCGGGGGTACGCGGAGGGGAATCAGGCCTTTTCGTGAGACTGTAGCAAGCGCACAGAGTTGTATCGCCGTAACCGCTTTCTCGGTAATGAGTTACATCAGCACAATGCTGTTGAGAATCACAAGGCCCGTTGCTGGGTCGTGCCGTGGTGGGCGAAAGCCTGCGAGACAGAGGCTTTCTCTGTTGTTGGCGGACGACTTTCGCTCATTTTTCTCTGCAACCCTGCTACAGTCTCCTTTTCGTAGGCCATCAGGAAATCCTCCCGGCTGATATCCCGAATGTCTCGATATGGAACTTGAGGGCGGACTGCACATCCTTGAGGGCCTCTTCGTAGGTGTCTCCCTCACCCACCACGATCCCCTTGATGCCGACCGGGTACGCCACGTACCCGTCGCGATGCTTCTCGATGATGATCTTGATCTGCTTCATAGAACACGCACAGCGAATTGTCTCTCAAGAGTATTCACAAGGATTGACAGGATTTCCTCTGCGGACACGGTCTCGGCGGTGCCCGGCTTATAGACACGGAGCCGCGCGGCTATTTCCTTTCGCCATACCTCATCCGCGGCGGCGTCCGGCCTGTCGAGGCTGGTCAGGAGTTGGTCGGCAAGAGCCGCCCGCTCTATCGGTGGGAGGTCCAAGGCTTCCCTGAGCAGGTCCTCTGATTTAGATTCCATAGCGCGTCTCCAATACGATACCGTACATCCACAACTGATTGTACACTTCTATCTCTGCGTTATCAAGAGACAATCAGCCCGGGTGAGGCCGTTGCTTTCGGCGGTCACGCGGACCGTGCCGCCTGCGCCGGCTTTCGTGCGCAGGATCAGCATGGCTTTGCCGTAGAAGAGCTTGCGGTAGTCCACCTGGAAGGGCTCCAGCGAGAGCGGATTGCCGTTGCCGACGGCCGCAATCTCGGCCGGGCCATCGACCTTGAACCGAATGAGATTGTCCGCCAGAGGACAGAGCGTGCCGTTGTCGTCCAGAGCCTCGATCAGGATATAGCAGAGGTCTTCGCCGGAGGCGGCGAGGTCTTTGCGGTCGGGTGTCAGGCGAATTGTCGCCGGCTTTCCGGCCGTGCGCATCACCGCTTCGCCAATCGACCGGCCGTCCTTGTAGGCGACCGCCTTCAACTCGCCCGGCTCGTAAACCACATCGTTCCAGCGCAGCCGATAGGTGTAGGTGACATCGTAATAAGCCGATTCCACCTTTTGGGGATAGACGGCGAATTCCTTGACGCTCGCCCAGGCGCCACCCTGCAATTGGGCGAACTCGATCCGCACGTACCGCGCCTGCGCGTTCACATCGTGGAAGACTTCCGTCGGGCCGCCCCAACGGGGATTGCGGCTCGTGTCCTTCGTGACGACAGTCTGCCACGTGGAGGCATCGGTCGAAGCCTTGACGTGGTAACCGTAGTTCTTCTCTTCGCGCTCGAATTCGAGGGCCAGGTAGCGAATCGGGCGGACCTCGCCCAAATCCACCTGCCACCATGGGCCGCTCCCCTCGGCAGCGGCGCACCAGCGAGAGTCCTTGCTGCCGTCATTGGCATGGGCCGGTGCATGGTCGGATTGATTCGAACTGGCTGTGGCGGGTCTGCCCTTGGCGTAGTTCTCCGGTCGTTCGGGAACAACGCCCTTCTGCTGGCGGCCGAGTGACTTGCCGTTGAGGAATAGCTCCGCGGAGTCACCGTTCGTGTAGACGAAGACCGGCACGTTCTTACCCACATGCTCGGGCCAGTTCCAGTGCGGCAGAATGTGCACCGTGGTCGTGTCCGGCCGCCAATAGCTGCGATACAGGTAGAACCGATCCTTGGGAATGCCGCACAGGTCCACGATGCCGAAATAGGAACTCTTCGCCTCCTGGCTGAATGGCGTGGGCTCGCCCAAGTAGTCGAAACCAGTCCAGACGAACTCGCCCGCGACGAAGCTGTCGTCTTTCATCAGCTTGAACTCGCTGTCGGGGATGTCCGACCAGTCCGCCGCATTGAGATCGTACGAATTCACCTGGAGCTGCTTGGAGTACTCGTTCTTGCGATTGGGCAGCGGCAACTCGTAGAACCCCCGTGTGCTCAGGGCCGAGGCGGATTCGCTGTAAACGATCGGCTTGTCCGGGGAGCGTTGCCGATAGGTCGCGTACCGTCGCATGTAGTTCCAGCCGGTCAGGTCCAGGGCATCGAAGTTCGGCTGCTCGGCCAGGCCGGGGATGTGACAACCCATACCGACCGGGCGCGTCGGGTCATACTTGCGGACGAAATCGCTCATGAACTTCACCCGCTCAGGCGTGATGCCGGCCCGCCCGCCGCCGCCCAACTCGTTGCCAATCGACCAGACGACCACCGAAGGATGGTTGCGATCTCGCATCACGAAGTTGCGAAGCTGTCTCTCCCCGTATTCCGGCAGCGGCGGCTCGTCCTTGACGCGGTCCGCCGTGCCATCCCACTTGTCGAAGGCCTCGTCCCAGACGACGAATCCCATCCGGTCGCACAGGTCCAGCAACTCCGGGGCCGGCGGATTATGGCTGGTGCGGACCGCGTTGACGCCCATATCCCGCATGATCTCCAACTGCCGCTCCATCGCCCGCGGGTAGAACGCCCCACCGAGCGGGCCCTGGTCGTGGTGCAGGCACACGCCGTAGAGCTGCACGTGCCGGCTGTTGAGGTGGAAGCCGTCGTTGGCCGTGAACTGGAACGTCCGGATGCCGAAAGGCGTGTCCTGGGAGTCGACGACCACGCCCCGCACCGTGACGATCACCCGCGCCGTGTACAGCTTCGGGCTGGTGATGTCCCACCGCTGGGGTTTGTGGAGGACCAGCGTCTGCTCCACGTCGCGCGAGCCCCGGGCCGCGACGGTCTCGCCGTTGCCGGCCTTGGCGACGGGCCGGCCGTCCGGGTCGTACAGGAACGTCGTCACCATTGCCGGCGATTCGACCTCAAGATGGTTCTCGACGGTCGAGCGCACCCGGACCGTGGCTTCGGCATCGCTCACCTGGGGCGTCGTCACGAAGACGCCCCAGTGAGCCAGATGCACCGGATTGCAGATCGTCATCGTCACTTTGCGGTAAATCCCCGCGCCGGGATACCATCGGGTGCCGTGGTTGCGCGTGTCCACGTGGACCGCGATCGTGTTCGCCTGCCCGAATTTCACGAAGGGCGTGGCGTCCACGCGGAAGGACATGTAGCCGTAGTCCCACTGCCCGGCCAGTTGTCCGTTCACGCAGACTTGGGGAAACGCCATCACGCCATCGAAATCGAAGTACACCCGTTGGGCGTCGTCCGCCTGGTCGAGCTTGAAGCTTTTGCGGTACCAGCCCTCGCCGCGCCAAGGCAGCTTGCCGGCGTAGCCGTTCTCACTGGCGTTGAAGGGCCCTGAGATGGCCCAGTCGTGCGGCAGACGGACCGCCTGCCACGCCACGTCATCAAACTCGGGCTTCTCCGCTCCGGCCTGCTCGCCCTTGGCGAACCGCCAGTCGCCATTGAAATTGACGACCCGCCGGCCCGCCTCCGGCAGCGGGGCGATCTTCGCCGCCGCGTCCCGGCTCCCCGTCAGGGCCACGAGCATCCCGATCATTGTCGTTACGACCATACCCCTGCGAACGTCCATCGATATGCCTCCCAATCGTTGCGCCAGACCATTGATCTGATTCCCAAGGAATCCATCCCAGTATAAGCCCTCTGGGATGTCCGTGCCAGCGAAGAAGGCGGGCACGGGACACCCCCGGTGCGGCTGGCCTGCGCGGGCGGATTCCTGGTCCAGCGTCTCGGCCTGACCGCGCCAATTGGCTTTGTTTGGCGCGATCGTCCCCAAGGGCGGCGCCTGCTTTGCCGGCCTTTGCCCACTGCTCTGGGCGGGAATTGGCTTTGTTTTTCCGAGGCTTCGCGCATGGTCAATTAGTCATAACTCCTTTCCCATCAAATACTTGCCCTTCATTCCGCTCTGGCGGGAATTGGGTTTGTTTCGCACATTCTGGCCCTGCGGCCCCGTCCCGTGCCACCCTGCCGGCCCTTGGCCGTCCCTGCCCCCGCGCGGGGAATTGGCTTCGTTTTGCACGATAGGCTCGGGCTTGGAATATTGGAATGATGGAACAGTGGAATAGTGGGGTATCCCGGCCACCGGGAATTGGCTCTGTTCGTCCAACCAGCCAACGCCCCGGAATTGGGTTCGTTTTGCATAATTGCCACCGATCCCAGCGGGCGTTCGTCAAATTGGCTTTGTTTTGCGCGATGGCCCACGTCCCCCAAGCCCCGCCCCACCCGGCTCGGCCGGGAATTGGCTTTGTTTCGCACGTTCGTCCCCCGCCGGGTGGCATCGCCACGGCCGGA
>CAYHAJ010000111.1:0-41053 GCA_964354535.1 uncultured Pirellulales bacterium
TGGGCTGGATGAGCAAGGGTCGTGCAATTCTGATTCGTTACGCCAAGAAGTCATGCAATTACCTGGGCCTGATCCAACTGTGCTGCGGCTTGCTTTGGTATCGCCGTCAGCACCGCCTGAGCCTTTTGAGATAGTTACTAATCGCTAATCAAGCTCTGACCCCACAATGCTGTGCTCCGAGGTATTGTCATATCCCAATCCTCGAGTTTCCGATTTGCCTTCACAGCCTGTGCTGCTACAGGGTCCGTGTCCCACTGTACCCAAGCACCATATCCAATTTCAATCGCTCTGGCTATCTTGCGGTGATGTGATGTGCTTGACAGGCACTGCTACTCCTGTACGTAAAACACCGACGTAAGCGGCTGAAGAGCCAAGTGGGTGGCCGTCACGGGTTGGCCGGCGACCTCGGAGGCCGTGACATCCGCCTTTTTCTTCTGACCCGTATGGGGATCCCAGATGGCCAGATTCTTGTTGCCCCGCAGAACGATCGGTGCGTCGACGGCGGCATCGGTGGAATTGGCGAAGAAGTAGATGTCGCGGCCACTCTTGACCTTGTGGATATAGGTCAAGGCTCCGGCGTAGTCCCGGTTCATCGGCACCGGCCACAGCCAGGGCATCCGGACCTCGACATCGCGCACGGGCAGCGCCTCCTTCAGCACTGCGTCCACCATCTTCGGCTCCGGCCGAGGCAGGAAATAGGCCTTGCCGCCTGCCGGATTCGGATGAGCGAAGAAGGACTTGAAGTCATCGGTGAAGGCACGGATCGACGCGGTCATCGGACCGTAGGCGGGAAGGCCCAACACCTCGCCGACGATCTGCTGGACCTGCTTGTCCTGCTTGAACTCCGCGGACCGTGTCGGGAGCTTGCTGGTGGCAATGACCGTTCCGCCGGCGCGGTAGAAATCGAGGATCTTCCGGGCCGTCGTGACGGAGATTGTGCTGCCGCCCGGGACGACCAGGACGCGGAACTCCTCGCGGTTTTCCTTGTTGTCGAGAATCAGCTTGTTGCCTTCGATGAGGCATTTGCTCTCCAGGATCTCGGGGTGCAGGTAGGTGAAGTCGATGCGCATGCCGCGAAACAGCATCTCGCCCAAATCCATGTAATCGTTCTCCGGCGTCAGGACCCCGCCTTCCAGGGCATAGTAGAAGCCGGGTTCACCGCGACCGCGGCTGCCGCCGGTGACCGGCTCGACCGTCATGGGCTGAGCGAAGGTATAGTCGGCCTGAAGGGCCGCAATGGGGTAGAGCACGGCGATATCCGCCACGTGCCGGCCGTGGCGGAGCAGGTATTCCATCCGGCCGACGTAGCGGCCCATTTCCGAGTTGGCGGTGCCGCCGGGGCGACCGCCGATCTGGAGATTGGCGCCCATGGCGTGCTGATCCATGGCCGTCCGGTACGCCCATTTGGCGGTCCGGTACTCCTGCCCATAGGCGGCGTACGTTTCGGCCATCATGAGGGGCCGGTCATAGTTGTATGCCGCCGAGGCGATCACCTTGTACGAGACATTGGATCGTCCCGTGAACCAGATGTCGTCGATGCCGGGGATTTGCTGGTGCTTGAAGACCTTCATGAGGTCGCCCTGCGTTCCGACGGGACTGCGCGGCTCTTCCTGGTCCACGTGGCCCGACATGGCGATGCCGTGCTTCTGGCACCAGGCGGCGATCCGGCCGACAAAGTTCTCCGCATAGAGCTCAGTGCGGAAGCCATACAGCGCGTTGCGCGCCGCTGCCGTATCGGGGCCGATGTCGTACCACAGCGCCGGATAGTATTTCATCGGCGAATGGCCATACTTCTTCTGGAAGCCTTCATTGAAACCGGCGGTCCAGAGCCGGCCGCTGACGGCATTGTGCAGCGACGGCTCGTCGTAAAACGACATCTTGATGACCTTCCCGAAATACTCCTTGAGATGGTGATAGTACTGATCGTACATGATCTCGATCAACTCATCGACGGCCTTGGCATCGAGATAGTCGCAGATGCCCCGTCGGCGGGCCGGGTCGAGATAGAACACCATGACCTTCCAACTGCCGGCCGGGATCTGGCACTGCAACGTCACATTGTCCCGACGCGTCTGGCCGCTGATGTCGACACATTCCAGCGTGTCGAGGTTCATCATCGTGGTGCCGAGGTAGATCCCGTTGGCGATGGGAATGGCCAACTCCGCCTGCGCGGGTCCCGTCACATCCTTTTCGATTTTCTCCAGGCTCTTCTCGACGTCGTTGGGATACTTGGCATAGAACAGGCCGCCCGCCATGCCGGTCGGGAACTGCAGCTCGTCGTAGAGCACGTCCATCGGGAGCCTGTTCTTCAGTCCTTCTTCAATCGCCACCTTGTAGAGCTTGAAGAATTCCTCGCTCAGGTACGTGACGGGTGTGCTGCCGGTCGCCGCGGCGCCGCCGAATCCTCTGCCGAACCCGCCGGAGGGCGTGATCATAAAGCCACCGTAGGAATCGCTCTTGACGGCCTGCTGAATCATTGACCGGACGCGATCTTCGTTCAAAGAGCCCAGATTGAACGTGAACCAGGCGTGGCCCCAGCACTCCCGGGGCGGGTCCTTGAAGGTGGCATAGTCGACCGTGCCGCCGGTCGGATCGTTGGCGGCGATGGTTTCCATTTGATTTTGCGCGAGGGCTGCTGCTTCAGGCTGGAGGTGCATCTGCATGAACTTCAGGAACACGGGCCAGTCGGCCGGAGCAGAGCCGTGCCCGCCCGCGTGCATATAGAAGCCGAGCGTGTGCAGGATGGGCTCTCCCGCGGCGGGCATCTTGCCCGTATCGAGTCCCTGCTTGCCGAGCAGTTGATAGACCGGTCCGGCGGCGACCGCAGCCAGGAATTCGCCATAGGGGTCCGACCATTTGTCTGTGTAGCCCGTCTGCAGGAGGACCGGGCGCGGTGCGATTAAGGCGATGAGCATGTGCGCATCGACGGGGAATTCGTTGACCTTGTCCGCCCACCTCGCGTAGTTGGCGCAGAACTGATAGGGGTAACGCGTCGGCGCGACCAGATGCTTGATGGTCTCACCATAGTTGCGCCGACTCAGCGCCGCGCCGCCCTCGCCGGAACAACTGGCGATCACCAGCGCGATGCGCGTATCGTGAGCCCCCGCCCACAGCACGGTCTTGCCGAGTCGGGATATACCCATGATGGCGATACGCTTGGCATCTACGTCCCTGTCTGTCTCGAAGTAGTCAATGGCCCGGCTCAAGCCCCACGCCCAGGCCGCGATGGAACCCCACTCGTTCGGCTCAGGCCCCGTCTGCCCTTCTTTCAGATACAGCTTCCGCACGCCATAAGGGACCGCGCCCGGTGCATCCGGATCGACGTCACTGTAGTTGAAGGTGGCGATGCCGAACCCTTTCTCCAGCACCGGCAGCACGTTCAGACCCCCGAATCCGCGTTTGGTGGCCGGCACTCTCTGGTTCTGCTTCCGGTCCCATATAGTCCCGACCTTCACGTTCGGATCGTTGACCGATGTGTTGTTCGCGCCAAAGCCCAGATTCAGCAGCAGCGGCACGGGCTTGTCGGCGCCGGCGGGCAGATAGATCAGCAGATCCATCTTGGGACCAGCCTCGTTTCTGGAGAAGGAGATCGTCACCTGTCGGCGGATCGCTTTCCCCTCGAAGGCCGGTGTGGCCTTGTCGAATACGTCGAAAGTCATGTCGGCGGGACGGCCCGGGCTGCGGCCATACTGATTCTCTTCGAACAACCTGAGAATCTCCGGCCGTCGCTTCTCGAGCCACGTGGCGGTGTCGCGCACCGGCTGGCCGTCGGCGGACTTCAGCACGTCCGGCAGCGTGTATTGTCCGGCCCTCGCCTCCGTGTAGTTGACGGGAATGTTCGCGACGCTCTCGTCCGGCGAGTCGGCGATCTGCGCCTGAGTGATGCTGCCGACGAACACGAAGATCAGACAGCAACGGGCAGTCTTCATTCGAGCTATCCTTCCGGAATACATGTTCATCGTTCAACCCTGCCAGTGAGTGCAGGCCGTTACGGGCCTCCCAGAGGCTCACGCAACATGCTATCTTCGGAGTATCCGCTGCTCAAGGGGTATCCTGCATCCGAGATTCGCATGGCGCGGGACCTCTCTCGTAGAACACCGCCCGGACCGGACCGTCCTGGCGCGGAGATCGCAGAGGGTAGGCGGGTGTCTCGGTCGTGACAGAGACAGGAACGAAGGCACGGTACCCCTACGGGTTGGTCAACTGACCCCTTTGCGTGGACTGTCGGAGGACGGGCAGGACGGGAATCAGGACCTGAGTCGGGCTCTTGACCTCACCGATGAGCTGCCGCAGCAGCAGACGCACCGCTTCCTCGTGGATGTTGTATTGGGACCGCGTGAACGTACTCAAAGGCGGGTCCAGATAGGAGGCGACAGGATAGTCGCCCGTCCCGATGACGGCCACATCCTGGGGGAT
The DNA here is from genome assembly GCA_964354535.1 of uncultured Pirellulales bacterium. Classification (GTDB taxonomy): domain Bacteria; phylum Planctomycetota; class Phycisphaerae; order Sedimentisphaerales; family Anaerobacaceae; genus PLanc-01. The sequence goes on from CAYHAJ010000111.1 coordinate 4,417, forward strand.
GCGAAGGCCGCTTTCTTTGATCGCACGGTAGGCTCCCACGGCGAGGCTGTCCATGATGGAGTAGAGGCCATCGATCTTATGGCCCTGGCCCAGGAAGTGCTTCATGGCCCGGTAGCCGTCCCGCTCGCTGAATCCTTCGCTGACAATTGGAGTTGGTGGCTCGGTCCCGAGCGATTTGGCTTTGTCTACGAAGCCCCTGAGCCGGCCGCTCGTAGCTTGGGTCAACATCCTGGCATGAAGCACGGCGAGGTGCCGGCTGTCGGTCGAGAGCAGGATTTCCGCCGCCTGCTGGCCGGTCTTTTCGGGCAAGTCCCGGACCGAGCTGTAGTTCGGAATGTCCCGGCCGATCAGAACGACGGGGATGGGCAACGGATTCCTGGCCAGAAATCCGTCGTCTTCGGGCAGCGTATTGGCGATGATCGCTCCATTGAAGCGGCTGCCGTCGAGCAGGCCGGGCAGATCGGCGAGTCTGCCGGCATCGAACATCTCGACCGTGGTCGTGGATTGGATATTCTTGTAGGGTTCTTCGCTGATGAGCCGGTGAAACGCGGCGATGGAGGCACTGATGAGGGGCAACGGGGCTTGGTACGAAGTCACGACGGCCAGGACGAGGTAGCGATTGGTCTGTCCCGACCGCAGCCGTCGGGCGGAGATGTTGGGCAAATAACCCGCCTGGGCCGCGGCCTGCTGGACCTTCCGGACGGTCTCAGGTGAAATCCGCCGCTGCGCATGGCGGTTGTTGAGCACGGAGGATATCGTCGCGACGGAGACACCGAGACGCTTTGCCAGCAACGTGATCGTCATGGTTCCATCGTTCGGGTCCGACATCACAAGAACCTCAGCCAGGAGGAAGCTCTTTGACCATTTTCACACCCTCATTCTAAGGCTGCTATAACCTTTTTGCAAGGACCAGAATATCCCTTGCCCCCGCGACATATTCTTTCGAGGAAAAGGGCTTGACCGACGAGTCGATGGGACACTATGATACAGGCTACGCATTTGGCTCTCCCGCACCAGTGTGCTAAAAGGTTTTTGCGTTCTTGACAAATCACCGGGCCTCTCGGGTGTCGTTTCTGTGAGGTATCTCATGGGGAAGAGAGGGTTCACACTGATCGAGCTGCTGGTCGTGATCTCCATCATCGCTCTATTGATGGCGATCATCATGCCGGCCTTGCACATGGCTCGGGATATGGGGCGCCGGGCCGCGTGCGGGAGCAACATGCGTCAGGTGGGCATCGCCCTGATGATGTACCAGACGGAGCACGAGAGAACGCCGCCCAAGACCCAGGCGGTCTTCAACTACGCCAGCCCTGCCGCCCCAGCCAATGCGTTGAAGCTGTTGCGGCCCACGTTGAGCGCCAAGGACCCCAACGTGGCGACGCCGGTCTATGCCTGTCCGAGTCTGAAGCCGAATCCGAATCCCGCCTACGCGCCGACCCGGGTCAGTCGCACCGGGTATTTGGTGAACGCTGTCTTGCTGGGGCGTCGGGTGGCGTCGATCCCCACGCCGGGCCGGCTGATCGTGATGCAAGAGGGTTGGTCCCTGGCGAATCACCTGTGGGTCCAGCCGGAACCGGTCACGCGTACCGCTGCCACGCTCTCGGGAGAGCAGGCCACCCTGTACCAGGAATGGCACTTCTGGGCCAGTGGGAGCGACCACCCCTCGTGGTTCACGGAGGAGCGCGTCGAGCAGACCGGCAATGTGCACAACAAAGGCGGCAATTACATTTTTGCCGATGGACACACCGACTATCGGAAGTACTGGGAGCGGGAAAGCGGGGACTATGGTCTGATCCATCCAAAGCTCAGGGAGAGTGTGCCGTACGAGCCGACGTGGGAGAACGCCAACATGCAGTTGGAGGCAGCTTTTTAGCGTCGTGCAACCGTGGAAGATCCATCTTGACGTTGACCTTGGTAGGGGTGCGAAGGAGGACGATTATGTGCAAGAGATGGTTGGTTCCAGCTTTCATTCTGTCGGTCTTGGGCGGGGCGGGTGCGGCCCGGGGGGATACGATTGCGCACTGGCAATTCAACGGGACACCCGGCGAGAAGATCGTGGCCGACACGGACATTGTAGGGGGCTACGTCGCGAAGAAGTTCTACGACGCGACGTACGGGGCCAACGCGGCCAAAGACGTGTTCTATGGAAGCGCGAATCCGGTCTTTGACACGGGAGGGACCAGCGCAGACTTCCAGAACGATCCGGGCGATATTACGAAGAACGACCCCGGGGTCGGCCTGGTGGTCCCCGATCCGGGCGCCAACTCGCCGCTGGACCTGAGCACGGTCCCGGCCTTCACCATCGAGGCGTTCATCTATCCTCGGACGCTCCGCCAGTGCGTGATCGTGCGGAAATACGGGGGCAGTCCGGGACAGTACTACATCGACCTGCGGGACACCGGCGACGTCCAGTTCTCCATCAACGCCGATGGGAATGCCGCAGCGGCCGGAGCCGGCGCCGTGAAGGCCAACGAATGGTCTCACGTTGCGGCCGTGTTCGACGAAGCGGATGCCGCCGCCCCGATGCGAATCTATGTCAACGGGGAATTGAAGGGCAAGGGCACATACCGCACCCGGCCCGGGGATACTCCCCGGGGTTTGGGCATCGGCTGCATCATCCGTGACACCGTGTTTCCGCCCGGGAACTCCGGTCAGTTCTTCAACGGCCAGATCGATGAAGTTCGAATCTCGACCGGAGCGCTGGCCGTAGACCAGTTCCTGATGAACAGCTCCGAAGGCACGAGCCAGCCTGGGCCGGCCTCTGGCGTCATCGATGTGCCGCGCGACACAATTCTGAGCTGGGCATCCGGCCGGGCGGTGGTGGCCCACGATGTCTACTTCGGGACCAGCTTCGCGGATGTCAACAATGCCAGCCGGACCAACCCCGGCAGCGTGTTGGTGAGCCGGGGGCAGCCGGCCAGGACCTATGATCCGCCCGGGATGCTCGCGCTCGGCACTACCTACTACTGGCGTGTCGATGCGGAAGCGCCCGCCAAGGGGGGGGGCGGGCACTACGATCGCGAAGGGCAAAGTCTGGGCGTTCACGGTGGAGCCGTTCAGCTACGTGATGACCAACATCACGGCCACCGCCTCCAGCTCCCAGGGCAGCGATACCGGTCCGCAAAAGACCGTCGATGGCTCTGGTTTGAACACCGTGGGGCAGCATTCGACGAATCTCAAGGACATGTGGCTCAGCAGCATCACCGGCCCCCACCCGACCTGGATCCGATACGAGTTCGACCGGGTCTACAGGCTGCACGAGATGTGGGTCTGGAACCAGAATCAGATGGTAGAGAGCGCCATCGGCTTCGGCTTCAAGAAAGTCACCGTCGAATACTCGACGGACGCGCTCAGTTGGACAGCCTTGGGCGAATTCGAGTTCGCACGGGCCCGCGGTGTGGAAGACTATACGCACGACACCACCGTGAACTTCGCGGGGGCGGCGGCGAAGTACGTCCGACTCACCGCCGGCAGCAACTGGGGTGGCATGGTGCCTCAGGCCGGCCTGAGCGAGGTTCGGTTCTTCTTCATCCCGGTCGTGGCGCGGGAGCCGCGGCCGGCGGACGGCGCCGCGGCGGTCAGCGTGGAGGCCAATCTGAGCTGGCGTTCCGCCCGGAATGCCGTCCAGCACGAGATCCAGTTGGCCAGCAACAGGAAGGCGGTTGTGGACGGGACCGCGAAGGTGGCCACGGTGACGGAGGGCAACTACGATCCCGCTCTGACCCTCGGGACCACGTATTACTGGAGGATCAACGAAGTCAATGAGACGGCCCAGCCGAGCCGCTGGGATGGAGATATCTGGTCCTTCTCGACCGAGGAGTTCATTCTCGTGGACGGCTTCGAGAGCTACACGGACAAGGCGGGCGAGGAGATTTTCTCGACGTGGATCGACGGCTACGCGGATGGGTTCAAGTCGAGCGGCTCAACCGTGGGCAACGACCCCGCTCCGTTTGCCGAGCAGACCATTGTCCACGACGGTAAGCAGTCCCTGCCAATGCAGTACGACAACACGAAGGCGCCGTTCTACAGTGAGGCGGCGCGGACCTTCGACCAGCCGCAAGACTGGACCGCCTATGGGGCCGACACCCTGATGCTGTATTTCCGCGGTCGAGCGGCCGCGTTTGCGCAGCAGGCCGACGGCAGCATCCTGATGAGCGGCGCGGGGGCCGACATCGCGGGCGTGGCGGATGAGTTCCGCTTCGCGTCCAAGCAGCTCAGCGGCAATGGCTCCATCGTGGTACGCGTGGAGAGTCTGGCGAACACCAACGCTTGGGCCAAAGCGGGGGTGATGATTCGCGAGACCGCGGACATGGGCTCGCGCTTCGCCGCCGTGTATATCACGGCGGGCAACGGTTGCCGCTTCCAGGCGCGCAGCATCAAGAATGGGAGCGTCGCCACGGACAACGCCGTCGCCACTGCCGAGCAGACGGCCATCCGGGCGCCTTACTGGATCAAATTGGAGCGCACCAGCGATACGTTCAACGGCTTCTATTCGGTGGATAATAAGACCTGGAAGCCCATGGCCTGGAATCCGCAGACGATTCTGATGGGCGCCAATGTCCAGATCGGCTTGGCGGTGACGAGCCGCAGCGCGGGCAATGCGGCCACCGCCAAGTTCTCCGGCTTGGCGACCACCGGGGCCGTCACCGGTTCGTGGCAAGTCGCGGCTGTCGGAGCAGAGCAGCCCAGCAACGATCCTGCCCCGCTCTACGTGGCCGTGGAGGACAACTCCGCTCATGTCAAGATCATCGCAAATGCCGACATGACCGCGGTCACCGCCGAGAGTTGGCAGCAATGGCAGGTCCCGCTGAGCAAGTTCAGCTCGGCCGGCGTAAATGTCACCAAGATCAAGAAGCTGTACCTCGGCGTAGGCGATCGGGACAAGCCCAAGGCGGGCGGCACCGGCCGCATCTACGTTGATGATATCCAGTTCGGCCGCGCCCCCAAACCCCCGGCGGCGAAGGTCGCCTACTGGCAGTTCAACGGGACGGCCGGGCAGAAGGTTGTCAGGGATGTGGATCTCGTGGCCGGCTATACGGCTTACCGGTTCAATGACGCGGCTCTGGCGGCGACCAGCGCCTCCGATCTGGTCTACGGTGCTGCGAATCTCACCTATGATGCCGCTGGCACGAGCGCGGACTTCCGCAACGACCCGGCGACGAACGATCCTGGCGTTGGCCTGCTCGTGCTGGACACCGGCGCGAACACGCCTCTGGATCTGAGTACCGCCGGCGCGTTCACCATCGAGGCGTTCTTCTACCCGGTCACGCTCCGCCAGAGCGTCATCGTACGGAAATACGGGGGCAGTGGGCGGTACTACATCGACCTGCGGGCCGATGGTAGTGTGGGATTTGCCATCAATGCGGATACGAATATTGCCCTGGCTCCAGCGGGGACGGTGAAGGCCAATGAATGGTACCATGTTGCCGCCGTGTTCGATGAGACGGATGCCGCCACGCCGATGAAGCTTTACCTCAACGGAACGGTGAAAGCGACGGCAGGCTTCAAGACCCGCGTGGCGGATTCCACCCAGAGCTTGGGCATCGGCTGCATCACGCGCGACAACCTGAATCCGGCGGGGAACTCCGGCCAGTTCTTCCACGGCCGCATCGACGAAGTCCGGATTTCCGGCGCGGCCCTCTCAGTGGAGGAATTCCTGCTCAACGCCTCGACGGCTAAATAGGATGGTCAGGGCTATCCATGGGAAACCAGAGATTGGCGGCCAGGATGATCGTGAGGGACTTGGCCAGGGGTCTTTTGTTCCTCCTGGTCTGCTTGGCCGTGATCGCGCCGCTACCGGGCTGCAGACGGGCTCCGAAAGTGGATGCGACGGCCGATCTGGCCGCCAGTTTCGAAGGTTCTCCGGCGCAGGGGGACGTCCTCAAAGCCAACACCGCGTTCGAAGAGGGCCGGTACAAGGACTCGCTGCTGCTGCTGCACAAGGTGGCCAGCCGGGGCGATTTGACCGCACCACAGAAGAAGGCCATGGCCGGCATTGTCGGCCGGTTGCTCCAGGTCACACAGGAGGATCCCAAGCTCGCCGGCGATACGCAGCTTCATCGTCTCATGGAGGCACTCGTCCTGAAGACCATGGGCGAAACGTGAACAAGAGAAGGGTTAAAGGCATGCGCAATCGAAAATGGATCGGATTGGTCCTCGTGGCCGCTTTGGCCGGGCTGCTCCACGCGGCGGCGGTTCCGGAGGGAGAGACCTTCACTAATTCTCTGGACATGAAGATGGTCCGCGTTGAGCCCGGCAGCTTTCAGATGGGCCAAGCCAATGGCGACTTCGACGAGCGGCCGGTGCACCAAGTGACAATCTCCACGGCATTCTTCCTGTCGGCGACGGAAGTCACCAACGTCCAGTATGAGCAGTTCGACCCAACGCACCGCCAACTCCGGGGCAAGCTGGGCTTCTCCAAAGACGATGATGAGGCGGTCGTGTTCGTCAGTTGGGACCAGGCTGTAGCGTTCTGCCGGTGGCTTAGCGAGAAGGAGGGCAAGCCCTACCGTCTGCCCACCGAGGCCGAGTGGGAATACGCCTGCCGGGCCGACACGACGAAGGGGTATCACGTCGGAGACACGCTGCCCGAGGAGTTCCGTAAGAACGCTGCCAATAGCTGGTATCCTTCGAGGCAGGGACCCAACGAGGTGCCACCGTTGCACGTGGGCAAGACGACGCCCAATCCCTGGGGTTTGATGGACATGCACGGCAACGTCGAGGAATGGTGCCTCGACTGGTATGGACCCTATGAGGCTGGGGAGCAGACCGATCCCATCGGGCGAATTGAAGGCGACTACCGCGTCACCCGGGGCGGCAGCCATTCGACCAACGTCGAATTCCTCCGCTCCGCCAACCGCTTGGGCACCCTGCCGCAAGACAAGCACTGGTTGATCGGTCTGCGGGTGGTGTGCGGCGCGATGCCCAAGAGCCCGCTTTTGCCGGCCCTCCCGCAGCGCCGGTGGGCGCGCAATGTCAAACAAGATAAGGCCGACTGGACCAGAGGCCCGGACCCATCCAAGCCCTATTTCAAAGGGCCCGTGACTTACGTGAAGGTTCCCGCCGGCTCCAATGGACCGCTCTACTCGCGGCACAATCACTGTCCCGCCCTGGTGGCCTGCTCCAACGGCGATCTGCTGGCAATTTGGTACAGTTGCCTCACCGAAACGGGGCGCGAGTTGGGGATCGCCGCCAGCCGGTTGCGCCGTGGCAGCGACGAGTGGGAGGAGGCAGACGTATTCTGGGGGGCCCCGGACCGCAACGACCATGCCTCGGCCCTCTACGTAGATCCCGAGGGAACGATCTACCAGTTCAACGGCCTGGGAGCGGCCGGCACCTGGGGCGCCCTGGCCACCATCATGCGAACCTCCCGTGATAATGGTGCCACCTGGTCGAAGGCGAGGCTGATCATGCCCGAGCATGGCTTGCGGCACATGCCCGTGGAATCAGTCTTCAAGACGAAGGAGGGCTACCTGATCGTTCCCTGTGACGCGCTCACCGGCGGCAGCGGCGGCACGGCGGTGCTCCTCAGCAAAGATGGCGGTCAAACCTGGACCGACCCGGGCGAGGGGCAACCAAACCCCAAGTTCCAGGACGGCGGTCCCGGCGCCTGGATCGCGGGCATTCACGCGGGCGTGGTGCAGTTGAGAGAGGGCCGGCTCCTGGCATTCGGACGCGGCAACAACATCCAAGGGAAGATGCCGATGAGCCTCTCGGCGGATATGGGGCAGACGTGGACCTATGCACCCAGTCCGTTCCCGCCGATCGGCGGGGGACAGCGGCTCGTGTTGACGCGCCTGAACGAGGGACCGATCTTCTTCGCTTCTTTCGGCGAGAAGGTCGAGTTCACTGATGCGGCCGGAAACAAGCGGACCGGCTCCGGCCTGTTCGCGGCGTTGAGTTACGACGAGGGCAAGACCTGGGACATCCGCCGGCTGATTACGGATGACGGACCGCCCCGGCAGATCGACGGTGGCGGCAATACGGGGAAGTTCACGATGAGCGCAACCTCGGCCGAGCCGAGAGGGTACATGTCCATCCACCAGACCCCCGACGATATCATTCACCTGATCAGCTCGAAGCAATACTATGCCTTCAACCTGGCCTGGTTGAAGGCCGCCCCACCGGTACCCTCTGGAAAGCGGTAAGAGACGCCATGACTGATCCCCACCGATTCCCGCTGTCGGATGCGGCGCTCGCGCCTATGGGGCTGATTGCCGCACGAAAGGGCCTTCACGAGGCCTTCTGGCGTGGGGAAGGCCCGAGCCTGATCCTGATCCCTGTCGGCGATGGGCCGCTCTACGACACAAGCGACTACTATGCCCGCTTCCACGATCCGGCGCAGATGTGGCAGGCGGAAATCGAGCGGGCCAGGCAGGTAATCGACTGGCCGACCGACGGAATTCCCACGGTGCGTCCCAATCTGGGAACCATCTTTGTGCCCGCCCTGGCCGGGCAGGAGTACCTCGTCCAGAACGGCCAGATGCCCTGGGCTCGAGCGACACTGTCCCGTGAGGGCATTCGCGCGGCGCGGGGTGCAGCGATTGCCGGCGTGGAAGTGATGCGATTGGCCGAAGCGTTCTATCGAATTCACGCGGGGTCGGGGGAGGCCCGTGTGGCCGCTTACCAGCCGGACACGCAGGGTGTCTTCGATATCGCCCACCTGCTCTCCGGTGATGCTCTATTTCTCGACATGATGGATCCCCATGAAGCCGCCTGGGTCGACGAGCTTCTGGAAATCAGCCTTGATCTGATGATCCGGGCTATTTGCCACGTCAAGCATCTGCTCGGCGAGCCGGACGATGCCATGATCCACGGCCACGCCACGCCCCAGGGCGTCTATTTTCCCGACGCCGGGATTCGTATGTCCGAGGATACGGCCACGCTGGTCTCGCTGGCGAGCATCGAGCGCTTCATCCTGCCCATGATTGAGAAGGGGGCCGCGCCCTTCGGCGGCGCGTTCGTCCACTACTGCGGCCGGCATCCGGCCCTGTTCGAGATGCTGTGCCGGATGTCCTGTGTTCGTGCGATCGATTTGGGTAACCCCGAAATGTATGACACCCGCTGGCTCCTGGAGCGCTGCGCCGAGACGGGCACGGTGCTGCACAGCCGGCTGGCCGCCGGGCCACAAGAGAGTTGGGAAGCTTACACCCGCCGCTTGGGCGGACTGGTCCGCGCGACCGGCGCCCGTTGCATCTTGCGGCCCTTGGCCTATCCTCAGACCCGGCAAGAATGCGTAGCTATGAAGGAATTGTGGCATGATCTCACCGTCTGAACGAACGAATCAAGTATCCCCGCGACTGCCTCTACCCCTGCGCGGTATCATCCCGCCCATGGTCACGCCCCTGCTGGACCGTGACGTGCTGGACGCGGCCGGTCTGGAACGGCTCATCGAGCACATCCTGGGCGGCGGCGTGCATGGGCTCTTCATTCTGGGCACGACCGGCGAGGCGCCGAGCCTGAGCTATCGGCTTCGGCAGGAGTTGATCGAGCGCACGTGCCGCCAGGTGAAGGGGCGGGTCCCGGTTCTGGTAGGCATCACGGACACCGCGTTCGTGGAATCCGTCCGGATGGCCGGGATTGCCGCAAAGGCGGGCGCCGCCGCCGTGGTCCTGGCACCACCTTACTATTTCGCGGCGAACCAGACGGAGCTGCTCGAATATTTGGGACACCTGGTGCAGCAGCTACCTTTGCCCCTGTTTCTTTACAACGCGCCCAGTCACACGAAGGTCTCGTTCGACCTGGAGACGGTGCGCCGGGCCGCGGAGTGGCCGGGCATTGTCGGCCTGAAGGACAGCTCCGCAAACATGATCTACTTTCAGCGTCTGCTTTCCCTCGTCCTGGATCGTCCGGATTTCACCCGGCTGATCGGCCCGGAGGAACTGTTGGGCCAGTCCGTTCTGCTCGGCGGTCACGGCGGCGTCAGCGGCGGCGCCAACCTCTGGCCGCAGCTCTACGTGCAGCTCTACGAAGCCGCGCAGGGCCGCGATCTTGCCCGCGTGGCCGCCTTGCACGACCAGGTCATGCGGATCAGCAGCGGCATCTATTGTGTTGGTCAGTCCGGGTTGAGTTACCTGCGCGGACTCAAGTGCGCCTTGTCCCTCCTGGGAATCTGCGACGACTTCCTGGCGGAGCCGTTCCAGAAGTTCGGTTCTCCGGAGCGTACGCGCATCGAGCAGGTGCTACGTGACCTGGGGCTGCTGGAGGACCAGAGGACTCGCGCATGCCGGTCCAACGATTGATCAGTTACATCGCTCCAGGAGCCCCCGCGACCCGGCGGCCGGCGCAGGGCGATGAGCCGTTTCTGCGTCCGGAAATCGGTTTCACCCCACGCTGGTACCGCGATGCGCTGGGGATCGATTTCGGCCGGCGCTGGCATACGGATGTCCCATATCGCCGCCAGACGGTGCTGGCCATGCGAGAGGAACTGCGGAGGCGGTTTCCCGGCACGTGCATCGGGGGAATCGACCAGCCCGATGCGCCGTTGGACCTGTTGACCGGCGTCTTCGGCGCCTGCACGATGGCGGCGATCTTCGGCCTGCCCATTCTGTATTCTGCCGACAACTGGCCCAATGTCGAACACTGCTATTTCACGCGGGAACAGATGGCGGCGGTTCAACCGCCCAACCTCAGCACGAATCCGATGTTCCAGGACTTGCTCCGGCAGGTCGACGAAATTCAGACGCTGGAAGAGCGGACCGTGGGCTTTGTCAACTGGCAGGGAATCCTCAACAACGCTCTGCGGCTGCGGGGACAGAACCTGTTCCTCGACCTGTACGAAGCACCCCATCTGGCCCACCATCTTTTCGGCGTGATCTGCGACACTATGATCGACGCGATCCGGCGTCTGCACGAACGCCAGCGCGCCGGCGGGGTCGATTACCGGTTCGGCACTGTCAGCAACTGCACAGTGAACATGATCTCGCCGGCGCACTATGAGGAATTCTGTCTGCCCTACGATTGCCGCCTTGCCGCCGCGTTTGAGGTGGTCGGCATCCACAATTGCGCCTGGAATGCGGACCCATACTTGCCCTCGTACGCCACCGTGCCGAACCTCGGATACATTGACATGGGAATCGGCTCCGACCTGGCGGAGGCGCGCACGCTGATGCCCGGAGTCCGCCGCGCCTTGATGTATACGCCGATGGATTTGGCGAACAAATCGGAAGCCGCGATCCGCACCGATCTGGAGCGTGTCGCACGGGAATACGCTCCCTGTGACATCGTCCTGGCGGACATTGAGAGCGGCGTCCCCGATCAACGCGTCTCCCAGGTTGTCGCATGGTGCGCGGAATTGAGCGAATCCCACGGTGCATGAACCCGTCCCATTGATGCTTGCCTTCCCACGCCGGGTCCACTATCGTGACCATTGAAAGACGCCGCGATGCCATCGGAGATCGCGCCATAGGAAACGTCGGTGCTACCGAGAAAGGAGTGCCCTGTGGCCAAAGCCAGGACCTTTCGTGGGGGCGTCGTGCTCGTCGCCGCAGGATTGCTTTGCTGGAATGGGGGCATTCAGTCCCAGCCGGCGAGGGGCGAAGTGCGGGCGACTCCCGCGCCGGGGCAAGTGCCGCCGCTGCCGCCGCGACTGCCGGACGGAATCCCGGCGTTCCCGGGGGCCTGGGGCGGCGGCATGTTTACCCCCGGAGGCCGGGGCGGCCGAGTGATCGAGGTGACTACCCTCAGTGACAACGGTCCGGGCAGCCTGCGTGCGGCCCTCCGGGAGCAAGGCCCGCGCATCGTCGTTTTCCGCATCGCCGGCGTCATCCGACTGGCCTCGGACCTCGATATCGAGAATCCCGATATCACCATCGCGGGCCAATCCGCGCCGGGCGACGGCGTTTGTCTGGCCGGCAATTCTCTGAACATCAACACGCGCAACGTCATCGTGCGTCACCTGCGTGTGCGGCGCGGCCGGCCCGAGGGTGGACAGGGCTCGGACAACGTCGGCGGCAACCCCCAGGCGCAGGTCATCGTCGACCATTGCAGCACCAGTTGGGGCATGGACGAAAACCTCTCGCTTTATCGCTGCATGAAACCGCTCCCCGGCGGGGGCGCCGTCAAGGTGCCCGTCGAGAACCTGACAATCCAGTGGTGTATTTCGAGCGAGGCGCTCAACGCGGGCAATCACGCCTTTGGCGGCACGTGGGGCGGCCGCGATGCGACGTTCCATCACAATCTGTTCGCCTGCAATACGGGCCGCAATCCCTCGATCGGCATGTCGGGCGAGTTTGACTATCGCAACAACGTGCTCTTCAACTGGCGCCACCGCACCATGGATGGCGGCGATGAGACCTCGCTCGTGAACGTGATCAACAACTACTACAAGCCCGGTCCCGCGACCAACGAGAATATGCGGAGCACGATCGCCCGCATCGAGCAGCGCGATCAGTACTCCCCGGGCCGACAGTGGGAGGCTGGCAACTGGTACCCCAAGACACCGGTGCGTCCCGGCAAATGGTACGTCGCGGGCAACATGGTCGAAGGATTCCCCGAAGTCACCGCCGACAACTGGAAGGGGATGCAGGGTCCCGAGGAGACGGCCCGTGTTCCTACGCCCTTCGAAGGCTGGCCCGTCCGGCAGGAGACGGCGCTGGAAGCCTTCCAGTCCGTGCTGGCCAAGGCCGGCGCCACGCGACCGCGTCGCGATGCGGTCGACGTGCGCATCATCGCAGCGGTCCGCTCCGGCCAGGTGACGACGGGAAGCGGCATCATCAACGATCCCAAAGAGGTAGGGGGCTACCCGGATTATTCCTTCTCTCCCGGCGACGTGCCCGTGGACACCGATCATGACGGCATGCCCGACGAGTGGGAGAAGAAATACGGACTGGATCCTGCCGGAGCATCGGACGGCAGCACCGACATCGACTGGGACGGGTACACGAATGTCGAAGAGCATCTCAACGGAACCAACCCGCGCGAGAAGATCGACTACCGCAATCTCGGCAACAACATCGACACGATCAGTTGAGGGACGAATCTGCGGAGGCACAGAATCACCTGCTTTCATGGTGACACCGTTTCCTTGTCCGGATCGGCCACGCGCTGCTTGAACTGAGCCAGTTCCTCTTCATACAGCGGCAGCATCTGCTGCCAGTGGAAGTAGTACGGCTGGTCATCCTTCCAGCCGCGGATGGGAATTCGCCGATGTCCCGTCTGGAGGGTGTTGGCATATCGGTAGGTTCCGGCCGTGCGACTGGCCAAGGCTCGATAGACCTCCAGACTTCTCTCCAGGTGCGCTGCCGCCTTCCGCATATCCTCCTGGTCATGGCTGTAGCCGTAACGCAACACCAGGAGCGCTGCACGGACCTTCTCGGCATAGTTCCGGCTTATCAGCTCGATGCAGTGCACATCGTTGCGCAGCCGCTCGAACTGGTCTCGGTTCCGGGTCACCAGTGGCGCTGCCTTCTCGATCGCACCGACCGCCTGGGCCGCAAACCGTGACGCGTCCTCAATCACCGAGACTGGCGTTTCTCCCTCGTGTTTCAGCCCTGTCCATTCTTTCTGTGCGTAGTCCGCGAGCCGCTCTCCCGGAGGCGCCTGCCATTCCCACAAGCCGGGGAAAGGTCCATACGGTTCCGGGTGCACCAGTTGATCCAGAAACATCCCCAGGGAGAAGGTCTGGCGATTGCCCTCGGTGATCCCAAAACGCCGCAGGAGCATCGGCGCGCAGTTGCCGGAATCGTTGAAGGCGGACAGAATCAGCTCCGCCGCCTGCTCGTTGCCGAAGGTCTCCGCGAGCCGCCGAACCCAGTACCGATGATCCGCGTCTGGATCGCGGTCCGGCTGCCACAGGTATCTGGCCCAGGCCTCAAACCAGATCCAGTCCCGCCGGTACTGCTTCTCGTAAGGCTGGATCTTGTCGGGCGCGTTAGGCCAATCCCAATACGCCAGCGGATACAGGTGCAGTCCCTGGGCGCCCAGCCGGTCCCGGCAGGCCAGTACGCTCTTGCGAATGAACTCCGTAGCGCCGTACCGGAACGGTTCCAGATTTGCCAGGATATGGACGTTGACCACGTGGGCGGAGCCCAGGCGGCTCATGTCCAAGTGCACCTGCTGGTACTGGCCGCGCGGCTCGTACGTGGTCAGCGACTCCCCATTGTACTTGGCCATGGTGTAGAGATTCCGATATTGCTTGAGCGCCGCTTCCACCATGGCTTTCACGTCCGACACGGCGTGGGCTCGCACCACGATCGGCGGCTCTTCCGTCGTCCCGAGCCGCTGCATCGCCTCCTTCACCCCGGCGATCACGGTTTCATTCATCCACTTTTCCTGGTTCTCCTGCCCGCGCAAGGCCTCTCCCAGGCAGACCAACAATCCCACGTTCGGATACGTCTCGATGAACCTGGCGATGGATTTGCGGTTGTAGTCTGCTGTCAACTCCGTGGGCGCGATGCTGTGTCTTGATCCCATGATGTTCCGCCAAAGGCTTGGATACGAAGATGTTGTAGAACATCTGGACGACCCAGATCCCGCGCCGGTCCGCCTCCTCCGTCAAGAAGCGGTACATCCGGACGTTGCGCTGATACACCTCCTCGGACACCTCCAGCGCGTACGGATACTCCGGGAGCTTCACCAGGGAGGCGAACGGATGACCGTTCCACAGGTACAACGTGTTGAAGCGGTTCTCGGCCAGGAAATCCAGGTACTCGATCCACTGGGCCTGGTCATAGAAGAAGGGGAAGTTCTCCGGCGTATAGGGGTATTCGTACGTGTCTCGGCCGGGCAGAATCGACGTCAACTGCATGGCGACACACGACCCGCGCAGCCGGAAGGCGGGACCGTCCGTCACCTCCAACTCGCCCGGCAGTTTTCCCGCGGCAATCACCCGCTGTGACAGTTCCAGGCATCCATAGAGCGCCCCCGATTCGCCGAAGCCTGTCACATGATACGAGCCGTCTCGCTCGCGCGACAGCCGGTAACTTTCGGCGGATCGCCGACGGTCCGCCGGTCGTGTTGCGGGTCCGGTTTGGCGCTCCACCGTCACTGTGACGAGAGGTACGATTAGCTCCCGTTCGGTGGTCACTATTGGTTCGTAACCTACCCGTCGCAGAGTCTCGCTCAGACGCTCCGCCCCGAACCTCGCCCGCTTCTGTGCGTCACTGCCCAGGCGGATTCCGACACGCCCCTTGGTCTCGTGGCGAGCGGGTTCTGAGGCAGTCCCTGCGCCGGCGGGGCTCGGGCCCAACCACACGACGATCAGGCATACGCAACACGCTCTTTTCATACAGCACCTCTTTTCCTCGTTATAGCACCGCCCAGCACCGAACTCAACGGTGCCACCGACAACTCAAGTCGACCCCGGGGAATTGGCTTTGTTTCGCACAATCGGCTTGGCGGGGGCGAGGCCGGCGGGTCGAGGGGCGAGGGAGAACCGCCCGGTCCCGGCGGGGAAATTGGGTTCGTTTTGCACATTTGCCCCTCGTCCCACGCCCCTGGGGCCCCGTCCCATCCGGCCCCGCTGCAAATTGGGTTCGTTTTGCACATTTCGTCCCCTGGTGGCCCATCGGGGACCAGGGCCGCCATGGAATCATGAAATGATGGAGTAATGGAGTACTTCGGCCCCCGGGGCCGCCCTTGGCGCCGCCGGCCCTGTCCCGGCCGGCCAAATTGGGCTTGTTTCGCACGTTTCGCTTGAGACTTGACCCTTCAAACTCGAAACTCCCTCCGAAATTGGGTTCGTTTTGCGCATTTGCCCTGCGGCCCCCGTCCGCCAGGCCCCGTCCCACCCGCCGGAAATTGGCTTTGTTTTGCCGAGGCCTGTTGCATGTCCAATTAACCATAACTCCTTTTCCGCCAAACACTTGCCTGTCCTGCCCGCCTGCGGAAAATTGGCTTTGTTTGGCGCCCTTGACCCCATGGGGCAGTACGACCCGAGCCGAATTGGCTTTGTTTGTACCACACGCCTCGCGCCGGGAATTGGCTTTGTTTGGCGCAGTTGTCCCTGTGCCGGGTGGCAGCGTCAAGGCCTTTGGCCTTGCCGATGGTCTTCCCCGCCCGTCGGGCGGAAGATTGGCTTTGTTTTGACGGCCGACCGACCGCCAAGAATTGCCATAACCCCTTCTTTCAAAAGCACTTGTCACTGCCGCCGGCTCCAGCAAATTGGGTTTGTTTGGCGCATTTCGCCCTCCGCCGCCCAGCCAAATTGGGTTTGTTTTGCGCATTTGCCCTGCGGCTCTGTCCCCCAAGGCCCGTCCCACGCGCCGGGAATTGGCTTTGTTTCGCACACATGGGCCCCCGGGAACGCCGATCTCCGCACCGGCATGGTGGTGCGAAATTGAGTTCGTTTGCACAATGGGGCCCGGGACGACCGGGCGGCTTCGCCGCAACTCCATATTCAATCCGCAATCCGAAATCCACAATCCGCAATCGAGGAATTGGCTTTGTTTGTACGGCGGTCTTCCAACTGACCACTGACTACCGACTACCGGCTACTGCTCTTTGGCTTTGTTCTGCACGATGGGCCAGGATTTGGGCTTCGCTCGCCGTGCCGATTCCTCCGAATCTGAACTTTTCCCAGCGTCGCCCCACGCGGGGCGACAAGCATGGATATTATACCATATCATGAGGCCGATTTCAAGAATAATAGATAAATCACGCGAATGTTTTGTGTCCCCTAAACGCTTGCCACGCCGGGACTAAGGGAAGCCTCCGGGAAGATCCGCGCCGCCCCTGCCTGGACTACTCCCCGGAAGAGGCACCTGACACCCTGAACTGCAAAGCCGTAACATCTTGTCTTCTTGGCCAGCTTTCCGACGAGACAGGCGGTAAGTCTGCCAACGTAAAGGAATTTGGGAAGCCACAGATGGCGCAGATTTTCGCAGATTTAAGAAGGCTGACAGAAGGAGCGAACAGCCCATGACGTTTCATGGCCTGGAACCGCTGCTCTTGGTCCGTCTCTTAAAATCTGTGCTAATCGGTGACACCGCCTCGGTGCCCCGTGCCGTTCGGGCAATCTGTGGCTGACGGGTTTTGGTTGCGGCCGAAGGCCGCGCTGGGTTTCCCCGGCGCAAACAAAGACCGCGTTCGCGCGAACGAAAACGCGGTCTTCACGCGCGGCCGAAGGGTCTCGAACCCTCAACCTTCGGATCGACAGTCTCTCAGAGGCGATTGTAAGTATTTGTCAATAAGCGATTAACGATTGTGAACAAAGGACTTATGATGCTGGCCGTTACGCGCCCGAAGCCACATAGTAGGCCAAAAGAAGCCACTTGTGGCGCACCTGTTGCGCGCTTCAGGCCTGGGTTGGTCCTTTCAAGGATTTCAGGGAGGATGTTTTCTACTTGCGCAAGTAGCACGCGAGCAGGAGCGGGCTATTTCATGCTCGGGACAGCTTTTTCCAATCCATGTTCCATCGTTTTTTTAGCTTCTCTTGAAGTTCCTGCACACTGTTTTCGTATGCCTCGATGAGCGCCTTGATTCCTTCCACGGAAGCTCTGGTCCATCTCTGACGCTCTGCGTATGCCGCAAACTGAGTCTCATGGACCTTGCGCCTGCGCCCGTTCTTCATGTAGTCAAACTCGCCATCAGGTCTGCAATGGCTCCTGCCCAGAGTTCGCATTGTCGGTACACAGGGGCCATCGCAATACTTGGTTCTGGCTTTGGCGATCAGCATGAATCCCGCCAGCTTATCATCCCACGGCTTCTCCCTTCCGTTCGAGAGAATGGCTTGTGAGTCTGCTGAGCCGGAAGGGGCCTTCTCGGTTGCTGTGAGTCTGGCCGCAGTCAAGAACCATTGCTCCATCCGAAGGAAATCGTCCAATCCCACCACATGTCCATCTGCCGGGATAGGCACTTCCGGCAGATCACCGTCATGGTAATAGGCGCGAACCTCCAGAGCCGCATCGACCGCTTCCCGCATCACCTTCTCGTTCATCGAGTGATAGCCCTGGAGCATCAGGTTCCTGCGGTAGTAGTTGATGTGGTCGTAGGTCCTGAGTGCGTAATCGGGATCGTAGGTGAAGTCGTAGAAGACGTTCGCTGCGTCCTGCATCCTTGGTAGGGATTGCTTGAACTCATCGTTGTTCATGCTGCGCCACCCATAAGAGGCAGCCGCCCGCGTGACGTTGGCGCCGATCACAACGGACGGTCTACCCGATACTCATTATACCACAGACGTCTGTGAGCGGACCACGCCGCAGCCGCATCCCCGCGAAAGCCACCAACTACTTCTGCTCAGGATGCCAACTGTCTAATCCCTTCAAGAAGTCATCGACGATTGTATCCTGGTCCCACTTGACGATATCCTTCACGGGGCCGTGTGTCCGCTCCTCTTGGCCCGGCCCCTTGATATGAGTAGTCCCTGTGACGCCTTTCGGTGAAACGGTCAGTTCAATCACGTACGTGAACCCATTGCCAGTATCGCCGAATGACACCGTTCCCACAAGATTGTCCCAGCCATTACTCGCGTCCTGGACACCAATCTCATTCAGTATGCGCTGCAATCTGTCGAACGTCGGACGCCCTTGTTCCGTGATCCACTTCTTCATCCGCTCTTGGTTGTCCCGTTCTTTGCCGGCCGCTTGCGATCCTCGTGCGAGCACCTCTGCCAGCTTGGTTTTCAATTCTTCGTCGTCCATTTTCGGGCCTCCAGCAAAACGGGGTTGACGCCGCAACCGCATTCCCGCCACGCCCAGACCGATGGTGCCGAGCAGGATCGTTACGTCAACTTCTGTCTATGTTCCTCCGTCTAATCATCTCCGCCGCCCGCATCCGTCCTGCCCTGATTTCGCTCGCTGTACGTTCTCGCTTGGCCCACTTCTCATGCCCCGCCCAGAAATCGGCGACGATCTTCTCCTTTGTCCATTCACGGATGTTCTTGGCGGACTCCATCGTCATCCGGTGCCCGTCGAACAGCGTTTCCACGGTGAAGCCTTCTGGAGTCACGCCGGGCCGAATCTCATACGTGTGCATGGTCCCCTTGTACTCGTATCGCATGACTCCCGATGGATGATGAATCGGGTGTGATTCGAACCGGTACTCGCCGCAGATCTTCTCCTCTTCCAGTCGATCCCCTATTCCCTTCTCGTAGGCTGCTACAAACACATCTTTGATCCACTGTTGTGCTTCCCGCAGTCTCATTTCGTCCGACCTTTTCTCTGCCATTTCCGTGCCTCCAGCAAGAAGGGTTTGTGCCGGCGCATTGTCCCACTGCACGCCCAGAAACGCAATCCGATTTCGCTGGAAAATCCGTGCCCCCTGCTCCACATTCATTATACCACTATGGGATCATGCGCACAATCGTGGCTCGGATGTCCGGCGAAAGTCCCGGCCAGGCTGCCACGATCCCCGCCAGGTCCGGGTCTGCCGCGCAGTAGGCCAAAAGAACCCACTTGGGGCGCACCTATTGCGCGCTTCCGGCTTGGGTTGGCCCCTTATCCGGGAAGGTCCGCACTTTTGGAGACAACTCGAAAATCGACGCCTTCGAGCGCACCCAGCTTCTTCATCTGCCTGGAGCCGAAGTGGGCTGCACCGCATTGGATGCGCCGCCATTCGTCGGGACGGACTTCGCTCTTGAGGTCTGCTATGCTGCCGGTCTGGCTGAACTTCTCCGTTCCCTTTGTCTCAGAGACGAAGTACAGGACGGGCTTGCCGTCCTGCTCCGGACCGTCCATGACGATGGCCCAGTCGGGACGGTAGTTCCCTACGGGTGTCTCGATCTGAAACCAGTAGGGCAGCTTCACATAGAGCCGGACGTCGTTTCTGGCTTCCAGATCCTCCACGAACTGCCGTTCGGTCTCTGAATCGCACGGCACGGCATCGTACAGACTCCGTTCCAGGGGCTTACCATTGTCCGGGATCACGTACTTGCTGAATAGCTCGATAGTCTTCTCGTCCAATACCTGCTGCATTTCGTACCATTTGGCATCGGCTGGCAGCCTGTCACTTCCAGGGCAATCCGACACCCGGACATACTCGATACCGTTTACCAAATGATCTGCGAGCTTGTCCTTGAGAATGCGTACCGCCGTGGTTGCCCATTCGTGCGGATTGTCCGTGGCAACCTTCTTATTAGCTGCACGCCGGAAGACTTCCAAGAGCGTCTTTCGCGTCAAGCGGACGGGCGGGGACGTGTGCTCCAGAAGATCGGCCATGAGGTCAACGAGGTTCGGCAAGGCCCATCGGCCCGACAAGTCCTTCGCGGTCTTGGCCGCACTGGTCTGCATTGCCTCAAAGATACCGTCATCGCCTGCGCGGACCTGAGCTTTGGTGATTGTGATACGGGGCGGGGCGATTTCGGCCCGGTCGATTTCCGGCGCAACATCGGCAAGCAGGGCTTCCGTATCGAGCTTGACCGCGTAGCGGGTCTTATGCTTGACGCGTTCCCAAAGGCCCTTGAATTCCTCATGCAACTTCGCCGATTTCGTTAGTCTGGCTTTCCGTTCACCCTTCTGGCGGGGCGGCGGGGGGAGGATCCCTTCGCCGTACTCTGCTTCGATCTTCCGCCGTTCGGCGTCCGTCAAATCGCCGAGGGGCTTGCCATAGCGTGCCTCTATCTCTTCCCGGTACTCAGCCGCAATCTCGCTCTGGTAGTTCTCTACGTACCTGCGATAGCTCTCATTCGCGACCACCGTGAGAATGTTCACCTGATCGTCATGGACACGCAAGCCGGACTGCCGGACGGCAAGCCGAATCCCGCGTCCGACTTCCTGCCGCTTTCTCATGAGCGAAACCGTCTGATTCAGCGTGCAAATCTGAAAGACGTTCGGGTTGTCCCATCCCTCGCGCAGGGCGGAATGCGAGAAGATGAAGGCCACTTGCTTCTTGCGCCGGGTCTGGTCATCGTCCGTCGCTTCGGGGAAGCTCAGCAGCGTCTCTTTGTCCCTCATGATGAGGTCATAAGCCTCTACGTCTTCCTTCGTTTCGCCAGAGACGGAATCGAGCACTTCCGTCACTCCCCCCTTGCGGCGTTTCTCCGCGAAGTAGGCCGCGCGAACGTCTTCCGGAGCGACATCCTTCCAGTCCGGATAATTGGCCCTGAGGTCATTGAAGGCCCGGTCGAACAGCTTGCGGATTATGCCCTCTTCGTCTGCATAGTTCGCTACGCGGTCGATGAAGAAGAGCGACAAGACCTTAATCCCGGCGTCCCTCAGCCGCGCTTGCTTGCGGAAGTGCTCGTCTACCGTGTGGCGTATCTGGACATCGAAGACCGCCTCTTTGTCGGCCCCTTGCTCTTCCCCAAGCTTCATTTCCACATTGTTCGCGAAACGAACGAGACTCCCGCCGGGGTTTATCTCATCAACCTCCCATCCGGCGTACTCGGACCGGTTCGCCTTCTCTTCCAGGGAGTCTCCGGGCCGGACGGTGACTCTTGCTTCCTGTACCTGCCCGGTCTTCATGAGCTTGTGAAGGCCGATGCGCGCCGTCACCTTGTTCTTCTCCGTCTTGATCTCATCGACGCGCAGATAGGGCCGATTCTCTTCGTTCTCGCGAACAACAGAGTCCACCTCGATCTTCTTCACCAGCCCTTGCCGGTACGCCTCTGCCGGCGTGAGCCGGTAAACCACGTTGTACGGGTTGCGGTGCGTCGCGCTGTAGCGCAGGGCGAAGAGCGGATCGAGCGTCGCCAGAGCGGCAATCGCCTTTTCGCTCTCCATGTTCTGAGGCTCATCGAGAATCAGAATCGGCCGTGCTGCCTGTACCAGATAGAGCGGCGTCTCCCCCTGGAGCCGGTCTGTAGACTGCCGAATCACGTTCGACGCTTTGTTGAAGGAGTCGAGCGTCATGACCATGACTTCAACGCTGTCGGCAAGGGCAAACTGCCGGACCTGTGACAGATTCGCAGAGTCATAGACGTAGTAGCGATAGACCGGATTACCGAAGAACTCCCGGAAGTGCCTTGCTGTGATTTCGAGCGTTTTCAAGACGCCTTCCCGAATCGCCACGGAAGGGACCACCACAATGAACTTCCGCATCCCATAGCGATGGTGAAGCTCCAAGGCCGTGCGAAGATACACGTATGTCTTGCCCGTCCCTGTCTCCATTTCGATGGAGAAGTTCGGGAATCGGGCCTGCTTCTCACCGTCGGGCGTTTGAATCCTCTGTTCGATGCACTCAAGAGCCTTGTCCGCTCGGATGCTGTTTCGCCTCTGGATTTGTCTGAGGTTGTGAAGAATCTCCGATTCGCCAAGGTCAAGCCGGTTAGCGACTGCCCACAGCGTTCCCGCCTGTCCGCCCCTGGATTGCATACCGCCCTGAGCGCGGGTCTGACCGTCAAAAAGATCCGCGATTGCCTCGATGGCCCGAACCTGAAACTCCTGATTGGGATCGAAACGGAATTCCACTACTGCCCACCTTTCCTCTCGGACATAGGATGCATCCCGATGCTCTCTGGATGCTCGATGGCCTGCCGTATGTCATCGGGCAGTTCTTGGTACAACTCTTCCTCACACCTCCGCAGATGGGGGCAGATCATCTTCTCTAAGTCCCTGATGGCCTTATTTATGGACTCCAGCCACTTCTTCGCACCAGCCCCAGGGCACCATAAAGCTCGTCGAACATATCGCAGCTCTGGCAACTCGTCATTTTCTCTTAGAATATCAAGGATGCTGTCTTGGAGCCCACGTGTGGTAGTGTTCAACGCCATCTTCAGGATAATATCATTGAGCTTCTTCTCGTCATTATCACCATTGGGGTGTTCTGCCCGAACTCGGGTCACCTCTGCGCCAACCATCTTCTGTAGGTCTCGCAAACTACGGAGAAGTCGATAACGCGCATTGTTTCGGCTCTCGCGGTATGATAGATAGCGTTCCAGCCACACCGCCAACAGCGCGAAAGCCCCCCCGATTATGGCACCAACGAAACCGCTGATTAAGTCCGCCCAAGCCACTTGTGGATACTCCTCATATTGTTTTCAGCTTGCATTGAAGTGCCAGATTTGCGGCTTGCTCGTCAGTCAGGGCTGCATCCCGGCAGACGAACAGGTCTTCTTTGCCAAGCTTCAGTGCCTTGGCCGTCTCATCGTTGAGCTCGTCATCCAGGCAGATGCAGAAGGATTGCTCCCGGTCCGGATCGGTTGCACGAAAGACCTGATTGCTCTTGATTTCCTGCAATGGTTCGACGGTAGAGGACAAACCATAGCCTTCCTTCAAGGCTACTTCCCAAATCACGTCTTCGGGCTTCCAGCCGGGCAAGAGCGGATCGGTGAACAAGGCCATTTCATCGGTGTACTTCTGCCCGTCCTTCTCCTCAGTGCCGCGCCATTGTCGATAACCGCTTTCGGCAAGCTTGAACACGCGGAAGCCCAAGTCAGTCTGTCTGCCACCGTCTTTGAAGTCCAGATGCCCCTCGGTCTCCTTCCTCAGCTTCGGAATGACACGCCGGATACGTTCCTTGCCGATGTCAGCAATTGTGTTAAAGCCCTGTTTGCGCGCTGACGTTCCGTCTTCGGTCGGTTCTGGTAGCTGGACCATAAGAAACCGGAACTGCTTCAAGTTCTCTTGGTTGAATTCGAGTACCGCCTGAGCAGTGGGGCACGACCCCGCAAAGAAATCCAAAATGATTGCCTCTTGCTCCTGCCATTGAGAACTGACGAAGTGCTTAACTAAGGCAGAGGGTTTGGGAAATGGGAAAACTTTCCCGTCTCCAAAGAACTCGACAATCTCTGCCGTTCCTTCTTGGCTCCAAGGTTTGATCTTGACGGAGTAGAGCTTTGAACCTCTTTCTATCCCGTTCTCATCCTTCAAGTACTGTTTGTAGCGAACAGACCACTTCCCGTTCTCGTTCTTGATAACCAATTCGTCATTGCGAAGCGCCTCTTCTACGCGTTCCTTGGACCACTGCCATTGTTTTTCAGGCCATATCTCCTCACCTTTCCATTTAATCGGGAATCGGAGATTGGGGCGGTAGTCCATACTCGTGGTCGCGAGAGGTTGTGTAAAAAAGGGACCGCGCACATCGTATTTACCATCGCGTTCCGTGTAGCGTTTGCGCGCCTCAGGATCGGGCGGTAGAACGATCTCTTCGAGACTTGCACAGTCACGAGCATAGAGGAGAACATATTCATGCTGTGACACCACGTAGTTGGATTTCGAACCGCCCCCGTAGATGTTCTTCCAGGCGATCTCCGCGATGAAGTTCTCTTCGCCGAAAAGTTCATTCATCAGCGTTCGCAGATTCGCCACTTCGTTATCATCTATGCTTATGAAAATCAGTCCGTCTTTATCCAGAAGCTGGCGAGCAACGAACACACGTGGGTACATCATTGACAGCCATGCGGAATGATAGCGGCCACTTGTCTCCGGGTTGCTTGTCAGAACATTGCCCTCTGTATCTTTCTGGCCTGTCAGTTCAAGGTATGTTCCCAGCGGATCGGCGAAATTGTCGGGGTAGAGTAGGACATTGCCCGTGTTGTACGGCGGGTCGATGTAGATCATCTTCACCCGTCCGGCGTAGGACTTGTAGAGGAGCTTGAGGACTTCCAGGTTCTCGCCTTCGATGAAGAGGTTCTTCGTTGTCTCCCAGTTGACCGATTCTTCCGGGCAGGGCTTGAGTGCGGCCCGGCTTGGAACTTGAAGCAGCCGGATAGCATCGCGCTTACCCGCCCAGGTGAAGGAGTACCGCTCCGGCCTGTCGTCTACGATCTGGCCAAGAGTAGCCCTGAGCTTCTCGAAGTCCACCTTGCCTTCGGATACTGCTTCCGGGAAAAGTTCCTGCAAACGGGCGAGGTTCTCTTTGACCAAATCAGCCGACTGCCGTTCAACGGGATTCGCTCCGGGCTTCGTCATTGCTCTGCCAAGGACCTCTCTTTATCGGGTACGCCTTCGGGCCATACTCTCCCTTCCAACCGGGGAACCTACATTCACCGGGGATCATGATAGGGCATAAGAAGCCCCTGTCAAGTCGCGCAGGCTGCTTTGTACCGCGAAGACCTCGGATTCCCCACCCCCAAAACCCCCGCGTCCAGGAGGAATGGGATAGCGTCACGTGCTTTTTCCGGTTCCGGGGCTCTTGATCTTGGGTAGCTCGGCCTCCACGACAAGAGCCCGCAGAAGTCCTTGACCACCGGCTACCTCAGGTCACCCTCGAATGGCAGCCACACCTATAGGGGCCGTACCCGGTGTGACATGGTGCGTCATTGACGGGAGCCGGGGGCACACTATGATGGGGATATGCCCGACCATTACGAACGACAGGAGTCCTATCGATGAATCTGATTGTCTGCGCGATGAGTCATAGGTGGAGTATTGTCGTCATTCTTCTGCTGACATCGGTCCTGCTGGCCGAGGCGAAGGTGGAGTTCATCCCGGTGGAGAAGCCGCGGGTGATTGTGCTGACGGACATCTCCAACGAGCCGGATGACGAAGAATCGCTGGTGCGCTTCCTGGTCTACTCCAATGAGTACGATGTCGAGGGCCTGATCGCCACCACCTCCGTCTGGCTGAAGGATATGGTCCGTCCGGAGCGGATTCGGGAGCGGGTGACGGCCTATGGCCACGTTCGGGACAACCTCTTGAAGCATGCCTCAGGCTACCCGACCCCGGAATACCTGCACAGCGTGACTAAGACAGGCCGGCCGGAGTTCGGCATGGTGGGTGTGGGCGAGGGCAAGAGCACAGGAGGATCGCGCCATATCATCGAGGTGGTCGACAGGCCGGATCCGCGGCCGGTGTGGATCTCCATTTGGGGCGGGGCCAACTGCCTGGCCCAGGCCCTGTGGGACGTCAAGTACACGCGCAGTGTCGAAGAACTCGACGCGTTCGTATCCAAACTGCGGGTCTATACGATCTCCGATCAGGATAACGCGGGCCGCTGGATGCGGATCACGTTTCCCAACCTCTTCTACATTGTCAGCCCCAGCAGCGTGGACAACCAGGAATATCAAAGGGCGACCTGGACCGGCATCTCCGGCGACCGTCTGTATCGCAATGGCCCAATGCACAAGTTCGAGTTGGTGGACAACCCCTGGCTCTGGAAGAACATCATCCAGGACCACGGCCCGCTCGGGGCGCTGTATCCCAAGCTCGCGTACATCATGGAAGGCGATACTCCATCCTTCTTCAACCTGATCAACAACGGTCTGGGCAGCCACCTTAGCCCCTCGTATGGCGGCTGGGGCGGACGCTATGTACTCCACCAGGCCTATGGCGAGACCCGGCCCATCTGGACCAATGGCCGGGACAGTCGGGACACCGTGGTGGCGGAAGACGGGAGGAACTACACCTCCGATCAGGCGACGATCTGGCGCTGGCGCGAAGCCTACCAGCATGACTTCGCCGCGCGGATGGACTGGTGCGTGGCGGACACCTTTGCCAAGGCGAACCACAATCCCATCGCAGGGTTTCAGGGCGATGCGGGCAAGGCGGTGGCGAAGATACGGGTAGTCTCCGGCCGGCGTGTGAGTCTCAGCGCCGCGGGAACGCGCGACCCCGATGGGAACAACGTCTCCTACCGCTGGTTCATCTACAGGGAAGCCGGGACATTCAAAGGTGAAGTCCAAATCGAAGACGCTGCATCTCCGCAGGCCTGGTTCCTGGCGCCCCAAGTGACCGAGCTGGCGTCCCTCCACGTCATCCTGGAGGTGTGGGATGACGGTCAGCCGCGCCTCTGCAGTTACCGCAGAATCATTGTCACAATCGAAGGCCAGTAGAATGCCCCTCTTGTGCGGACCCCGTGTGAAAGCCTTGCCCCTTCGGGTGGCAGCGTCAAGGCCGAAGGCCTTGGCGATGGCTTCACGGTACCGGGAGAAGACCATCGCCAAGCTGCGCTTGACGCTGCCACCCAGACATCATGCCATGCGAGAAACAAAGGCACGCTGCTTGGCATTGCTGATAGTGTGCCTCGGTAATATCGCCGCAGCAGGCCGAGGGTTGACCGACACGTCGGCCAGTCCCAACGTCAAGCTGCGCAGCGTCGGCATGGACGCGGTGCGCTGGACGGATGGGTTTTGGGCCGAGCGTTTTGACCGGTGCCGTAAGACGGTCATTCCGAATATGGGGCGGCTGCTCGCCGATCCCAACATCAGCCCTGCCTATGAGAATTTCCTGGTCGCGGCTGGCCGGAAGCCGGGGCGGCACCGGGGACCCAAATGGAACGATGGCGATTTCTACAAGTGGCTGGAGGCCGTGGCGTTTGTCTACGCGACGACCCATGATGAAGCGTTGGACCGGCAGATGGATGGGATCATCGAGGTCATCGGCAAGGCCCAGCGCGAGGATGGATACCTCCATACGCCGGTCATTATCGCCGAGCGCCAGCATCTGCCTCAGGCCGATGACTTTCGAAACCGGCTCGACTTCGAGACCTACAACCTGGGGCACCTGATGACCTGTGCCTGCACGCACTACCGTGCTACGGGCAAAACCAGCCTGCTGGACATCGCGAAGAAGGCCGCGGACTTCCTCTACGAGACGTATAGGAGTTCGCCCCGCACCCTGGCGAACAACGCCATCTGCCCCGCGCACTACATGGGTGTCGTGGAGATGTACCGCACCACGGGCGATCCCAGGTATCTCGAATTGGCCCAAGGGCTGATCGATATTCGCGATCTGGTCGAAGGAGGCACGGACGACAATCAGGACCGTGTTCCCTTCCGTCAGCAGACGCAGGCCGTCGGCCATGCCGTCCGGGCGAACTACCTCTATGCCGGCGCCGCCGACGTGTACGCCGAGACGGGCGACCCATCTCTGCTCAGTGCCTTGGAGAAGATCTGGCAGGATGTGGCCCTACGGAAGATGTACGTGACCGGAGCCACGGGGGCCTTGTACAACGGGGCCTCGCCGGATGGATCGAAGTCGCAGTCCTCGATCCAGCCCGTGCACCAGGCCTACGGCCGTGCGTACCAGTTGCCCAATCTCACCGCGCACAACGAGTCGTGCGCCGCAGTAGGTTTCGTTCTGTGGAACTGGCGCATGCTGGCGCTCACAGGCGACGCCCGCTATGCTGATCTGCTCGAACTGGCGCTGTACAACGCGGTGCTGGCAGCCATCAGCCTCGATGGGAAGGAGTTCTTCTATACGAACCCCCTGGCGCGGGTGGCCGACTTGCCGTTCGAGCTGCGCTGGTCGCGGAAACGTGAGCCGTACCTGAGCTGTTTCTGCTGTCCGCCCAATATCGCGCGCACCATTGCCGAGACTGCTGCCTACGCGTACAGCGTGTCCGACGAGGGAGTATGGGTCAACCTCTACGGCAGCAATGTGCTGGACACGCAGCTTCCCGGCGGGGGGGCTGTCAAGCTCAGACAGCGGACCGATTATCCGTGGGAGGGCACCATCCGGATCACTCTGGAGAATGGGCCAGCAAACGAGTTCTCGTTGTTTCTGCGGGTGCCCGGCTGGGCGAAAGGGGCTCGCGTCACCGTCAACGGCGAACGGACGGGCCCGGACCTCGCCTCGGGCCAATATCTTCAGATCAAACGCTCCTGGTCGGCCGAGGACAGGGTCGAGATAGTATTCCCTATGTCTGTGCAAGTGCTGGAAGCACATCCGCTGGTGGAGGAGGCGTGCAACCAGGTTGCGGTGCGTCGCGGACCGATTGTTTACTGCCTGGAATCGCCGGATCTGCCGGAGAATGTCAGGATTGCCGACGTGGCGATTTCACCGGATGATCGATGGGAAAGCCGCTTTGACAAGGACCTGCTCGCAGGTGTGACGACTCTGGAGGGAAAAGCACAGAGTCTCACAGGTAGTCGCTGGGACAACACCCTCTACCGAGAGATTTCATCCGAAGAACCGACCACCATTGACGTGCGTTTGATTCCTTATTATGCCTGGGGCAATCGGGGCGATTCGCAGATGACCGTCTGGATGCCTCTGACGGGTAGGGGCGCGACATCTTCTGCCCCCGCGATGTTCGTCCTTGATGCCGAGGCCTTCAAGCACCACGTCGATTTCTTCAACGGTATGGAGCCCGAGAACATCATCCACTATGTCCCGAACAGCCGGTCGTGGATGTGGATGAAGGAGAATGTGCCGTTCTTCGAGTGCCCGGACAAGAACTTCGAGCAGATCTACTATTTCCGCTGGTGGACGTTCCGCAAGCATCTGAAGCAGACGCCGGATGGTTTTGTGTTCACGGAGTTCCTGGACAAGGTCGGCCATAGCGGCAAGTACAACACGATAAGCTGCGCGCTGGGTCATCATCTCTATGAAGGCGCCTGGCTTCGTGACCAGCGATACCTCGACGAGTATGCCCGCTTCTGGTACGTCGGCCACGAAGGCGGTTGGCAGCCACACCTGCACCAGTACAGCAATTGGGGCACGTGGGCACTCTACCGTCGCTACTTAGTCAACGTCGACCGGGCCTTTTTGACGAATCTGCTCGACGCGTTCATCGCCGATTATCAGGCATGGGTGCGGGAGCGGGGCACGGAGAGTGGCCTGTTCTGGCAGTATGATGTACGGGACGGCATGGAAGAGTCGATCAGTGGCGGACGGAAGATCCGGAACCTGCGGCCTCCTTTGAACTGCTATATGTACGCCAGCGCCGTGGCGATATCCCAAGTGGCGGAAATGGCCGGGCGCGACGAGGTGGCCCGGGAATACGCAGAGAAGGCAGCCAGGTTGAAGTCGCTCATCCATGGACTGTTGTGGGACAACGAAGCCAAGTTCTTCAAAGTGCGCCATCCGGATGGCACGTTGGCTGACGTGCGGGAGGAGATCGGGTTCATTCCGTGGTACTTCGATCTTCCGTTCGTAGTGACGCCGTCAGGCGTTTCTCCGAAATATGCTCTTACGAGCACACTACCAACGGAGCAGGCCTGGCAACAGCTTCTGGACCCCCAGGGATTCAAGGCCCCGATGGGCCTCACGACCGCGGAGCGCAGACATCCTCAGTTCCGAAGTCACGGCGTGGGGACCTGCGAATGGGACGGCGCCGTCTGGCCCTTCGCCACGAGCCAGACGCTGGTGGCCCTGGCTAACGTGCTGCGCAACGATCAGCAGCCGTACGTGAGCAAGGCGGATTACTTCGAGGCCCTTTTGACGTACGCCCGTTGTCACCGGTATCGGGGCAAGCCGTACATTGGCGAATATCTCGATGAACAGAATGGCACTTGGCTGAAGCCGGATTCGAATCGGAGCCGCTACTATAATCACTCCAGCTTCTGTGACCTGGTGATCAGTGGCTTGGTAGGTCTTGCGCCGCGCGAAGATAGCACGGTCGTAGTCGATCCTCTGATCCCCCCTGGTGCGTGGGACTGGTTCTGCCTGGACAATGTGCCCTATCACGGTCGGACGTTGACCATCCTGTGGGATCGCACCGGGGAGAAATACCACCAGGGTGCCGGCTTGCGGGTCTTTGCCGACGGCAGGGAAATCGCGCGATCGGATCAA
The DNA here is from genome assembly GCA_964354535.1 of uncultured Pirellulales bacterium. Classification (GTDB taxonomy): domain Bacteria; phylum Planctomycetota; class Phycisphaerae; order Sedimentisphaerales; family Anaerobacaceae; genus PLanc-01. The sequence continues at coordinate 34,686 of CAYHAJ010000111.1, forward strand.
CTGACCTGGATCAGCGGCAAGCTCCCTTGACGCGGAGCAGAGATAGGGACTATGGTGTTGTCGTGAAATCAGCATCTCAAACGTCGATTGCCGATGGGGGCCAGCGCGCCACCGAGCCAGTCGGCTTGATCGGGCTGGGGTTGATGGGCATGGCCCTGGCGGAGCGTCTGTGCGCCGGTGGTCTCGACGTATGGGGACATGACATTGACCCCGCTCGGAAGGATCTTCTCCGCCAGATCGGTGGAAAGCCTGCGGCGAATGCCGTGGCGATTGCCTCCGCCTGCAACCGGATTCTTCTGAGCCTGCCGGACAGCGATGTGGTGGAGACGGTGCTGGGCGAGATGGGCTGCGCTCTGGCCGCCGGACGGATCGTCATTGACACGTCCACCGGCGATCCGGAACGTGCCGCGGCAGTGGGTCGGCGGCTGGCCGAACGGGGCGTCTGTTACCTGGATGCCACGATCTCCGGCAGCAGTCAGCAGGTTCGCGACGGGCAAGCTGTGGTCCTGGCCGGCGGTCCGGCGGATGCGTTCGGTCGATGCGAGGATTTGTTCCGGATGTTTGCTCGCCGGTGGTTTCACCTTGGACCCTGGGGCAGCGGCTCGCAAATGAAGCTCGTCAGCAATCTCGTTCTGGGCCTGAATCGCGCTGCCCTGGCGGAAGGACTGTGGCTGGGCAAGACCCTGGGGCTGGATCCGCAGATGACGCTGACGGTGCTGCGCGAAAGCATGGCCTACTCGCGGATCATGGACACGAAAGGGGAGAAAATGATCCGTCGCGACTTTGAGCCGCAGGCGCGGTTGGCACAGCACCACAAGGACGTTCGCCTGATGCTCCGGGCCGCGGCCCAGGCGGGCACGGATCTGCCGCTCACCCAGGCCCACGCACGTCTGCTGGAGTTGGCCGAGAGTGCCGGCTACGGGGCTCAGGACAATAGCGCCATCATCCGCGCCTTCGAACACCTGGGTCCGGGACATACGGCAGAGAAGGGCGGTAGAACTTGAGCGGTCGGAGGGGAAATGAAGGCATGAATCAAGTCTCGATGGCACTTTCTCCATTGCCCCTCTCGCAGAAGGCGCGGCTGGTTGTCCTGTGCGCCGCGTTCAGCGGTCTGCTCTTCGATGGCATCGAACTGGGCCTGATGCCGATCGCGTCCCTCTCCGTCACGAAAAGTTTGCTGGGAGACCGCTTCACGGATGCCCTGGCGGGCGATTGGTTTGCGCGTTTCACCGCGAGTCTGATGCTCGGTGCCGCCGTCGGGGGTATCGTGTTCGGCGCGTTGGGCGACCGCATCGGCCGCACGCGGGCGATGGGGGTGAGCATCCTTTTCTATTCGGTCTTCTCAGGAGCCGGATGGTTGGTTGGCAGCCTGGAACAGATGCTCGCGCTTCGCTTCTTCGTGGGGTTGGGTGTCGGGGGCATGTGGCCCAACGGCGTGGCCCTGGTCTCGGAGTGTTGGCCGAACGTGTCGCGGCCCATGGTGGCGGGGATCGTCGGCGCGGGCCTGAACACGGGTATCCTGCTGCTCTCCCAGATCGCGCGGATCTGGCACATCACGCCCGACTCCTGGCGCTGGCTCTTCGGGTGGAGCGCGGTGCCCGGGTTGTTTGGGGTCGTGGCCCTGTGCTTCGTGCCGGAGTCGCCGCGCTGGCTGTCCACACGTGCGGGGGCGGCCCGGCGGACGGTCGCGCCGCTGCGCGAGCTGTTTCATCCGCCGTTATTGCGGCTGACGCTCCTGGGCATCGTGCTGGGCTCGATTCCCATGATCGGCGCCTGGGCCGCCAGCAAGTGGATGATTCCCTGGGCGGACAAGATCGGCGGGGCCGCCCAGCCGGGGTACAAGGCACTCACGCAAGGCTATTGGGCCCTGGGGGCCGTGCTGGGCAGCTTCTTCGGCGCTCAACTCGCCGGTCTGCTGGGCCGGCGGCTCTCCTACTTCCTGATCAGTCTTGGTTCCACGGCGCTGACGAGCGGCCTTTTCCTGTTCACGGCCCCGCTGCAATCTGCCTTTCTGCCGATGGCGTTTGCGCAGGGTTTCATCGCGACTCTGTTCTTCGGCTGGCTCCCGCTGTATCTGCCGGAGCTGTTTCCGACGAAGGTGCGCGCCACGGGCAGTGGCATTGCCTATAACACGGGGCGTTTTGCCACCGCCGGCGGGGTCTTCGCCGCGGGCACATTGGTTGTCTGGCTGGGCGGCGACTTTGCCAAGGTGGGCGCGGTGATGGGCCTGATCTATGCTTTCGGCATGGTGGCTATCTGGTGGGCGCCGGAGACCTCGAACAAAGACCTGCCGGACTGATGGTGGAGGTGCATGGGCATGGATAACAAAGGTACATCGTACTCGCGACGCAGGTTCCTGAAGACAACCGCCGCCGGTTTGGCGCTGTTGGCGCCGGCAGGGCGAGCGCTGGGGTCCAACGAGGACATCCGCGTTGCCGTGATCGGCCTCGGGGGCAAAGGGGGTCAACACGCCCAAGTCTTCAGCAAACTGCCGGGCACGCGGCTGGTCGCGGTGTGCGACGTCGATCCGAAACGGCTGGCGGAGCACGTCAAACGCCATGCCGGCGTGTTCGCCGCCGCGGACCCGCGCAAGATTCTGGAGAGGAAGGACGTGGACGCGGTGGTCATCGCCACGCCGGATCACTGGCACGCGCTGCTCGCGGTTTGGGCGTGCCAGGCGGGCAAGGATGTGTACGTGGAGAAGCCCGTCTCGCACAACATCTGGGAAGGCGGAAAGATCATCGAAACGGGCCGCAAGTACGGCCGCATCGTCCAGGCGGGCACACAGTACCGTTCCGATGAGGGCCTCAAGGAAGCCGCCGCCTACATTCGCGAAGGCAACCTCGGCAAGGTGCTTTGGGGACACGTCCTGTGGTATGAGTTGCGCGGCAGCATCGGCAAGGTGGCGCCCTACACCCCGGAGGGGCTCGACTACGATCTCTATTGCGGGCCGGCCCCGGTCGAGCCTCTGACCCGCGAAAAGCTGCACTATGACTGGCACTGGGTCTGGTCCACGGGGACGGGCGATCTGGGCAACAGCGGCATTCATGCCTTCGACGTCTGCCGCTGGTTCGCCGGCTACAACGATCTGCCGCCGCGGGTCCTGGGCGCGGGGGGGCGATTCGGAGTTGGCGACGCCGGCCAGACGCCGAACACCCAATTCACGATTCTGGACTACCGGCCCGCCCCCATCTACATCGAGAACCGCAATCTGCCGATGCGCCCCGGCCTGAAGGAGATGGATCAGCTCCTGGGCATACGGGAGGGACTGATTCTGCAATGTGAGGGCGGCTACTTTGCGGGCTTCCGCGGTGGTGGCTGGACCTATGACAAGGGCGGCAAGAGGCTCCGGCAGTTCAAAGGCGACGGCGGCTCGGGACACGCGGCCAACTTCATTCAGGCCATCCGGGATCGCCAAGCCGGGCAGTTGAACGCCCCGATCCGGCAGGGGCATATCTCTTCGGCCGTCTGCCATTTGGGCAATGTCTCCTGCCGCCTCGGAGCGCGGGCCACCTGGGAGGATATTCAGCGGGCCGCCGACGGTCTTCCACGGGCCGGGGAGATTGTCACGCGGCTCCAACAGCACCTGCGTGCCAATAACATCGATTTGCAGAAGGAGCCTCTGTCGCTGGGGCCCTGGCTGACGATCGACCCCGCGACAGAGCGGATCACCGCGGTGCAGGCCGGGGGACAAGCGGTGGACACCAAGGCGGTCGAGGGACTCGCGCGCGGTTCCTACCGTTCGCCTTTCGTCATGCCGGAGCAGGTATAATGAACACCGACGCAAGAACGTTCTGCAGGGGATAGGCTATGCGAGGAAGACGCCGTCAAAGGATAGTGGCCTTGTTGTGTGCCGGGATGGCTGCCAGCGCGACGGCGGCCGAGCATCGCGTCGCCTTCGAGCCCCGGGATGACACGGTGCTGATCCGCGTGGATGACCGGCCGCTGGCGACGTATGTCTATCGCGATCCGGAGATCCTGCGTCCCTATTTCAAGGACGTCTGTGCGCCGGGGGGCCTCCAGGTGACCCGTCGTCATCCGCCGAAAGAAGGCAGTGACCCGGCCGATCATGCGACGATGCATCCGGGGCTTTGGCTGGCATTCGGTGACCTCGGCGGCGCTGATTTCTGGCGGAACCAGGCGACCGTTGCGCACGGTGGATTCGTCAGGGCACCGCAAGCCGAAGGGGACAAAGGCACATTTGCCGTACGCAATCTCTACACCGCCGGAGGGAATGTCCTTTGCGAGGAGACCTGCACGTATACGTTCCAGGTACGGCCGGCCGGCTATCTGATTCTCTGGGACTCCACGTTTCAATCAAAGCGGGCCGGCGTATGCTTCGGCGACCAGGAAGAGATGGGCTTGGGCGTGCGGCTGGCGACGCCCCTCATGGTTAAGCCATTCGAGAACCGCCATCCGCCGGGAGGCATCCTTGACGACCACGGGCGACGCAATGAGAAGGAGATCTGGGGCCAGCAGGCCGCCTGGTGCGACTACAGCGGTCGCCTGAGTGATGCCTTCGCAGGAATCATGCTCATGCCGGACCCTCGCAACGCGAGCGCTTGTCGTTGGCATGTACGGGACTACGGCCTGATGGTCGCCAACCCGTTCGGCCAGTCCGTTTTCAAGAAAGGTCCGGCGAAGAACACGGAGGTCGCATCGGGCCGGCCGTTCCATCTGCGCTTCGGCATTCTCCTCCACGCCGCTCCCGGCGAGGACAATTTCGACCCCGCGGCCGCCTATCAAGACTACCTGAAGATCGCCGTGTCTCACGAATCTGGTGAGCAGAGAACACAACCGAGCAGCGTACCTGCAGCAAAACGTTGAACAGAGTGACACGACGACCAACGAGGGATTGGCCGACCGCCTCACCGCCACCCTGCACTGCAAAGCCGCAACATCTTGTCTATTTGACAAGCTTTCGAAGGAAACATGCCGTAAGTCCCAAGACGTAAATGAGTTAGAAAAGCCACAGATTACGCAGATTACGCAGATTTTCGCAGATTCAAGAAGGAGGAAAGAGGCTTGCGGTTGTCGATTCTCTTCTTTTGCTCTGCAGCCTTTCTCTGGAAATCTGTGCTAATCGGTGAAATCTGTGGCTGACTCGTCTTGGTTGCGGCCGAAGGCCGCGTTAGGCCAGATGCAGCACGACTGCCGCCTCCAGCAAGGCAGGAAGCCCTATGACTACAGCGCTTGACCGGCGGCTTCCGCGTGGTTGTGCGCCGTGCCGCGAGACTGGTCTTTTGAACGTCCGGCGGTTATACTGCAAAAAGTATGAGCATACGCAAGAAGATCGTGATCATCGCCGGACCCAATGGGGCGGGCAAGACGACCTTCGCCCGCGAATTCCTGCCCCGGGAAGCGGACTGCCTGGACTTCATCAATGTGGACCTGATCGCGGCGGGGCTGTCGCCCTTCGATCCGGATCGGGCCGCGTTGCGGGCCGGCAAGCTGATGCTCCAGGAAATCCATCGCCGCGTGAACGCGGGAGAGAGTTTCGCCTTCGAAACCACGTTGTCGGGCCGCAACTACGCACGGCTTATCCCCCGCTGGCGGGCAGCGGGATACCATGTAAAGTTGATTTTCCTCGGCTTGCCCTCGGCGGATTTGGCTTTGGGCAGGGTCCGAGCCCGTGCCGTGCAGGGAGGGCACAACGTACCCGAAGAGGTCGTCCGCAGACGGTTTGACGCCGGCTGGCGGAACTTCGAACGGCTCTATCGCAAACTGGTGGATCGTTGGATCCTCTATGATAATTCCGGATCGAAACCAAGGCGTATTGCTGCCGGAGATAACCCATGACCAAGAGAAGAAAGGCAATAGGCCCCGACGACCCGGATATCGCGGGGTCTGATGCCGCGCTGCGCCGTGCGGCTAAGCGGGCCCTACAGCTCGGCCTTGAGACCGGGACCCCCGTGTACGTGCTGGAACACGGCAAGATCGTCGACCTGACCAAGCGCTACCGGCACAAGGCCAAGCGCAGACGACGTCCAACCCGAGGTCGAGGCCTGCTTGGCAACTAATAGCGGGGACACGTCTGCTGCTCATGGCCCGCCACAGGTTCTTGTCTCCTGATTGCCAGACTGTGGGAGTAGCCTGCGGCGATGGCGACGAAGTCGTTGCCGTCCGGCGGGGTGGCTTGGCCGTACTCGTTCCAGCCCCAACCGACAATCGAGCCATCTCTTTTCAGGGCCAGACTGTGCGCGGCGCCTGCAGCAATGGCGATGAAGTCGTTGCCGGCCGGGGGGGTGGCTTGACCGTGCTCGTTCAAGCCCCAACCGACAATCGAGCCGTCTTTCTTCAAGCCTAGGCTGTGGCCCCACCCTGCGGCAATGGCCGTGAAGTCATTACCGTCCGGGGGCGTCGCTTCC